>NZ_JBFTIL010000003.1:0-321952 GCF_056394745.1 Paenarthrobacter sp. 10N417
ATCTCCTCGGCGACCTGTTTCACCGACCGGTTCGTGGACAAAACAAGCCGCACAGCATCCTCACGGAAAGCCGCATCGTATTTTCTTCTGGGCGTGGTCATCTGAACTGAAGCTCCCATCAAGCTGTCTCACAAAACCATACGACCGCACCCGGCATCCCTCTCTCACATCACGTTGACACCCTTTTGAAACCTTGGAGTGGTAGTTTGTTCTCTGCTTGAGCCAGACACCCGCACCCAATCGGAGGACATTTCCATGCTTAAGGGTTTCAAGGACTTCATACTTCGCGGCAACGTGATCGAACTGGCTATTGCCGTGGTCATCGGCAGTGCGTTCACCGCACTCGTTGCGGCTTTCACCACCAACATCATCAACCCCGTCATCGCGGCTGCGGGCGGCGTGAACGCCGACGGTCTGGGCTTCCGGATCTGGCAGGACAACCCCGCTACGTTCATCAACTTTGGTGCCGTGCTCACGGCAATGGTGACCTTCGTGATCACCGCCGGAGTGGTCTACTTCATCTTCGTAGCGCCCATGAACAAGATCAATTCAATGGTCAAGAACCGCCTCTCCACCGAGGAACCCGAAGAAGAGCCACTGCCGGCTGACACCGCCCTCCTGGCCGAAATCCGCGACCTCCTGAAGGATGCAGCGGCCCATCGTGGCACCGGACGGGGTTCGGATCTGGATTCGGATTCCGTCCACTAAGACAAATTCCCCGAGCGCTCCTTCCCGGTTGCTTCACATAGCCCGGCGTTCTCCCCGCGAGAACGCCGGGCTTTTGCGTTGCCAGCGTGGTGCGGGCAGGTAGTAAGTGGGCAGGAATTCAGCCGTTCGACGCCAGTAACCAGAAACGTGACGCGCAGGCAACCCTCACGAAACAGGCGTCGGGCAGCATGAAATCATGAAGCCCAAAGCGAGCTCTCCCGTCACCGCGGACCTCCGATGCGATGTCTGCGGACAGTTGCCCGAACCACCCAAGGCCCGGCTCACCCTGGCCAACATCGCGGTGATGCTTCCCATTGAGCTGCTGGTTCACGCCGCGGTTGTGGAAACTCATCTCCCCTATGTGGCCAAGGTCCTGCTCCTGACCGTGACTGCAACAGTGCTGGTTATCTGGGTGGCCGAACCGTCGGCCGCCAAGGTCCTCCGCCGCTGGTTGCATGCCCCTGCCCTCCGCCAGCGGCACAAGCTACATGCGGCCCCGTCTTTGTGGCGTGCTCGGGTCACGCTGCGGGACCAACCCGGTTCCCTGCAGAAAATCACCCAGTCCCTGGCCAAGCTGGAGACGAATATCCTCAGCATTCACGTTCACCCGATGGACGGCCCGGCTCGCGACGGATCAGAAGTCTCGCAAATAGTGATGGATGAGTTCGTCCTCTCCGCTCCGGGGGAGGTCACCGAACGTGAACTGCTGAAAGCGCTCGACGACGGCGGCGGGCGTGAGTCCCACGTGTGGCCTACCACGGCACTCGCCATGGCTGATGGCCAAACCAAGGCGCTGAGCCTCGCCACCCGTATTGCCGGGAATCCGAATGAGCTTCCACACGCGGTCGCCGAACTGCTGTCCGCGAAAGTAGTTCCCAACGATCCAGAGAATCCGGCACCCGAGGCGAGTGCCGGCGTCGGGCCTTCAACGGACATCCTCAAGATTCCAACAGCATGGCATGGACCTCTGGTCTTCTCCCGCCCAGGCGAGCCATTCACCCCGGCCGAGTCGGCTCGCGCGCACCGGCTTGCTGAGCTCGCGGAGATTTTGGCATACAGTCCTGACACATCCCCAAGCTCGGCATACCAGCGCTAATCAGCACCCCTTCCCAGTTACCGCCCCGAAAGCCCGGAATTTCCCAGGAAAGGCCGGGTTTTCGCGCGTCCGTGCAGGAGTAACCGGGCAGGAGCGTTCGCCCGCCAGCCCGCCCAGTCACATTCCGTTTCCAGATTGGGTATACCAAAACTCTTGACCGTGCCGCCCGTCACATCTAACTTAGATTTTGGGATCCCAAAACGGGATCCCAAATAGACCCGCTACCGGCTGCGGCCCCCGCCACCAAAAGGGCAGGGATCGCAACAGTTGCCGCCGGCACGGATCCAGCTGAAGCGATATCGCGCCCCGGCTCATCCCCCAAAGACATACCCCAAGACATTCCACCCCTGTTGACTCCTCTGAAGGAGAAGCTGTGTCTCCCCAAAACACCCAACTGGCAACCCAGGAAAACCAGGAAAACGAGCCCAAAACCGGCAAGGACGGCGTGCAGCGACGCACCAACGTCCGCTGGAAGCTCTTCATCCTGCTCCTGGTCCTTGTCTCGGTCAACTACATTGACCGTGGATCCATCTCCGTAGCCCTGCCCATCATCCAGAAGGAATTCAACCTCCCGCCCGAGCTTGTGGGGCTTCTGTTGTCGGCATTCTTCTGGACCTATGCCCTGATGCAAATCCCCGTCGGTCTGTTGATCGACAAGTTTGGCCCACGCAAAGTGGTCACCGCATCCTGCATTGGCTGGGGCGCCGCTACCGCCGCCTCGGGTTTCGCCGGCGGATTCCTCAGCATGTTCATCGCCCGCCTGGGCATCGGCGTGACGGAGGCAGGCGTCATGCCTGCCGGCGGTAAGCTCAACGCCATCTGGATGCACAAGAAGGAACGTGGCCGTGGCGCCACCATCCTCGACGCCGGTGCTCCGCTGGGTGCTGGCCTCGGCGGCATCCTCATCACTTGGTTGATTGCCTCCACCGGCAGCTGGCGGATGTCCTTCATCATCGCCGGCGCCCTCACGATTCTCATGGGCCTGGCCGTCTGGTGGTACGTCCGCGACAACCCCCGTCAGCACAAGAGTGTCAACAACGCTGAAGCTGACTACATCGAGGCTTCACACGCCGAGGACGACGCTGAAGCTGCCAAGGAAGGTGCGCAAGGTAAGCGCGCCCTGCTGCCCTACCTGAAGTTCCGTTCCTTCTGGGCAATGTGCTTCGGCTGGCTCGGCTTCAACGGCGTGTTTTACGGCCTGCTCACCTGGGGCCCGCTGTACCTGGCTCAAGCCAAGGGCTTCGATCTGAAGACCATCGGCTGGTCCACGTTTGTGATCTTCGGCGCCGGGTTCGTCGGCGAAATCCTCGGTGGCATCATCGCCGACAAATGGCGGGCGTCCGGTGCTTCGGCCAACCGGGTCATGCGCACCCTCCTGGGTATCTCCAGCGTCGTAGTGGTGGGCGGCCTCGTAGGCGTCACGGTCGTCGCAGACCCGATCACCGCCGTCGTGCTTCTCTCGGTAGTCCTGTTCTTCCTGCGCTGGGTTGGCCTGTTCTGGTCCATCCCGTCCATCCTGGGCGGTCGCACCAATGCCGGCGTGCTAGGCGGGGCCATGAACTTCAGCGGCAACATCGCCGGATTCGTCACCCCGATTGTGGTAGGCCTGATTGTCGGGGCCACAGGCTCTTACACCTGGGCTCTGCTGTACTTTGTTGGATCCGCCGTAATCATGGGCATCTCCGTCCTGGTCCTGGATTACAACAAGCGACTCCCGGTCTAACTCGCCTGACCGGGCCGGCCGGACGGTCCTGAACCGCCGGATGGCCGGAAGCCCACCTGGTCGCCGGGCGCACTGCCTCACACATCACGAAATGGAGCTGGAAATGCTAGCCGCAGAAGACACGAACATCGCTGACCGCCCCCTCCGGGAGTCAGTGCGTGACACGCTCCGTTCCAGGATTTTTGAGGGGCACTATGCGCCCGGCACCAGGCTGGTGGAGCGCGACCTCGCCGCCGAATTCAACGTCTCCCGACTGCCCATCCGCGAAGCACTGCGCATGCTGCGGCAGGAAGGACTTATCCGGGACCGCGCCGGCCGTGGTTCCGAAGTCAGCGGCCTGAGCCCCAAGGATGTGGAGGACCTCTTCGACGTCCGTCAATCCTTGGAAGTCCTCGCCTGCCGGCTGGCCGCCAAGCGGGCCACCACCCAGAATCTTGAACACCTCGCCGGCCTGCTGGATGAGGCCGATCGCTGCCTGGCCAAGGGCTCCATCCTGGAAGCCCACCGCGCCAACAGCGATTTCCACGATGCCATCACGGCAATCGCCAACAACGACTTTCTCCGCTCCGCGCTGGAACCACTCCAGGGTCGCATGCACTGGCTGTTCCGCCACGTCAGCGATCTCCCGGAACTCATCCAGGAACACCGCGACCTGTACGCTGCTATCGCCAGTGCTGACCCTGACCGGGCCGCTCTCCAATCGGCGTCGCACATCGGCAAGTACCGCGAACAGTTCCCCGAGGATTCCAGCCACACTGAGCCCAAACTGCAACGGAAAAAACCATGAGACTCCTGGTCATCAACCCCAACATCAGTGACGACGTCACAGCCCTGATCGAGGCCGAGGCCTTGCGCTCAGCCGGGCCGGACACCGAATTGATCGTTCGGACTGCCGGGCACGGCGTCGAATACATCGAAACCCGCTTCGAGTCGCTCATCGCGGCCGGCGCAGTGGCTGAGCTGATCGCCGAATACGCGCACGACGGCGGCGCCAGCCTTGGGCGGGAACGCGACAGCGCCGCTGTGGACGGCGTCGTTGTGGCTGCTTTCGGAGATCCAGGAATGCCTGCGCTGAAGGAACTCGTTGACGTACCGGTCATCGGTATCACGGAGGCGGCACTGTGCGCTGCGGCCTTGCAGGGCCACCGGTTCTCGATCATTGCCATCTCGGATCGTATCCAGGCCTGGTACCTGGACTGCGTGGAACGCTTCGGTTTTGGCGGCCGTCTCGCTTCCATCCGCTCCATCAACCAAAGCTTGAACTCGATAGGGTYGGTGCAGGCAGACTTCAAGGAAACCCTGCTGGCGCTCAGCCGGCAGGCCGTCGCTGAGGACGGCGCCGACGTCGTGATCCTTGCCGGTGCGCCGCTCGCAGGGCTTGCCCGGGAGCTCGAAGGACAGATCCCCGTGCCCGTGGTGGACGGCATTTCCGCCGGGATCCGCATGACGGAGGCCGTGGTCGCGTTGAAGTCCGGCGTTCACCGGCGCGGCTCGTTCGCAGCGCCACCGGTCAAGCTACGGCAGGGTCTTTCGGAAAACCTCGACGCTGCCCTGACCGGTGCTCAGTCCGCGGCCCAGTCAGCAGCCCACTCCGCGCACCTCTCCTCCGCGCCGGTTCCGGCATCGCCCGCCCTCCCGTCCCGCTAAAAACTTCCAAGAACAAGGAGGACAACGATGTCCCACTTCCCCGATCTCGTCATCGCCAACGGCACCGTCGTCAACAGTTTCGGCAGGCAAGCCGCCCATGTCGTAGTCGACGGCGGACGCATCGTCCAGCTCGTTGACGCTGCCGAACCCATTCCCGCGGCCGCACGAACCATTGAAGCCCATGGCCAGTTGGTCATCCCCGGCGGCATCGACGGCCACTGCCATGTTGCCCAAGTGACGGGCCGATTCCGCACTTTGGATGACTACCGGACCACATCAACGGCGGCGCTCTGGGGCGGCACCACCACCATCATCGATTTCGGCATCCCCCGCGATGCACAGGAGACTCCGCTCGAAGCGGTCCTGAACAAGAAGCGCCTCGCCACCGAATCCCGCTGCGATGTTGCCCTGCACGGCGCTGTTGTCACGTGGGATGAGACGGTTCCGTGGCAGCTCGAGCAGCTTGCAGCCGAGGGCGTCAGGTCCGTGAAGATGTACACCACCAATCGCGGCTCAACCATGGCCGATGGTGACACCATCCTGAAGGTCATGCGCGAGATGGTGCGCCTGGATGGCCTCACGTACGTCCATGCAGAGCACGATCCCATCATCACCGACTGCACTGAGCAGCACGCCTCGGACGGCCGCATCGGCATCGAGCATCTGCACCGCACGAGGCCCGAGCTTGCCGAAGAGATCTCGGTCAAGGAAACCCTGGCCATGGCTCAGTACACCGGAGCGCCCGTCTATTTTGTCCATCAGTCGACTCCGGGTGCCGTGGACCTCGTGGCCGAAGCCCGCGAGAGCGGCCAGGAGGCGTACTCGGAGACGTGCCCGCACTACCTGACCTTGGACGACACCGTCTATGGTTCCGCGTTCCCGGAATGGTACGCGTGCTGCCCGCCGATGCGCAGTGCCGAAACGGTGGCCGCTTTGAAGGATCGGCTTGCTGCCGATGCCATCCACACAGTTTCTTCGGACCATTCCTGCTACGACCTCTCCCAAAAACTCGAGCGCACGGACGATGTCCGCTACATGCCGCACGGCCTCCCCGGCGTGGAAACCCGCATGCCCGTGACGTTCACGGCACTGGTCACGGAGTCGGGCGGCTCTGTGGAGGACTTCGTTGAGGTTTTCTCCGCAGGTCCCGCCAGGATCAATGCAGTCCCGCGAAAGGGCGCGATCGTGGAAGGCTTCGATGCCGACATCGTGATCTTCGATCCCGCCTCACAGCAAACGGTCGACGGCGGTGCGTTGCACATGGGGACGGATTTCTCGCCTTTTGAGGGGAAGACACTCAGCGGCTGGCCCGCAGTGGTGATCTCCGCGGGACGGGTGGTCCTTGATGAAGCAGGTTTCCACGATCCCGGGCCGGTGGGTCGCTTCGTGCCCCGCAATGGCTTCACGGAACACCGCGACGCCCTCTCCGTTCCCGTCATTCCTTCTGCCGAATCCCTTAGCGCTTAGGAGCAACCATGCCTTCAAACAACCGCCCCATCCGCATCGGCATGATCGTGCCGTCCTCCAACACCTGCCTCGAGCCGCAGACTTACCGGATTCTTGGCGACCGCCAGGATGTAACCATCCATTCAACCCGCATCCCCGTCACCCGGATTGCCTTGGACGACTCCTCGGACAAGCAATTCGATTCCTCCGTGATGCGCGCCGCCGCCGAGTTGCTGGCCACAGCGAACGTGGACGTTATTGCATGGAACGGCACGTCCGGATCCTGGCTCGGCGCTTCCCACGACCACGCCTTGGTCCGTGAGATCACCGACGCCACAGGCATACCGGCCACCACGTCCACGCTCGCCTACTTGGAGGCCTTCTCGTCCTTTGGCACCGAGCGAATTGGTCTGTTCACGCCTTACACCGCAGACGTGAATGAGGCCGTGATCGCGTCCTATGCCAAAGAAGGCATCAAGACGATCGATCACCGGCACCTTGATCTCACCGATAACGAATCCTTTGGCCGCGTTACTGATGAGGAAATGCTGCCGGGTTCATTGGAGCTGGCTGCAGCTCATCCCGATGCCTTGGTCTATTTGTGCACCAACCTCTATGGAGCCAACATCACAGCAGACGTGGAAGCCCGAACAGGCGTCCCGGTACTCGATTCCGTGGCAGTGACACTCTGGCATGCACTTAAACTTGCCGGAGCTCCATTGCTGGACCCGAAATGGGGGCGGTTGCTGGCTGACGCCGTACGCTAATCCTCGTTGTCCTCATCGATGCGTTCGAGCAGCTTGCCGAGCGCATCCCGGATATCGTCATAGTCGTTCTGCGCCGCACGGCTCTCGGCAGAGATGACCGCACATCTGTGGATCTTCTTGAAGTCGCCGAAGGGGAATTTGTAGTGGCCCTTTTGGTCATCCGGGTGATCGTCGTCCACACCGAGATACCACTTGGAATACTCCGCCTGGCCGTGCTTCTCCAGGAACTTATTCTCGTCCTGGGTGGACGGGGCATGCTCGCTCCAGTCATCCCGGACGTCCTTGACGATCTTCCCGTCGCGGATCAGGTGCTTCGCGTTGTCGAATGCTTTCTTGTTGAGTTTGACGGTCATGGCGCAACCTCGCTTAGATGTGGCGGTTCGGCATGGGTTGGGTAACTCGTACGGTTCAGCTTAGGACGACGGCGGATGGCCGGGAAGGGTGCGAGGCCGGGCACCCCGGCTTTGTGCTCAGGTGATGAGCCGTACCCGAAGCCCTGTTCCGGCTTCCTTCATGACAAGCCGACGGTTGGTTGCTCCCTCTTGTTTGAGCCATAAAACGTCGCCGTCAGCGGTCACCGCTTCCACCAGGCCTTGGTCCACGATCTTGTTGCCGCGCCAGATTTGAACGTCCAGGCCAACGAGTGGCCTCCAATCTGTCACCCTCTTGCTTTGTGGTTTGTCGAAGCGGGAATCCGGCGTCGAATCCTTCATATCGTCTTGCAATCGATGACTCCTAGCCATGCATCTTTCTGCAGTCGCCTTTCTGGGCAGACTTCTGTTTAAAAGATGTGGCTTCACCAGTCGGAACGTGACGCAAAATTAGGGCCCGAAATTAGAGGGCCGATCCTCCTAGAGCGCCTTTACTGCGCCCAACACCTTGGTCAATGAATCCTTTGCGTCGCCGAACAGCAACGTGGTCTGGGGCTCGTAGAGAAGTTCGTTTTCTATGCCGGCGAATCCAGGACGCATGGACCGTTTGAGGAATACCACCTGCCGGGCGTCAGCTACTTCCAGGATTGGCATTCCGTAAATCGGCGAGCCGGAGGTGGTCTTGGCTGCAGGGTTCACTACGTCGTTGGCACCCACCACCAAAGCAACATCGGCCGTCTTGAACTCCGGGTTGATATCGCTCATTTCCTTCAGCGAGTCATACGGCACGTTTGCCTCGGCCAGTAGGACGTTCATGTGCCCGGGCATGCGTCCGGCAACAGGATGGATGGCGAAGTCCACCTCTGTCCCGCGTGCCTCCAAAGCCAAGGCCAACTCAGCGGCCGTGTGCTGGCCTTGCGCCACGGCCAAGCCGTACCCGGGAACGATAATCACCCGCTGGGCGTACCCGAGCAGCACCGCAACATCCTCCGGGCTGGAGGATCTGACCGGGCGCTCACTAACCGCAGTGGACCCAGCCGTGGAGCCACCCTTGAAGGCACCGAACATGATGCCCGCAACGCTGCGGCCCATTGCGGCGGCCATGGCCCGAGTGAGGATGGTGCCGGACGCCCCAACCAGGGTGCCGGCCACCACCAGGAGTACGTTGCCCAGCACCAATCCGGATGCGGCCACAGCCAATCCGGTGAAGGCGTTGAGCAGCGAGATGACAATAGGCACGTCGGCGCCACCCACCGGGAGGACCAGCAGGATACCGGTCACTAGCCCAAGAATCAGCAGCGCCAGCGCGAGCAGCAGCGAACCGTTCAGTATCACCACAACCCCTGCGCCCACTGCCGCCAGCAACACCACGGCCATGAGCACAGGCAAGCCCGGGAACGTCACCGGCCGGGTGGTCATCAGCCCCTGCAGTTTGGCAAACGTAACTCCAGAACCGGCGAAGGAAACGGCCCCGACGAGCAGCGTGAACACAATGGCCAGGCGGACCCACGCATCGCCTGTATGCGAGAGCTCCAGCAATGCCACGAGCGCGGCAGCGCCCCCGCCCACACCATTGAACAGGGCCACGAGTTGGGGCATCTGCGTCATCTGAACGCGCCGTGCCACGGGTGCGGCCACCACCGATCCCAGAGCTATTGCCCCAACGATCCACGGAACGTTGTCCAGCTTCACCGAGACGAACACTGTGACGACAGCCAACAAGGCTCCGAACGCCCCAATGAGGTTTCCACGCCGTGCCGTCCGCGGTGAGTTCAGACCTTTAAGCGCCAGGATGAAACAGGCTGCGGCCGCGAGATAGAGGAGAGCTGTCCAGGTGGGATCCAGAAGAGTCACCGGCCGAGCTCCTTACCCGCATGATCCTCGGATGAAACAACTGGCGACGGCGGCCGTTGCCTCCCGCGGAACATCTCCAGCATGCGGTCGGTCACCACGAAGCCGCCCACAAGGTTGGCAGTGGCAAGGACAACAGCCAGCAGGGCGACCGCCAATACCCAGGGATCAGAGGCCTGGCCCGCGACAATGATGGCACCCACGAGGATGATTCCGTGGATCGCATTTGCCCCGGACATGAGGGGTGTGTGCAGGGTGCTGGAAACTTTGGAGACGACCTCGAAGCCCACGAAAACTGCCAGTACGGTGATCGTCAGCAGACTCATGCCATCCATCAATGCGCTCCTTCACTGCCAGGGTTGGCCGCTGTGTGGGCACTGCCAAAGGGGCCGGTCTCACCCGCGAGCGCCGCGAGTGCCTCAGCTGTTGGCCCGTGCCGCACCTCGCCATCGTGAGTGAGGCAGGTTCCCGCCACAACCTCGTCTTCAAAGTCCGGGGCTACAACTCCGTCCCGGGTCATCAATGCGATCAGGTTGGCCACGTTCTTGGCGAACAAGCGTGAGGCATCGCCGGGCATCGCGGACGCTGGGTCCTTGAGCCCCACCAAGGTCACTTCGCCTTGCCCATCAGCGGTGGGGATGTGGATGTCCTGCCCGGGGATGCTGCCTTCCACGTTTCCGCCTGACTCTGCCGCCAGATCTACTACGACCGATCCTGGGCGCATCCCCTGGACCATTTCGCGGCTCACCAGAAGTGGTGCCCGGCGTCCGGGGACGGCAGCAGTGGTGATGAGGACATCTGCCTGCGCTACGTGCGGGGTCAGGAGCGCACGCTGCAAGGCACCCCTGTCTGCGCTGAGCTCGCGCGCATATCCGCCTGAAGCTTCGGCTGTTTCAAGGTCCAGCTTGATGAAAGTCCCACCCATGGAAGCCACTTCGTCTGCCGAGGCCGGCCTGATGTCATTGGCTGAAACACGCGCGCCAAGCCTTTTGGCAGTGCCGATCGCTTGGAGTCCGGCCACGCCTGCCCCCAGCACCAGGACTCGCGCCGGCGGAATAGTTCCGGCCGCGGTCATGTACAAGGGGAAGAACCGCGGCAGGCGCGTCGCGGCTTCAAGGACACAGCGGTATCCAGCCACCAGGGCCTGTGAGGTGAGGGCGTCCATGGACTGGGCCCGCGAGATCCGGGGAACCAGTTCCAGCGCAAAGGAGGTGATGCCACCTGCCGCGAGCGCGCGGACGGTTGGCAACTCCGACGACGGCGACCCCAAACCAACGGTGACTGAACCCGCGCGGAGAGCTCCCGCCGTCGACGGTTCCATGGGACGCACGTGGCAGTAAACGTCTACGGATCCGAGATCCAAGGACTGCACAACAGAAGCGCCGGCCTGCCGGTAATCATCGTCGCTGTGTCCGGAGGCAAGCCCCGCTCCGGACTCGATCTCAACATCAAGGCCCAACCCGGTCAATTGCTTGACCGTTTCGGGCGTGGCTGCCACTCTGCGCTCGCCGTCGAGTGCCTCGCGCGCTATGCCTGCTTTCACCCGCCACCCCTCTTCGGGAACTCTCCGGAACCAGTTGGCATGAGTCTATGGCCGCAAGGGTCCGGACGGGAGTAGGGGGGTGCGCTATGTGGACAAGTCCATTAGGGTCGGTGGAAGCTGGGGCAACCAGCGTCCACACCGTCGACGAGCCGGTTCCGGCCGTGCCGTCGGGAAGGAACGCCGCTATGGACACATTCAAAATCGGCTATTTCGTCGGAAGCCTCTCTAGTACCTCGATCAACCGGGTCCTCTCCAAGGCGCTCATCAGCGTGGCGCCTCCGGAACTGGAGTTCCATGAGATCGCCATCCGGGACCTCCCCTTGTACAGCTCCGACTATGACTCCGACTTCCCGCCTGCCGGCAGGGAATTGAAGGACGCGATCGCCGCATCGGACGGCATTCTTTTCGTCTCCCCCGAGTACAACCGCTCCATTCCAGGCGCATTGAAGAACGCCATCGACTGGGGATCACGGCCGTGGGGAAGCAACTCCTTCGCACGGAAGCCGACCGGCATTATCGGCGCGTCGCCTGGTGGCATCGGAACTGCGGTGATGCAGTCCTCCATGCGCAGCGTGCTCAGCTTCCTCGACGCGCCTCAGCTGAATGCCCCGGAGGCTTACATTCGCTTCGTCGCGGACGCATACGACGACGACGGCTCGGTTAAGGACGAAGGTACGGCAGGGTTGCTGCGGCACTATATGGAGGAATACAGCGCGTTTGTCCAGCGTGTCCTGGCAGCCAACGCTCCGGGCCATATCGGCGATCCGGAACCGGATTCGGCCAAGCTAACGCGCTAGCTCCTCGGGTGGGGTCGCCCCTTGTCTAGGGGCGACCCCATCCCATTTTCTTTGTTAGTCAGTATGCTTACTACTATGAGGATTCGCGGACACGCCCTATCCCACAGGAGAAACGATGCTTCGTAGATTAGCCCTGACAACGCTGGCACTGACCCTCTTCACCGGGTCCATGTTGTCCATCGCGGCAGCAGCAAACGCAGCAAACCCGGCCGCCCTGCAAGGCCACGTAGCTGCCACCACCTCCACACCGTCGGCCTCGCCCAGCAATCCTTCCGGCCCATCAACGGCGACACCCACAAACCCAGCTCCATCGTCCGGCGGGCAAACCACGTCCAACCCGGCAAGCAGCGGACCCGCGAACCCAGGGACCGGAGAGTCCCAACCCCAGGAACAAACCCGGACCGACGTCACGCCGTGGATCCTGGCAGCCGTTGCTGCGATCATCGTCATTGCGTTGATCATCTGGGCGGTTCGAGGACGCGGCCGGAATGAGGAAGTGCGGGACGAGGAACTCTAGACGGGGCCAGGCGCGGCCGTCAGGCTGTGATCAAACGCGGGAAGCAACTGCGGCCTGCCTCTGTTCCTACAGATACGTGATGAGAGAACAGAGAGTTGGCTGACATGACTGAGTTGGATGATGCGCACCCTTCCGACCAAACGAGTGGTGAGCAGCCTTCGGACGTGAGGCACGAGACTTTCAGTATCACGCGCGATTTCGATGCGAACCGGGCGGACCTCTTCGCCGTGTTCGCGGATGATCGGTTGCGCCGGCAATGGTTTCGGATGCCAGGAACGGGGTCCGTCTATGATCACGACTTCCACATTGGCGGCGGTGAGGAAGCGAGCAGCACTTTCGTCATGCTAGACGGGCAGGCCGAGAAACTGCGCAATCGTTCGCGCTACCTCGACATCATTCCCGATCGCCGGATCGTTTTCGTCTATGAAGCGATCGTGGACGATGTAACCCGGTGGGCATCGCTTGTAACAGTGACCTTGGCGGATGCGGAAACAGGGAGGAGCAAGCTGACCTGGACAGAGCAGGTCACGTTCCTCGAGCGAACCGGAGACGGCAGCGCTGACTTACCTCATCTGCGCACGGGGACGACCCTTCGCCTCAACGGGATACCGGGAGCCCTCAAAGCATAGTTTGGCGGTCGTAGAGCGATCCGTACCAGGTGCCGGACGCCGAAGCCCCCGAGCACCACGAGCTCCGAGGCTTTTGCGTCAATCTGCAGCGTTAGGAACTTTTCCTGCTGCCACGATCCGCGGAATGTATTCACCGTTCAGCCATTGGACGGCATCGCCGACAGTGGGAAGCACTACTTCCTCCAGGCCAAGGGCGGCATCGGCATATAGAGTGTCCCACTCCTTGGTCGATACTGCCATGGCTGGCCAGTCGTGTTGGCGCCGGAATCGGAAGAGCCGTTCCACCGTCTCGGCCACCAACACGTCATCGGCAAGGCCTGCCAACAGTTGCAAGTCCACCAGATCGTGGGCCCGCTGGCTTCCGGGTTCGGTACACGCATGCAGTTTCTGTGATACCTGATGGTGGAGGGGTAGGACAGGCACCGGATTCGGTCGAGGGAGCCCTAGGGCCATGAAGGTGTCGATCAATTCCGCCGAGAGTGCTGTCTCCGTGAGATCTCCGGTTGCTCCAAGCTCGTCGAAGCCGACTTCAAGCTCCACCGTCGTGAAGGACTTGTTTCGGTACTGCAGCTTCACCGCGAAAGGCTGCATGATGTAGGCGGTCGGCACGCTCTCTGGTGCGCGAGGAGTTCCCGGCACAACCGCACCGGTGAATCCTCCCCAACCAGCCGCAAGATTCTTTCGCAACTGCTCTTCAAAATTCTGCATGTTCCCGCGAAAGGCGGTGTCCAGATCAGGGGTTTGACGCGTGAGGTTCTCGCCAAGCCGTAGCTTTAGACCAGTGCCGCCCTTCACCGCTGATGGGGGCAGCATTTGGCACACCGCCAGGTTGGCTACTAGGGACTTGAGCTTGGCGACGGTCGAGTTCTCGGCCTTTGCGAGCTCTGCGATCCTGCCCTCTAAATACCGGACATTCTTGGGCGCAGTGATTTCCTCTGGCTGATTGTCGTTCGGTGGTGTGCTCAAGATGTTTCCAATTCTTTGATGACGCGGGCTGCGGCTGCTGAATCGAGCAGACCACGCTGCTCCGCTTTGCGGGCCGCATCGACCAGACGCTCAGTCATGATTCGTCCTCGAGAACCCAACAGGGCGCTTTCCACACCCATGGCTGGAATACCTTCAATGTAGCCGCTGTCCCAAAGAGGCACTTTCCGCTGTTCAATCTCGACCGTGTCCGGGAGCCGGCTGCGGACCCTCCGAGGGGTGACCACCCTGATTTTGCGGAGGTTGACCTGACCCAAGCCGTAGGCGGCGAGCACAGATTCGTCGGCGAGTACAGCTTCTTCTCCTCCGAGGGCTACGGCTTCAGCGAACTCGTCGAGGTTGCTCGAAGGGGCTTCGATCATCCGGTACACGCCGTGCCCTATGCGCCGCAGGGCTCCTCGCGCAGTCAATTTCCGGAGCTCCACGGGCGGTACTCCTGCTTCGCGCGCGTTGGCCACTGTGATGACGCCATGGGTGTCGTAGGCAAGTTCCCTCAGGATCTGCCGGTACGAACTAGTCAGCCTCACGGCAAAAGCGTACCGCTTTCGGTACGCTTGTGCCATCCTTGCGACCATTTTGGTCATCATCTCATCCTCGCCCGCAAGTCGGTCCACCATGGCCGTCCGAACGCCCAGCTTGTCGACGAAGTCCAATTATCCGAGGCGTTCGAACACCATCGTTGCCTGAATGCGGTCCCCGCCACCGATCATCCCCTTGCTCCCGCTGCTCGACGTGGTGATGGTGTGGAGCCGGTAGCCCTTCGCGGCCTGATCGTTGATGGCTTTCTCCAGGGAGGTCAGATTGCCCGAACCAGTTCCCAACAGTTTCTCCTTAAGGATCACTTGCAGGACGACATACTGCTGCATGACGCGACTTCCTTCCGTTGCTGGTCAATTGGGGGCAATGCTACTCAACCCGGTGGCGCGGGCGGCCACGCTTCTTAACCACTGAGCGTCTCTTAACCACTGAGCGTCGCCGCCGTCAGCCTTCCAATGGCGCTGCTTTCCAGATTCTCCAGCAAGTGCCGCGGATTGTCGTAGACCTCCGCGGCGCCTGCGTCACGCAGTTCTCCCTCGCTGATACCACCGCAGGTGAGGGCGATAGCGGGAACGCCAATTGCCGCAGCAGCCTTCACGTCCCAGACAGCATCGCCAACAAAGACGACGTCCGCTGGATCGAGTTCCAACTTCTTCAGGCACGCCAGGAGGATATCCGGGGCAGGCTTGCTTTCGTCCGCGTCATTGGAGCTGGTCCACGCGTCAATGGACCCACCGGCGTCGAGGAGCCGCCTGCTGACGTCAAGGTCGCGCTCTTGCGCTGACGACGCCAGCCCAACCGCCAGCCCGGAATCGGAGCAGGCTGCAAGGAGGTCCCTGGCGGAGTCGAAGGCGCGTAATGACGGCCAGAATGTCGAAAACACAGCTCCGTGCGCGGATTTCAATTCCTTTTGCATGTCTTCCGGACAGTCCGGAACCAGGTGCTGGACCAGCTTGTCGCCACCCATTCCGACACTGCGATGAATGTCGGAGATCTGGATGTCCAAGCCTTCGCGCCTGAAGGCCTGCCACCAGGCGAGGGCGTGGAAGTAGCTGGAGTCGATCAACGTCCCATCGACGTCGAAGAGGACACCGCGTTTCTTGGAGCTTGAGTTCGCTGGAGTAGACATTTAGTAAGCCTACTTATCACCGCCATTCACGGAAACTCTCGGCGCCCTTCGACATATTCCGTAACGCCGGAAATACGCGCCTGCAACATCTTGTTGGCGGGAGTATGACAACAATCGGAATCATCGGTGCAGGACACATTGGCAGCCAGGTTGCGCGCAAAGCCGTGGAACTTGGGTACGACGTCGTGATCAGCAATTCCAGGGGGCCGGAAACCCTCGCGGAACTGGTCACCGAACTCGGCCCGCGGGCCCGGGCCGCGACGGCGGCTGAGGCAGCAGCGGCAGGTGATTTCGCCGTCGTGACCGTTCCCCTGAAGAACTATCAGGACATCCCGGCGGGGCCTTTGGAAGGCAAGATCGTCATCGACACCAACAACTATTATTGGGAGCGCGACGGCCGTATTCCCGCGCTCGATAACGGCGAGACCACCACCTCGGGCCTGCTCCAGAAGCACCTGCCCACGTCCAAGGTAGCCAAGGGCTTCAACCACATCTTCGCCAAGGACATCACTACCGATGGCACCCCTGCCGGCACACCCAACCGCCGCGCATTGGCCACAGCCAGTGACTTCCCGGAGGCCGCCGAACTCGTGACCAAGCTGTACGACGAGTTCGGTTTCGACACCGTCAACATCGGGCCGCTCGAAGACAGCTGGCGCGTCGAGCGCGACCGCCCGGCCTACGTCATCCGTCAGAACGCGGACGAACTTCGCGACAACCTCGCCAAGGCGACGCGCACCGTCTGATAGACCGCACCATCTCACAACAGAACACGCACGACGGCGGCAGGCGGCTTACGCCTGCCGCTTCCTTTGTACTGGGCTGCTGTGGGACTACCGCTCCACGGGGGCGGCCACGATTTGGGGCCCGAATCGCATCACGAATTGGACGCTGGACGCACAAAGGGAGTGGCTGCCTCCCAGGAAGCCCGGCGCATAGGGCATTCCGGGAGGCAGCCGCGCCAATTAAGCCCCGAACCCAAGGAGTTGCTATGACTACCCAAACCGAGAAATGGCCTGCAGGAACACCCGCGTGGGTGGATCTGGGCGTGGATGATCTCCCTGCCGCCAAGGCCTTCTACACGGAGTTGTTTGGATGGGATTACCTCTCCGGAGACGAAGAAGCCGGGGGCTATCTACTGGCCCAACTGGATGGACAGGCTGTTGCGGGACTGGGCCCCAAGCAGGATTCCAACATGCCAACTGCCTGGACCACGTATCTGGCCTCGGACAATGTTGACACCACGTGCAAAGAAGTAGCGGCTGTTGGTGGCCAACTCATCGCTCCTCCCTTCGATGTAATGGATTCGGGGCGCATGGCAATTGCCGCGGACAGCGTTGGTGCAGTCTTTGGCATCTGGCAGGCGGGAAGCCATATCGGGGCAGAGCGCGTCAACGAGCACGGCACGTTGTGCTGGAACGAACTCCACACCCGCGATTATGCGCTGGCCCGGTCCTTCTATGCCGATGTTTTTGGCTTCACCTACCAGGACATCGACCAGGACGGATTCATTTACGCAACCGCCAAGCGGGCCACTGACGGCCGAGAAGTGGGCGGCATTCAGCACGACACCGAAATGGCCGAGGGCGCGCCGAATCACTGGCTGGCCTGGTTTGCCAGCGACCATGTGGATCGAACCGTCTCAACAGCTGTGGAACTCGGCTCTTCGGCCTTGGTGCCAGTCATGGACAGCCCCATGGGTCGGATGGCAATCCTGCAGGCGCCCCAGGGAGAAATCTTCGGCGTCATCGACGCGCCCCGAACCAAGGACTAAACCCGGACCAAGGACTAAGCCGGGACTAAGGACTAAGCCCGCACCAACGGCTACGTCAGGACAGGGTCCAAGGCTTCGCTGATGACCTCATGGGCGTGTGCCGCGGCGAGCGGCGCGGCGAGGCGGTGCACCGCCTGGAAGGTTCGGCGGACTTCCGGCCCATGCCACTCTGGCGGAAGGTAGTCCGTCGGGAGGTTGGGGTCCCGGTAAGGGAACTTGCGCCACAGGGTGAGCATCGGAATGTAGTAGCGGAAAGCGTCGCGCCGCACTTCGGCCGTGGAATCAGCCAAGGCCGCCTCAGGGTCGGTTCCCACAAGGTCAATCCACTGCTGCTCGGCGCCCCGGTAGATCTCAAGGAACTCCGTGAACTGTTCATCGAGTTCCTTGAGATCCCACCATTCGGAGATCTTGGGCCGCATGGGGCCATCGAAAACATAGTCGCTGCGGAAGAGGTCCACGAATTCGATCAGCCCGCTGGCAGTGAGGCGTTCGCGAGCCTGCTCCAGCTTGTGTGCCGGAGCGATCCATACACCGGAAGCCACGGACCCAAATCCCAGGCTGGACAAGGCGGACCTCAGCTGGTGCCGGCGGTTCCGCATCGACTCGGGCACGGAGAACACGGCGAGCACCCACGTATCCACGGGAGCTGGCTGTTCGGGGGCGAAGATCCGCCGATCACCTTCACGGAAGACGTCGCTCACCGATTCGGCAATCTTGTACTTGGCAATGCCGCTTTCGCGGACGCTCTTCAGGACACCCTTTGCCTTAAGCCTGGAAACGGACGACCTCACACCTGGCGCGTCATAGCCGAGCGTACCGAGCATCGAAACCAGTGCGGAGACCGGCAGCGCATCACCGGCATTCCTGCCATAAAGACCGAAGATGGTGACCAGGAGTTGCTGATGGCGCACCGGGGGTGCCGGGACGGCGAACATTGAAGGACCCTCATTTCCGCGCCAGGTAAGGCGCCAGTCATGTTCATCATAGGTGCGGAACCATCAATGGCCAGGAAGGGCGGAGGCCATGGATAACCAAGGATAAGAAATGTCCTCCTTCACTCGTATTCAGAAATAACTTTACCAAGTTAAGTTAATCACCTAATGTGAGGGCGATGGCGATGCACAGCCGCATCCCCAAAGAAGACAGGACCACATTGAAACCTTCAAGTGAACTTCTTCGCCGCCTCCGTAAGTGCGGCGCGACCCTGCTCATAGCTGTCCTCGCAGCCTCAACCTCTACTGGCGCCATGGCCGTCACCCCGTCCACCGAAAGCAGTTCCGGCCCTCCGCAACGGCTTGCCCTCACAGATCCCGATGCAACTCCCCGTACCGCAGCGCTTTTTTCCTACCTGCATTCCCAACAAGGCAAAGGCATCCTGTTCGGGCACCAGCAGGACACAGAGTTCGGCGTGACGTTTCCCGCTGGGAGTGCCGACGGTTTTCAGTCTGATGTGAAGTCGGCTACAGGAGATCACCCTGCTGTCTTCGGCTGGGATTTCGGGCACGACGGCAACGGTTCAGCACCGGGCAGCCCAACGCCGGAGGAGAACCTCCAGCACACTCTGGAACTGGTCAAGGCGGCAGACAAAATCGGGGGTGTCCAGACCTTCTCGGCCCATATGGACAACTTCGTCACGGGCGGCGCCTTCAACGACACCGACGGCGGAGTGGTTCCGCGGATCATGCCGGGGGGCGATAAGAACCAGCAATTCACTGACTACCTGGACAGAATAGCCCGACTCGCAAAGGCGGCAGTTGCCGATGACGGAAGTGCAATCCCCATAGTGTTCCGTCCTTTCCACGAAAACGCCGGTTCCTGGTTTTGGTGGGGCGCCGCCCACGCCTCATCCGCCCAATACATCGAGCTGTTCCGCTACACCGTTGAGTACCTGAGGGACATCAAGGGTGTCCACAACTTCCTGTACGCATATTCACCAGGCGGTGGATTCAGCGGAACCAACGATGTCTTCATGCGCACGTATCCTGGCGATGACTTCGTGGACGTCCTCGGATACGACAACTACGACAGCTCCGGCGGCTCCCAGCAGTGGCTGGATGGACTCGTGGCGGACCTCGGCATGATCTCCCGCCTCGCTGATGAACGAGGGAAAGTGGCAGCACTGACAGAATTCGGTGTCAGCGGGGCCCTCAAAGCCAATGGGCAGAACCCGGATCCCAGCTGGTACAGCCACGTGCTCGCCGCCCTCAAAGCCGATCCTGCCGCCAGGAGGATGGCCTGGATGCTGACATGGACCAACTACGGTACTGATCAATTTTTCGTTCCGTACCCGGCTACGGGCCAGCTGGCGGAGCACGAAATGCTGACGGATTTCCGTGCCTTCGCAGCAGATGACTTCACAGTGTTCAGCAAGGACGCCTCTTGGAGTGACGTATGGCAGCGAAAGGTCAAGACGTTCAGCCACGCCCCTGCAATGCACGTGGTGTCACCTGTTGATGGGTCACGGATTACGGAGACGGAAACCACCGTCCGTGTCCGTGTCAGCGACGCAAAACCCAAGACTGTGTGGTTCACGTGGGGCGATGACCAAACCACACACCCACTGGCTTACGACGCGGAGTCAGGCTATTTCACCGGCACATTGACTGTGCCTGAAACTGCCTTGGTGAACCAGCGGACCAGCTTTGCCGTTACAGCGGAGCTGCCGGGGAAGGACCCGCTCACGGCACAGCAGCAAATCGTCCTCGGCGCAAAGCCTCCAGCGGCTCTCGGAGTGGTGGACGATTTTGAAGGGTATGCCGACGACCACGAACTTCGTGCCACATACAGCGCGGTGGGAGCCAACACCATCTCGCTTTCCACCAGCCCTGTTGGAAGTGGAGAACGTTCGTTGCGGTTCGACTACGACTTCAGATTGCAGAACTACACGGGAATCACCCGACGCATTGATGGTGACTGGTCAGGCTTCAACGCACTGTCCTTGTGGTTGCGGCCGGACGGGTCCCAGCAAAAGCTGGTTCTCCAGCTGGTCTGCGGCGGCGTCGCCTACGAGGCTTACCCATCCCTCAGCGGCACGGAAGGGCAAACCATCAGTATCCCCTTTGCGGATTTCCGGCCAGCACCTTGGGATACGGCAAATGCTGAGCGGCGTATCACCGCCGAAGACCTCAAGGACCTGTCCCAGTTCAATGTATTCATCAACCAAGTACCTGAAGGGCATTCCACCAACGGGACGATTTACCTGGACGAGCTGAAGGCTGGCTAAGCGGGCTGGGGAACAACGGGCTGGTTCAGGCTCTGCTGGAGCATGAGGGCGGCAGCGCCAACGGATGCAGCATCAGTGACCTGACTGGACAACCTGACTGTTACCCCATGCTTGGGCGAGGCAAAGGCTTCCTTGCGGAGCCGCTGCTCCACCACCGGCAGGTAGAGCGATCCTGCAGTCGTAAACGATGGGCCCGCGAACGTCACAGAATCCAAATCGAGGATATTCACCAACGCGAGTACTGCATCAGCCACGAAATCCGCGGACTCCCGGACAAGTTCCATGGACAAGGGGTCACCATGGACGGCTGCCGTTGCAATGGCTGCGAAGTCACTGAAGGGATCGTTGTCCTTGGTGAGTTTTGCCGTCGTCGTCCGTCCGCCTGAAACGGCGGCCCTGGCTCGTTCGGCAACAGCTCGTGGTCCCGCGACTTCCTCCAGCGTTAGCCCTGCTCTTCGGTCCCCTTGGAAACGTACGCTTCCAAGGGGACCGCTGTTTGAGCTGGCACCCCGGTAAAGTGCTCCCGATATCAGCAACCCGGCGCTGATACTGGCGCCCATGTAAAGCGTGCAGTGTGCGGTGGCGTTGGGTATGGTGCCGCTCCAAAAGTCGCCCATTGCCGCAGCAGTGGCAACATTGTCCAGCAAGGCAGGCAAGCCCGAGGCCTTCCCCAGCGCTTCGCGGACAGGGAATCCCTGCCACAACGGGAGGCTGGGAGAAACCAGTATCGAGCCGGAGTCAACGTCCAGGGCTCCCGGGGCCACCAAGCCGATGCCGGCCACGACGCTCCGGTCCACGTTCGCCAGACGGAGCAGGACGGTCACATGGTCAGCCACGTCTTCAACCACTTCCTCCGGAGTTCTGGACCGCGCACCCCTGACGCGCGTCCGCGCCAGGACAGAACCTGCCGCATCCGTTACAAGGACCACGATCCAGTCCGCACCGAGCTGAACCCCCACGCTGCAGCGGGCCCGTGGATTCAGCCCGAGAAGGACCCGGGGCTTGCCTTTGGCCCCGGTGTAGGTGCGCTCCCCGGTCTCCACCAAAAGCCCCTCCACCAGCAGGGACCGGACAAGATTGGAAATGGAAGCCTGCGTCAGGCCCGTTCGCTCAGCGAGTTCGACCCGGCTGACTGGACCCTCGGCCCTGACCCGGTCAAGGATCAGAGCCCTGCTGGTTGGCGTGATGGACGAGGAATGCAGGACGGTCATGGACGCTTCAGGGCTCGGCTCATGTGCTAAGTATTGCCGGTCAAAGCCATACTTAGCACATGGACAACGTCGCATCGGCAAGCCCCCGGCCACCACGATTCGGGGTTGCAGTGCAAAGCAAGAATGGCCCCCACGGCACGGATCCGTTCTTTGAGGAACTGTTGACCGGCATGGAAGAGGCCTTGGACCGGCACGGAGCGACGGCCTTCCTGCGCCAATTCAGTTCCTATCAGGAGGAGCTGAACGCCTATCCGCAATGGGCCCAAAGCGGTGACGTGGATGTGGTGGTAATTGTGGACTCCCAAGACGATGACTCCCGCGCGGAGCGGTGCTTGGAGCTCGGGTTGCCCGTGGTCATACTGGGCGGCCCACCGACCGCCGGCGCATCCTTGGTGGACGTGGATAACTCCGGAGCCATGGAGATGGCCGTGGACTTCCTCGCGGGTTTGGGCCACAAAGTGATCGGACGTGTTTCCGGACCGGGACACCTTCACCACACAAAGTCCAGGAGCACGGCCTTCAATCAGGCTGTTGCCCAACGTAACATCAAAGGTCTGTCTGCAGAGGGCGACTATTCGGCTGAATCGGGTCGGCAACGAACTCGGGAGATACTGTCGGCAGCCGAGCCTCCCAGTGCTGTGATCTACGAAAACAGCATGATGGCAGTAGCTGGATTGGGCGCAGTTCAAGACCTGGGCTTGAACGTACCTGAGGACGTTTCCTTGCTCGCCTGGGATGACGGGCCCAACTGTCGTCTCGCCTCTCCACCCCTTTCGGTCATCAGTCTGGACGTGTATGAACTGGGGCAGACGGTGGCGGACGTATTGATGAAAACACATGCCGGGGCGGTCCAGACCGTGGTGCACGTACCCACTGGCCGCATAGTGCGGCGCGGCAGTACGTCGGAATGGCCGGGTACGGGGCCTGCACCTTCATAGGGAGACCCCGCACCCGTACCGGGCGCCTAAACCACGGGCGTCAAAACCACACGGCGCCTAGACCGCCGGGCGCCAAAACCACCAGGCGGCTAGACGCTTTGCACGTGCAGAACCAGCGCTTGGGCTGGCCACAGCAAGGGAATCTGCAAGCCTTCCCGGACAAGGACACTCCCCGGAAGCGTCACTTCACCTGCTGACACCCAAGGCGGCGTGATCCAGCCGCGGCGGGCCTCGCCCAATTCCTTGCGAAGCCGGACGCGATAGCGCGTGGAAACGTCCAATCCGTGCAAACGAACCTTCTCCGGCAGGGCGTCTTCCAGAGTCGCCACTGAGGCGATGGTCCACACTCCCTCGCTCTTATCCGGAAGGACGGCTCCCGTCACCCGCAAGGCAGGGTCCAGGACATCGCCGTGTACCGACGTTCCTGTATGCAGCACGTGACGGAGCTCTTTGTATAAGGCAGCGAAGCCCCGCACAGTCTTAAGCTCTTCAGGGCTGCATTCCAGGAGGTTCCACTCAAAGCCTGCGGAGCCCATCAAGCTGGTGGCGGCCCGGTAAGAGAAGTCCACGGTCCTGCCTGAACTATGGGAAGTGGTGGGTCCAACGTGGCCTCCCACCATTTCCGGGGGCAACAGCAACTGGGTCCACCGCTGGATGTCCTGCCGCTCCACAGCGTCATTGGAGTCCGAGGCCCAAACCCTGTCCGCGAACTCCAGAATGCCCAGGTCCGTCCTCGCCCCTCCGCTGGAACAGGACTCGATTTCCAGGCCAGGGTGGGTTTCCTTGAGCTCACGTATCAGCCGGTAGGCCGCCAATGTGTGCTCATGGGTGCCCGGCTTCCCAGGTCCGCCCACCGTGCCCGCATGTACAGGTTCCACGAGGTCCCGGTTGTGGTCCCACTTGATGAAGTCGATTCCAAGCTCATCAATGAGCGCGCTCATTTGACCGCGGATGTGCTCATAGGCGCCGGCGTTGGCCAGATCCACAACAAATTGCGTACGCCAGGACAAATCGTTCGGAGACTGCCAGACGTGGTCCGGATTGTGCAGCAGCCAGTCAGGATGCTTCCTTGCAAGATCCGAGTCCAGGTTCACCATTTCGGGCTCGAACCACAGCCCGAACTGCATTCCAAGCTCATGGACGCGTTTCGCCAAAGGACCCAGTCCCTGGGGCCAAACAGCGTGATCCACTGTCCAGTCTCCCAATCCCTTGGTGTCGTCACGCCTGGCCATGAACCAACCGTCATCGAGGACGAACCTTTCGACTCCAACTTCGGCAGCGCGTTCCGCCAACCGTGTCAGCGTGGCCGGGTCGTGGTCGAAGTACACGGCCTCCCAGGTATTCAGCACCAAAGGCCGGGTGCTGGCCGGGTGCTGCTCCCGCGAGCGCAGGGATTGGTGGAAGCGGGAAGACAAGCCATCAAGCCCGGCATCGGACCACGCGAACCATGCCTTAGGTGTGCTGTAGCTTTCGCCAAGTGCCAACCGCATTTCGCCCGCACGCAGAAGTTCGCCGGCCCCCAGCAGCGTGACCGATTCGGTCATCCGGTCCGTGCGGTACGTGCAGTCGGCGCTCCAGCCCAAGTGGACGGCCCACATCTCCCCGGTCCGGTTCTTAGGCTTATCAAGGCTCGCGATTTCCAGGTGCGGAGCATCATGTCCGCCACGGCCGCGCCTTGTTTCCCGGCTGACCGCACCCCTGGGCATCCCGATCGTGAAGGGCGCTTTCTCCCGCGTCCACCGACCGGAAAACGAGGTCAGCCAGTCTGCGGTCTTCGGCACGGGCATGGTTGCTTCCAGCCAATGGACGTCAAGGGCGGCCGCTCCTTGGTTCACCAGGCGGTGCACCACCGTGACCACCCCGCCTGGCGTCAAGGCAAGCGCGCTGTGAATTTCCAGACCGTTGGCGATGTCAGCGGCAGTGACTTCCACCTCGTAGTCGCTGGCATCGACGTCGGTTACCGTCCACCGCGGAAAGACCGGCGCGCCCTCCCGGGTGACTACCAACCCGGGTCGACCTGCCCAGCCATCACCTTCCTGCGGCAGAATGCTGAGCTGCCACGCGGCGTCGAGCGTTCCGGGCGGCGTTTGGCGAGCGCTGGCAAGCACCAAAGCGTCGAGGTCACCGCTCTCCAAGGGCCCGATGTCCGCACCCCAATGCAGGACGGAGGGCAGGCCCGTTGGCAGATGCCTAAGGACGAGGCTGACGCCATCGCGGCGCAGCATGGTGAACTGCTGCACCTGCTGCAAGGGCTCTAAAAGTTGGGACATGCGTTCCTCCGGGATCGTTCAGGGGTTGAGGCTGGCAAATTGTTGATGGTTGTGTCCGTGAAAGTACGACGGCGGAACGGGCTTCCGCTCCTTGGTGGCGCTGGCCGTTCGGAGTACCTGCAAAGAGCCTCCGATGGCGGCTGCGAGCGAACCATGCGAGGACAGGACGACGTCGATTGGCTGCAGCTCGCGGTTGAAGGCGGCGGCGTTGACGGTTGCCGAGATCGTGTCGCGGATGAGCGGGCCGGCCGCCGAGAAGGCTGGCCCGGCAAGCACCACTGTGCTGAGGTCGAAGAGGTTCACCAAGGTCACTGCGGCCTGTCCTAGCCCGCGTGCCGCGTCCTGGAGCAAAAGCCGGGCAGGGGCATCACCGGCCATCGCCGCCGATGAAATGAGTTCAAAATCGTTGAGCGTTTCCGCGGGATTGTCCTTGAGTCCCAAGCGGTCACGTAGCGCCACGTCCCCCACGGCCTTGGCCACTACAGCAGCTGCGCCGCAGAGATTCTCCACGCATCCCCTGTTGCCGCATTCACAGAGCGGTCCGTCTGCGTCGAGGGTGATGTGGCCAATCTCCACCGTGTTGGAGCCACTTCCGCGATATACCTCCCGGTTCACTACGGCTCCGCCACCCAGGCCACTTGCCATGTAGATCACTCCGAAAGAATCGGCGGCGACGTCCCCTAGCCATTGCTCGCCTATCGCGGCAGCAGTGGCATCGTTCTCCAGGATCACGGGCAGTCCAGTGAGCCGTGACAGCGACGGGACGAGCGGATGGCCGTACCACTGCGGACCGGGACGGGGCGCAAGAAGAGTGCCCTTGATCCTGTCCTGCGGACCGTGCGTGACAAGGCTTATTCCGAGCACACTCTCGAGCGGCACCTCCTGGACCTCAAGGAGTTTGTGGATGTGGGCAGCAAGAATCTGAAGCATCTCTTCAGGGCTGTGGCTCCCTGATCCTTGGAGCGTCTTTTCTGCCACCAAGCGCCCGGTGAAGTCGGCGAGAACCACGGAGCTGGTGCATCGATCCATTTGGACCCCCACTGCGTAGTGTGCTTGAGCCCGGAGCCTGAGGAGCCGTCTGGGCTGCCCACCTGTTGAGCGGGACTGCCCCACCTCCCGCACCAGGCCGTCGTCGAGCAGTTCGCGGATCACGTTGGTGATAGTGCCCGGCGTCAGGCCCGTGGCACCTACCAGTTCCACCCGGCTGACCGTTCCCCGAGTGCGCATGATGTCCAGCAACCTGGCCCGGGTTGATGGGCCCGGCGGTGGATGCGGCGTAATGGTCCTCACCCTTCTCCTCTTCAAATCTGTAACAGTGGCTGGGTTCATAATAACTTGACTGACTTAATTTAATCACCTAACTTTTTCATAGGTCGTGATCCACGGCACATAAAAACCCCAGCCGGTCATAGCGGTCCGGCTAGATGAAAGGGACCAGGGATGCTCCTCAACTTTCCAAACCGGGCTGCCAAACTTCGGCGCAGCACCCTTGCAATGGCCGCCGGCGCGACTGCACTCGGCCTCCTCCTCAGCGGTTGTTCAGGCGGCGGAACCAGCGCAGCAGGCGACTCAACACTGATCGCATACACCGGTCAGGCCGGCGACTACCAGATCAACTTCAACCCGTTCTCGCCCTCCCAGGTAGCGGGGCCGGGGGCTATCTTCGAGCCGCTCTTTTACCAAAACAAGGCGGCAGCAGATGCCAAGCCTGAGCCACTCCTCGGCAAGGAATTCACCTGGAACGAGGCCGGCACCCAGCTCTCCGTCACTCTTCGCGAGGGCGTGAAATGGAGCGACGGCGAAGCCTTCACGGCAAATGACGTGGCCTTCACCTTCAACCTGCTCAAGCAACATCCCGCGCTGAACAGCTTGGGATTCAAGGGAACCGTGAACGTGGTGGACCCTAACCACGTCACGTTCGTGTGGGACAGCCCCGCCTTTGTCACAGGACCGGACATCCTCACGCAGGCCGTTATTGTTCCCGAGCACATCTGGTCAAAGATCAACCCCGAGACCGACGTCGTGGAAAAGCCGGTAGGGACTGGCGCCTACCAGTTGGCGGACTTCAAGCCCCAGGCATTTACGCTGAAGGCCAACCCCACCTACTGGGGCGGCGAACCGGCCGTCAAGAACGTTCGATACATCGCCCTTTCCGGCAACACCGCAGGTGCTGACGCCATCGCTTCAGGCACCATCGACTGGCAAACCGGCCCTGTTCCGGACATTCAGAACGTGTCCAAGAATTTCCCCAAGTATGAGAAGCAAACAGTGGCCCAAAGCCAGCAGGTCCTGGCCGCCTGCGCCAACGCGGACCTTGGCTGCACAGGACCGCAGACAGACCCGGCAGTCCGGAAAGCCCTCTACCTCGCCATCGACCGCACCCAGCTGAACAAGCTGGCCTACGAGAACACGGCGTCACCCATCTCGCCGTCATTCGCCCTGACCGACACCCAGGCTGAATGGATCTCGACGGCGGTGAAGCCCACCACTGCGCCCGAAACAGCTGATACCCAGGGGGCACAACAAACCCTGGAGGCAGCCGGATGGGCCAAGGGCTCAGATGGAATCTACGCAAAGAACGGCCAGAAGCTCAGCCTGACCGTTGAGGTCGTGACGGGATGGACGGACTACATCACCGCAATCCAGACCATTTCCGAGCAGGCCAAAGCCGCTGGAATCGACGTCCAGGCTTCGCAGTCTTCCTGGAACGAGTGGACCGACAAGCGCAGCAAGGGCAAGTTCCAGCTGGCCATCGATTCGCTGTACCAAGGGCCAGCGGCAGACCCTTACTACGTCTACAACTACTTCTTCTCCTCCGCCACCTCGGCGCCAGTGGGCCAAACTGCAGGCACGAACTACGCGCGGTACTCAAACCCAGCAGTCGACGCAGCCCTGGAATCGGTCAAGAACCTCCGTTTCGACAACAAAGCCGAACGGCAGAAGCAGTTTGACATCATCCAGGCGGCCATCCTCAAGGACATGCCTTACATCCCCGTGGTAACCGGAGGCACCACCAGCATCTGGAACAAGGCCAAGTTCACTGGCTGGCCCAGCGAAGAGAACATGTATGCCTTCCCCGCAGTCTGGTCCCGCTTGGATGCTGCCCAAATCTTCAAGTCCCTCAAGCCCGCTGAAGGCTAAACAGTGAACTACGTCATCCGAAAACTGGGCTTCTATGCCGCAGCTCTCTGGGCGGCCTTGACCCTGAACTTCATCATCCCCCGGATGTTGCCAGGCAATCCCGTGGACATCCTGCTGGCCAAGCTCCAACAGCGGGGAGGCAGCATCACCGCTGAGACGCGCCAGTCCTACGCCATCCTCCTGGGTGGTGATGACTCGCAGCCCATCCTCGCGCAGTACTGGTCTTACCTGAGCAACATCTTCCGGGGCGATCTCGGAGTGTCCATCAGCTACTTCCCGGCTAAAGTTACGGACGTCATCGGAGCATCAATGCCGTGGACAGTGATCCTGGTAGGCGTCTCCACCATCATTGCCGCCACCCTGGGAATCCTGCTCGGAGCCTTCGTTGGCTGGAGGCCCGGTACGTGGCTGGACTCCTTGGTTCCAGCGACAACGCTTCTTGCCGCCGTCCCCTACTTCTGGCTCGCCTTGGTGCTGGTGTACATCCTCTCCCGTGGACTCGGCCTCTTCCCGGGCCAAGGAGGCTACAACGTGGTCCTCGACCCCGGATTGAACGGCCCTTTCATCCTCTCGGCCATAGAACACGCAGTCCTTCCTGCCCTGACCATTGTCATCGCATCCCTCGGAGGATGGCTGTTGGGAATGCGCAACATGATGGTCTCGACGTTGTCAGAGGACTATGTCCTCACGGCCCGGGCCAAGGGACTTCCGGACCGCTGGATCCTGCGTAACTACGCTGCCCGTAACGCGGTTCTCCCGTCCGTTGCCGGTTTTGCCATCTCGCTCGGGTTCGTCGTCTCGGGCTCCGTGGTGACCGAGCAGGTCTTCTCATACCCGGGAATCGGATCGCGGCTGCTGGCGGCAGTGACCAACAACGATTACGCACTCATGCAGGGCGTGTTCCTGTACATCACCATCGCTGTCCTCGCAGCGAACCTCCTGGTCGACCTCCTCTACAGCCTGGTCGATCCCCGGACACGGGCCAAAGGCTAAGGAGCGCAACCCACATGACCAATATCCAGTCCATATCAGGGCAGGCAAACGCAACGGAAGAACTGGCCACCATGGCCCGCGGTCGCGGCCAGCGCAGTCGCGGCCAGCGACCCAAGCCAGCCTGGCGCCTCATGCTACCCACGCCAACTCCTTGGCTGATCACAGGCCTGGCCCTCATCGGATCCATCATGGTTTTCGGTGCCATCGGCCCCTTGTTGGTGGGCGATCCCGCCGCCATCAGCAACATAGGACTCAGTGGGCCCACTGGCGAGCACTGGTTAGGCACCACGCAGACCGGGCAGGACGTCCTGGCCCAGCTTGCCCATGCAACCCGTGGATCACTCCAGATCGGCTTCCTGGTAGGTGTTCTGGCCACCGTCCTCTCGGCGTTCTTTGGCATTTACGGCGCCTACATCGGTGGATTCGCAGATGAGGTTTTCTCCCTGCTCTCCAACGTGTTCCTGGTGATCCCTGGCTTGCCACTGGTCATCGTCATCTCCGGCTTCGTGCCTCGCGAGAGCCGCGGATTATGGACCATCGCCGTGGTCCTTGCCCTGACCAGTTGGGCCGCCTCGGCCAGGGTCCTTCGCGCACAAACCCTCTCCGTGAGGAATCGCGATTACGTTGCAGCGTCGAGGGTTTCCGGCGAGCGCGCATGGCGCGTTATCGCCGTC
Source organism: Paenarthrobacter sp. 10N417 (assembly GCF_056394745.1). NCBI lineage: Bacteria > Bacillati > Actinomycetota > Actinomycetes > Micrococcales > Micrococcaceae > Paenarthrobacter > Paenarthrobacter sp. 10N417. The sequence continues at coordinate 29,970 of NZ_JBFTIL010000003.1, forward strand.
GAAATCCTGCCCAACCTTCTGCCGGTTCTCGCCTCCCAGTTCGTGTTCTCAGTGATCGCGGCGATTCTCGGCGAAGCCGGATTGTCGTTCCTTGGACTAGGTGCCTCAAGTTCGTCCACGCTCGGCACCATGCTGTTCTATGCGCAGAACGGATTCGCCCTGCCGCTGGGAGCGTGGTGGTGGTTCCTCCCGCCAGGGCTGATGATCGCCCTCTTCGGCATGGGACTCTCGCTGATCAACTTCTCCATAGACGAGATCATCAACCCGAAACTCAAGAATGTCCGGCTCGTGCGGAAACGCGCACGGCAGGCTGCCCGGATCGAAAAGAAGGCTGTGACCTCATGAGCGCCGACCTCGCACTCGGGCAAGCGCCCGTCCGCACAACCCGCGGACCCGTTCTAACGGTCAAGAACCTGAGCGTCGTCTATGAGACGGATCATCCAGTGCCGGCGGTCAAGAACGCAAGCTTCGAGCTGGGCCGCGGTGAGATCCTTGGCCTGGCTGGCGAATCCGGCTGCGGTAAGACCACTTTGGCCTACGCCATCAACCGCCTTCACCAACCCCCCGCCCGTATCGCATCCGGGGAAGTCACCTTCCACGACCGTGACGGCCAGGACGTGGACCTCCTGGAGTTGGAGGACGAGGCCCTGCGCCGCTTCCGCTGGTCAAAACTGTCCATGGTTTTCCAGGGTGCCATGAACGCGCTCAACCCTGTCCGCACCATCGGAAACCAACTGGACGATACGCTCCGTGCGCACGAGCCAAGCCTCCGCAAGGCGGCACGGCAGGCCCGCTGCGCCGAAGTGCTCAGGCTCGTGGGTGTAGACCCCCAGCGCCTGCGTTCCTACCCGCATGAATTATCAGGAGGGATGCGGCAACGCGTCATGATCGCCATGGCCATGCTCCTGGAACCTCAGGTCATGATCATGGACGAACCCACCACCGCACTTGATGTGGTGGTCCAGCGGGACATCCTGCGGGAGATCGTGAGGCTGAAAGAGGAGCTGAACTTCGCCGTCGTATTCATCACGCATGACCTGCCGCTGCTTCTGGAGATCAGTGATCGCATCGCTGTGATGCTGCGGGGCGAGATTGTGGAATTGGACAGCGCGGAGTCGCTCTACCGCTCAGCGTCCCATCCCTACACCCGCAAACTTCTCGCCTCGTTCCCCAGCCTCAGCGGCGGCCGGGGCGCGTTCATCCGTTCCGGCGAGGACTCTGGCTTTGGCGGGAACTACGACTTCGAGGAGCAGCCATGACATCCGTCTCCGTGACCAACCTGACCAAGGAATACACGCTTCGAGAGGGATTTCGACGGCGGTCCTTGCGGGCGGTGGACCGCGTCAGCTTCGATTTGCTGCCAGGCAAAACGGTGGCCTTGGTAGGGGAATCAGGATCGGGGAAGTCAACCATCGCCAAGCTCCTCACACAGATGGAGAAGCCGACATCCGGCTCGGTCTCTGTTCAGTTGGATGATAAAACCCCTGTGCTCGGATCTGTCTATCGTCGTCACGTGCAAATGGTGTTCCAGGACCCCTTTGCCTCGCTGAACCCCTTCCATTCGATCGAACACCACATCGCGCGGCCCTTAAGGATCCACGGGCGCACACGGACGGCCGCTGAAACACACCACCGCGTTCTGGAGATGCTCGAACGCGTGAACCTGACGCCCGCAGAAGTGATCGCCGCCAAGCGTCCACACGAGCTTTCCGGTGGTCAGCGCCAGCGGGTTGCCATCGCCCGCGCTTTGGCACCCGGCGCCCAGGTGTTGATCGCCGACGAGCCCGTATCCATGTTGGACGTGTCCATCCGCCTGGGCGTATTGAACCTGCTGGGACGGTTGCAGCGCGAAGACAATCTCGCAGTCCTCTACATCACCCATGATCTGGCCACTGCCCGGCATTTCTCCGATGAAATCCTGGTCCTTTACAGGGGCAGGGTGGTGGAACGCGGGCCTTCCGATGATGTCATCCTCAACCCACAGCACCCCTACACCCAGCTGTTGGCCCAGGCTGCCCCGGATCCGGAACGCGTTGGCAAAGTGGCTGCCAGCGAGCTTCCGCCGGATCGTGACGCCATAGACAACACTGTGTGCTTCAACCACTTCAGCAAACGGTGGGTACATATGGACGAAATAGCCGCAGAACTTCCTACTCTCGAACACAACTAGGACCAAGAAGATGATCTCGACGCCATTGAATGACGGTTGGACAGTAGCTCCCGTTGCGGGCCCGGTACCAGCTGAAATCCCGGCACGCGTGCCGGCCCAAGTACCCGGGTCCGTACATACTGACCTGCTCCGGGCCGGACTCATCCCGGACCCCTACCTGGACGCCAATGAGAAGAAGCTGCAGTGGATGCACCATGTCGATTGGTGCTACGAGCTGCCACTGACGCTCCCCGTTTCTGGGGAAGGCGAGCGCATAGACCTCGTTTTCGATGGCGTGGACACCATCGGCAGCATCAAGCTCGGGGATGTCGAGCTGGGACGCACGGCCAACATGCACCGCTCGTACAGGTTCGATGCCCGCTCCGCTGCGGACGGAACCGGGACGACCCTGGCCGTCACGCTGCGTTCCGCTACCGCTTACGCCGAGGAACTTCGAGCAGCCTTGGGTGACCGCCCCAGCGCGTATCATCCCGTGCCATTCAACTTCGTCAGGAAAATGGCGTGCAGCTTCGGTTGGGACTGGGGTCCGGATCTGAGGACAGCAGGGCTGTGGAAAGAGGCCAGGATTGAGCGCTGGTCCGTGGCGCGGATAGCCCAGGTTACTCCGCTGGTCACTGTCACTCCCGATGGAACAGGAAACGTGGAGGTTCGGGTCTTGATCGAGCGCTCCGGGCTTGGCCACGAGGGTGAGCTCACCTTGTCAGCCACCGTTTTGGGGCAAGAAGTCACTGCAACGATCCCTGTTGGCAGTGATTCCGCTGTGATGACGCTGGACGTTCCCAATGCTCCTTTGTGGTGGCCGGCGGGCTACGGCGAGCAGCCTTTGGCTGAGCTACAGGTCCGTCTGAACGAATCCGGCGGCGTCGAACTTGATTCGTGGGAACGCCGGATTGGCTTCCGTAACGTGCACCTCGATACCAGCAAGGACGAGACCGGCACGGCCTTCACCCTCCACGTCAACGGCAAACCCGTGTTCGTCAAGGGCGCCAACTGGATCCCGGATGACCATTTGCTGACGCGGATCACGCGGGACCGAATTGACCGACGAGTGGATCAAGCCCTCGGAGCGAACATGAACCTGCTCCGTGTGTGGGGCGGGGGCATCTACGAAACAGAGGACTTCTACGAGGCCTGCGATGAGCGTGGCGTTCTTGTGTGGCAGGATTTCCTGCTCGCGTGCGCTGCCTACCCCGAGGAGTCACCGGTCTGGGAGGAGATCGAGGCCGAGGCCCACGAAAACGTGGTTCGGCTCGCTTCCCACCCTTCCCTGGTGGTCTGGAACGGCGGAAACGAAAACGTCTGGGGCCACGAAGATTGGGGCTGGAAGGAAGAGCTGGGAGGACGGAGCTGGGGTGATCGCTACGCCCACGAACTCCTCGGCGGGATCGTTGCTGAGCTTGATCCCACGCGCCCTTACTGCGATAACAGCCCCTACTCCCCCGGCCAGAACCCGGAGGTCATTCACCCTAACGATCCCGATCACGGCACCCATCACCAGTGGGAGGTGTGGAACAGGATCGACTACTCCGAATACCGGAGCGAGATTCCCAGGTTCTGCTCCGAATTTGGATTCCAGGGCCCTCCGACCTGGCGCACGCTCAGCGACTTTGTGCACGCCAGCGACGGCGGCCCGCTCGCTGACGCGGAAAACCCCAAGGAGGATCCGAATTTCCTCGTCCATCAGAAAGCGGACGACGGCAACGGAAAGCTGGATCGAGGCCTGGAGCCGCATCTGGGCATACCCGCCGACTTCCAGGACTGGCACTGGGCTACCCAGCTCAACCAGGCACGCGCAGTGCGATATGCGATTGAGCATTACCGCTCATGGTGGCCCCGCACGGCAGGGGCCATCGTATGGCAGCTCAACGACTGCTGGCCCGTCACCTCCTGGGCGGCAGTGGACTCGGAAGAAAGGCCCAAGCCCCTGTGGCATGCCCTGCGGCTGGCCTACGCACCACGGATCATCTCCCTCGGAGACCGTGATGGCCAGTTGGCGGTCTCCTTGGTGAACGATACGGACGAGACCTGGAGCGGTCCCTTGACCCTTTGCTTGCAGACGCTTGATGGTGCAGTCCGGAACGAACACGAAGAACTCGTCGAGGTTCCTGCCCGCGCCGTGCTCACGCTGCCGGTTAGGCAGGATTTGTCGACACCGGAGGACCCCTCCAACGAAGCCTTGGTGGTCAACCTCGGACAGGAGCGCGTTGTCCACACGTTCGTGGAAGACATCAACCTGCGGCTCAACCCTGAGCCGCTGGAGTCCTCCGTCAAGGCAGTCGAAGTCGGGTACGAAATCAGCGTGAAAGCAACATCGCTGGCCCGTGACATCACCCTCCAGGTGGATCGCGTAGATCCAGGTGCCCGCGTCGACCACGCACTGGTCACCTTGCCTGCCGGTTCGGAATGGACGTTCATCGTGACCACCGGAACCAGTGTGGTGGATCCTCTGGAGTTCATCTCGCCTGCCGTCCTCAGGACGGCAAACGATCTGCGCGCGGTGCCCACCACGCCGCTCCCGGCCAACGTCGCCCTGACGGTTTGAGCCGTCATGAGAGATTACTTCGATGCGGAACTCAAAACCGACGTCCTGCACCGCAGCCTGACCTCAGGCTGGCACATGCGCCTCCTTGCCGGACCAGCACCGCGGGGCGTATCCGGCCAGCTGATCCCCACCTCGCGTCCTGGAGCCATCCACCAGGATTTAGCATCTGCGGGCCTCTTGGCCAGCTCAACGGCGGAGTGGATTGCGCACTGCGGGTGGGAGTACAGCCTGGACTTTCCTTGGCGCGGCACAGGGAAACGAAGCACCAAGCTGATCTTCCACGGACTGACACCCTCCGCCTCGGCGAGTATCAATGGCCACGCACTTGGATCCAGCTGCGGCGGGGAACCGGTGCTCCACGATGTCGACGCCTTGCTCCTGAACGGCATCAATACCCTCAAAATCATCCTCAGCCCGGCCGCTTCATCAGGCGCCGGCAACAGCTGACGAAAGAAAGCAATCCCTGTGATCCCTCCCTCCACCGTCGTCGCCATTGATGGCGGTCAGTCCTCCATCCGCGCCAGGCTACTGGCCGGGACAGCCACAGAACTGGAACGCGAATTCCCCCCGCTCCTCACCGATGGCCCACTCATGCCCCAGCTCGAACGCGTCATCCGCTCAGTCCTCACTGGGCAGCCGCGCGAAGGTGTTCACGTTGCTGCAGCGCTTTCTGGCCTGACTCCCGCCAATGCTGACGCCGGAAGCATTTTGGCGGCCTGCGAAGACCTCGGCGTCACCGCGATCCGTTTGGCACATGACTCCATCTCGGGCTACCTCGGCTGCCTTGGCGAGCGCGGTGGAGCAGCGCTGGCGGCCGGCACCGGCGTCGTGACCCTTGCGACCGGGCCCGGCGGGTACTCGCGGGTAGATGGTTGGGGGAACATCATGGGCGACGCTGGAAGCGGGTACTGGATTGGCCGGGCAGGGCTGGACGCTGCCATGCGTGCGCACGACGGACGGGGACATCCCACCGCGATTCTCGAAGTGGTCCAGCAGGACTTCCCGGATGTAGAGACGGCCTACATTGAGATCCAATCCAATCCCGAGCGGATCTCGTTCGTAGCCTCCTACGCCCGCACCATCATCGATCTTTCCGAACATGACCACGTCTCGGCGCGGATCGTTGATCATGCCACCGATGAGCTGGCGTTGTCCGTGGGCGCCAGCCTACGCAATACCGGCTGGACGCCGGAGGACAACCCCTCCATCAGCTGGGTGGGAAAGATCCTGTCAAACCCCAGGGTTGCCTTGCCCTTGCAACACAAACTGGAACAGGCCTGGCCAAACGCCCAGATCCTCGCACCTCTGGGAGGCACCTTGGACGGCGTGGCACAACTGGCGACCCTTCCAACAGATCACCCTCTTCACGCGCTGCTGCACACGGCCTCGGTTCACACCGCGTAGTAGTGAGCCCGCAAACCAAAAGAAAAGGAACCATCCCGTGCATTTACTGACAGGCACCCGGCGCTCCTATGACTGGGGATCCATCGCGGCCATGCCCGAATTCCTCAACCTCACTCCTGACGGGGAGCCCTTTGCCGAACTCTGGCTGGGGGCTCATCCCACAGGTCCAGCCACCGTTGAAGCGCCCGGAGGGGCGGAAGGGCTGGATGAATTCGTCAGCCGGAATGAACGGAGGCACCTGGGGGAAAGGGTGATGGCAGGCTTTGGACGCTTGCCATACCTGGTCAAGCTCCTGGCGCCAGCAAAGCCACTTTCCATCCAGGTCCATCCGACGCGGGAGCTGGCAGAGGAAGGCTTCCATGAAGAAGAACGCCGGGGAGTGCCTCTGTCAGATCCGCGGCGCAGCTTCAAGGATCGAAGCAACAAGCCCGAAATGGTCTATGCCATTACCAGGTTCGAGGGACTCGTCGGATTTCGCCCATTTGCAGAGATAGTGCGGCTCCTGGACGCCATTGCGGGGCCGTTGTCACCGGTGAGGGCACTGCTCAGTGACGTACGGGCTGAGGACGGGCTCAAGCTGATTCTGGAAACCATGGTCGGCCTGGCCGCGGATGACATCAACACTGTGGTCGGAATTTCTGTGTCCATGGCCGCGTCTCATCCGGACCCTGACGTCCGGGCAGCGTGCGCGACGGTTGTCGAACTCGCACAACAGTACCCCGGCGACGTCGGCGCGGTAGTTTCCCTGGTGTTGAACCGTGTCCAGCTCGAGCCTGGCCAGCTCGTCTTTCTTGGCGACGGCGTTCCACATGCCTACCTTGGCGGATTTGGCCTGGAAATCATGGCCAACTCGGACAACGTCCTCCGGCTGGGCCTCACCTCGAAGCACATCGATATCGAGTCCATGCTCCATGCCATTGACTTCTCGTCCTGGGGCTTCGACGTTTCCACCGGGCCGGGCGACGCGGTGACACACGTGTTCGGACCTCCAGTCCCGGAATTCGCCCTCAGCATCACTCGCCCGAACCGATCAGCAGAAGGCAAGGTCATCCTGCCCGGCGACGGACCCCGCATCCTGGTCTGCCTCGACGGTGACATCACGGCCGCTACCAACGCCGCTCCCCATGGGCGAAGCATCACCAGGGGGCAGTCACTGTTCGTCTCCGCGGCCGACGGCGACATCACCGTCCGCGGGCACGGTACGCTAGCGCAGGCCTTCGTCCCGTAGGGGCACGTCCGCCGAGATGGCATTTAACCCCAATGCCAAGGCTCAACATTGGGGTTATCTGCCATCTCGCGAGGCTATTCGGTGGCCCGCACAGCCCGGACGAAATGTTCCGGCCAAGGCTGCGCGGCGGTGGTGCCGTTGGGGACGTGGACCGTGGTGACCGTCCCGAAGGCGGCCACCTCGCTGCCGTCCGACGATGCACCTTGGTGAGTGACGCCGTCGGGCGTTTCGCGGGCCGCATTTTCAAGTGGGTGGCCGCGGACCTCGAAGGCCATGGTCAGCGAGGTCCGGCCGAGCGCGTGGATTTTCACCGTGGCGGTGACGCGCTGGCCGAACCAGAGCTTGGCCTTGTAGTTGATCACCTGCTGGACGCGAGGAGCGTTGGGAAAGTAGTCCGGCAGCTCCAGGGAGCGGAACAGCTCTGCCTCGGCGGCTTCCACCCATCGGAGGATGGCCGAGTTGTGTTGGTGGCCGGAGGCGTCGGTGTCCACCCACTCAACCGTCCGCTCAACACTCGCTTCAGGAAACGCGTCCATGATTCTCCTAGCGGGTGCTGACTACCGCGGTCTCGTCGTCCGGATCCGCGACGCCGGCTGCGTTGGGTGCAACAACTGTCACCTCGGGTTGCGGCTTGGGAATCATTGCGACGGCGGCTGCGGCCACCACTGCGATGCCCGCGAAGATCGCGAAGTTGGCCTCGAATGGCAGCTTGGAACCTGCGATCCAGCCGCCGATCAATGGTCCGGAGATGGCACCCAGGCGGGCGAAGCTGAGAGCCCAACCCGTGGCGGTGCCGCGCACCTTGGCCGGGTAGTAATCGGCGATGTAGCCCGTGAGGACCAGCGACGTGGAGATGGAACCGATGCCTGCGAAGGCCACGAACAGCAGGTTGACCACCATGGTGTTGGGGAAGACGAGGAGCATGATGCCCAGGCCACCCAGGATGTAAAACACCACCAAGATGAGCTTCTTGCCGTACTTGTCTGCCGCACGGCCCAGGAGTAGGCCGCCGATGGCCGATGCCAAGCTGAAGACCAACAGGAACGTCAGGGACGAGCCGAGATCGTAACCGGCCTTCTTCATGATGCTCGGCAGCCAGGTGTTGAGCCCGTAGACGAGTACCAGGCCGCAGAACAGGGAGATCCAGAAGAACACCGTGGAGCGCAGGTACTTCCTGGAGAACATCGTGGTAATGGTCTTCCACCACGGATCGGCGGTGTGTGAGGCGGCCGGGGAACCGGGCTGCGCCACCGTTGCAACCGGCTGGTAGTCGGCGATCTCCAGCTTGGCAGCCAAGGCTTTGGCCTCCGTCTTACGTCCCTTGGACTCGAGGTACTCCAACGATTCGGGGAGGAACTTCCAAATGATGGGCAGCAGGACAATCGGCGCGGCACCAATAGCGATGACCGCCCGCCAGCCACCAACCGGCAGCACGAACATCGCAGCAAGCGCGGCCGCAACGATGCCCAGCGAGTAGCCCGAATACATGAGGCCGTAGTTGTAGGAACGCCTATTGGGAGCTGAGTACTCGATTGTCAGGGCTGCGGCCACGGGGATGACGCCGCCCATRCCGAGTCCCCCAATGAGGCGGAAGATGCCAAACAGCTCGGGCGTGGGAGCCCAGGCCGCACCTGCCTGGGTGATCGTGAAGATGACCATGGAAGCCAACAGCATCTTCTTACGGCCTACGAGGTCGCTGAGAGTCCCGATGAACAGGGCTCCAATAAGCATGCCGATCAAGGCATATGATCCCAGCCCACCCAGGGCAAGCGGGCTGAGGTTCCATTGCTTGTACTCGGCCAGCGCCGGAAGCACTGCCCCCAGAACGCCGACGTCGTAACCCTCAGCGAGGATGGCGAGCCAGCAGCAAATCAGCACCAAGCCGGTGGTGCGCTTGGGCACGTTCCAGTCATTAAGCGGTGCGGCGGCCATGGCTACTTCACCAACGCAGATGCAGTGGCGGACGCGGGAGTCCAGCGGAGGTGGGTGGTGGTTTGCTCGGCGTCGGGTTCCTTCAGCAGGGACAGGCGGGGGCGGACGGCGTCGGTGCGGGCGCTTGGGGGTTTGCGGCGGCCGGCGCGGAATTGCGGGATCCATTGGGCGCCGGGGCCGTGGTATTCCTGCTCAGCGGCGGCGTGCAAAGTCCATTGCGGATCGTAAAGGTGTGTACGGCCCAGGGCGATCAGGTCGGCACGTCCTGCGAGGAGGATCGAGTTCACGTCGTCGTAGCTGGAGATGGCGCCGACGGCGATCACGGCCACCCCGGCGGGGGCGGCGACTTCCTGGCGGATGCGGTCCGCGAACGGGGTTTGGTAGCTGCGCCCGAACGCAGGTTTTTCTTCCTTGGCGACCTGGCCGGTGGATACGTCAAGGCCTGCAGCACCGTGTGCCACGAACGCCTTGGCAATCTCGATCGAGTCGTCGGACGTGTTGCCGCCTTCGATCCAGTCCGTCGCAGAGATACGCACCGTGATCGGCTTGTTCGCAGGCCAAGCCGCGCGGACGGCGTCGAATACTTCCAGCGGGAACCGCAGCCGGTTCTCCAGGTTGCCACCGTATTCGTCGGTGCGCTTGTTGGAAACCGGAGAGAGGAAGGAGGACAGCAGGTAGCCGTGGGCGGCATGGATTTCGAGGAGGTCAAAGCCTGCCTCATCCGCGCGGACGGCGGAAGCGACGAACTCCGCCTTGATGGCATCCATCCCTTCGTGATCCAGCTCCACGGGAGTCTGGTTTTCGTTGCTGTACGGCAGTGCGGAAGGCCCGACGGCGGTCCAGTTGCCCGATTCGAGGGGCTGGTCGATGCCTTCCCACATGAGCTTGGTGGAGCCCTTCCGGCCGGAGTGGCCCAACTGGGCGCCGATCTTGGCGGTGGAGCGGGCGTGGACAAAGCCCACGATTTCCTTCCAGCTGTCCCGTTGTTCATCGGTGTACAGGCCGCTGCAGCCGGGGGTGATGCGCCCGGTTTCGGACACGCAGACCATTTCGGTCATGACCAGGCCCGCGCCGCCGAGGGCTTTGGAGCCGAGGTGGACTTTGTGGAAGTCCCCGGGGATCCCGTCGGTGGCGGAGTACATGTCCATCGGGGAGACGATGATGCGGTTCTTCAACTCCAGTTCCCCGATGCGGAATGGCTGGAACATCGCCGGCGCGACCTGGGCCAGGCCCTGGGATTCGGCGAAGTTCCGGTCCACGGCGTGGGCGAACTCCGGGTCGCGGAGACGGAGGTTTTCCTGGGTGATGCGGCGGCTGCGGGTCAGCAGGTTGAACGCGAACTGGGTCGGGTCCTGGTCCTTGTACTGGCCGATCCGCTCAAACCACTCCAGCGATGCCTGCGCGGCGCGCTGCGTGGAGGCGACCACGGGGCGCCGCTCGGCTTCATACGCTGCCAAAGCAGAGTCCACGTCCGGATGCTCGTGCAGGCATGCAGCCAGAGCAAGGGAGTCTTCCATGGCCAGTTTCGTGCCCGAGCCGATGGAGAAATGCGCGGTGTGCGCGGCGTCGCCGAGCAGGACAACGTTGCCCTTGCGCCAGCTCTGGTTGCGGACCGTGGTGAAGTTGATCCACTTGGAGTTGTTGGTGAGGACCTCGTAGCCGTTCAGTTCTTCCGCGAAGATTTCACGGATTTTGGCAACGGCCTTCTCGTCGGAGACCCCGGGAGGGAAGACATCGTTGGCGGTCTCGTCGAAGCCGGCAGCCTGCCACACGTCCTGGTGCATTTCCACGATGAACGTCGAACCCTCATCGGAGTACGGGTAGCCGTGGATCTGCATGACACCCCACTCAGTTTCCTTCACGAAGAACTTGAAGGCCTCGAATACCTGGTCCGTACCGAGCCACATGAACTTGTTGCTCCGCGGGTCCAGGTCCGGGCCGAACGCATCGGCATACTTGGCACGAATCTGCGAGTTGACTCCATCAGCGGCGAGCACCAGGTCATAGTTTGCTTCGAGTTCCTCAATGGCAGGGGCCATTGTGCTGAACCGGACGTCGACGTTCAGTTCGATGCAGCGGCGCTGCAGCAGTTCCAACAGTTCCTTGCGGCTCATGGCCGCGAACCCCTGCCCGCCGACGGTGATCATCTGGTCGCGGAAGTGGATGTCGATATCAGACCAGCGCGCGAACCGACGGCTCATGTATTCGGCCACCACGGGATCGGCGTTTCCGATGCCCCCGAGGGTCTCATCGGAAAACACGACGCCGAAGCCAAAGGTGTCGCTGGCCGCGTTGCGTTCCCAGAGGGTGATGTCGTGCGACGGGTCCAGCTGCTTCATCAGTGCTGCGAAGTACAGGCCGCCCGGGCCGCCTCCAACGATTGCGATCTTCATGCTCATGCTCCTTCTCAAGCCTGGCTTTGGCCGGCGGGGGTAAGTTGTTGGGTTTCTGCTTCGCCTGTGGCACTCTCCTGGAGGAGGCCATCGCGGAGCTTGAAGTGCTGGAGTTTTCCGCTCGGATTGCGGGGCAACTCGGTGACGAAGCGGACATCGCGCGGGTACTTGTACGGGGCGATGGTCTGCTTCACGAAGTCCTGGATTTCCTTGCGTTTCGCAGCGTCGCCAATGACGCCCTCACGCAGGACGATGAACGCGCACACGATGCTCCCGCGCTCTGGATCAGGCCGGCCGATCACCGCGTTCTCCACCACGTCCGGGTGCTGGTCGATGGCGGTTTCCACCTCGGGTGCCCCGATGTTGTAGCCGGAGGAAACGATCATGTTGTCCGAGCGGGCCTGGTACGTGAAGTAGCCGTCCTCGTCCATGGAGAACGTATCGCCCGTGACGTTCCAGCCCTTCACCACGTAGTTCTTTTGGCGTACGTCGTCGAGGTAACGGCAACCCGTGGGCCCAATCACGGCCAGCCGGCCGGACTGGCCTGGGCCCAGCTCGTTCCCGTCCTGATCAAGAATGGTTGCGCGGAAGCCCGGCACAGCCTTCCCGGTGGTACCTGGACGGATGTCGTCTCCGGCCGCGGAAATGAACACGTGAAGCAACTCCGTGGCGCCGATTCCATTGACCAGCCTCAGGCCCGTCGCTTCACGGACCGCTTCCCACGTCTCCTTGGACAGGTGCTCCCCCGCCGAGACAGCAACGCGGAGGCCACGGAGCAAGTCACCGCGCTTTTCCTTCAGGATCGCCCGATAGGCAGTGGGGGCGGTGAAGAGGATGGTGGCTCCAGCAGCCGAAGCGTGCTCGGCCAGTTCCACAGGCCCGGCCTTCTCGGTCAGGAGCGACGACGCGCCAAACCGCAGCGGGAAGATCACCAGTCCGCCGAGCCCGAAGGTGAAGGCAAGCGGAGGAGAGCCGGCGAAGACATCATCAGCCGTGGGCTGCAGGATGTAGCGGGCAAACGTGTCCGCATTCGCCAGGACATCACGGTGGAAGTGCATGGTCACCTTGGGCACACCGGTGGTCCCGGACGTTGGACCCAGCAGGGCTACGTCGTCTGCAGACGTGTCCACAGCCGTGAACTCCCCGCTCTTGGCCGTGCAGCGTTGAATGAGGTCGCCGTCGTCGGGTCCTCCGTAGCTCAAGACGGTGACGTCCTCGCCTGCCGCCGTCGCGAGCTCATCCACGAAGCGGTGATCGGAAATGGCGACAACGGGCTTGGTGAGCTGGATCAGCGTGGCCACTTCAGTGGAACGCAGCATGGGCATCGTAGTAACTACTACCGCGCCCGCCTTGAGCACGCCTAGCCAGGCGGCAACCAGCCATGGATTGTTGGGGCCGCGGAGCAGCACACGGTTTCCGGGCTCTACTCCGAGGTCTTCGGTAAGGACCTGGGCAACCTGGTTGGAGTGCTGCTGCAACTGTCCATAAGACCAGACTGTGCCATCCGGGGTGCGAAGCGCTGGCCTGTCCGGACAGTACGTCTCGACCGCGTTGTCGATCAGCACGGCGGCAGCGTTCAGCCGCTCCGGGTAGTGGAGTTCGGGCAGGGTAAATTCGAGCGCCGGCCAGGTGTTGGCGGGCGGCAGGTGGTCGCGGGTGAACGTGTCCACGTGGGCCGATGGCGTCATGCTCATGGCCGTTCCTTTCAGTGGTGCGTCAGTGAAGCTGGGGATGGTGGTGGGGGTAAAGCTGTTCAGGCGCGGATCATGCCTTCTTGGGCGACTGTGGCGAGGAGCCTTCCTTGCCGGTCGAAGAAGCGGCCCATGGCCAGGCCCCTGTTGCTTTGGCCTGATATGGCCTCTTGTGCATAGAGGACCCAGTCATCGGCGCGGCCATCGCGGTGGAACCACATTGAGTGGTCAAGGCTTGCGGYGGCGAGGCCGGGAGTGGACCAGTTGAGTCCGTTGACCCGGAGTAGCGGCTCCAGGATGGTGTAGTCGCAAACGTAGGCAAGGGCAGTGCGGTGGAGGTTGGCGTCCTCGGGGAGGCTGTCGAAAGCCTTGACCCAAATTGCCTGCTGCGGCATGGATCCACCCTCAAGCTCGATGTATACCGGCCCCGGAATATGCCGCATGTCGAAACTACGGCCCGTAGACCAATAGACTGCGGCCGGGCCTTCTGTCCCGTCCAGTGCCTCTGCTGCGGAGCGCAGGGATTCAGGCTCGACGGCGGCAGGAGCCTCCGGCTGGAAGTCCGGGCCATCTTCGGGAACCTGGAACGAACCCATCGCGGCATATACAGGCTTGCCATTCTGGAAACCACGGACATTGCGGGTGGAGTAGCCGCGACCGTCGCGCAAGCGCTCTACTTCATAGCGAACATGGGCACCGATGTCCACGGGGCGCATGAAGTAGCTGTGCATCGAGTGGAGCTGCCTGTCGGCCTCCACGGACAGCATCATGGCGGCTGCCGCTTGGGCCACCATGTCTCCGCCATAGGCTTTTGGCCACGGAACGTATTGGGTGGTTGCCTCGTAGGCTTCGTCAAAAACCTGGGCCGTTGTGGGCGTCAGTTCAACGGCCTTGAGGAAGGTCTCTGAGGTAAGGGTCCCTGTGATCATGGTGGTTACGCCCGGCGGTAGTCGGCGAGGGTTTCGTCGGGGACGTCGTCGAGGTTGACCACGAGGTTCTCCGGGGTGCGGGCCGTCAGCCACACGAGTTCTTCGGTGACGGACATGTTGGCTTCGACGTGAGGCATGAACGGCGGCACGAAGACCCAGTCGCCGGCCTTCATGTCAAGGAACTCTGAGTAGTTTTCGCCGAAGTAGATGCGGCCGTGGCCACGAAGAACGTAGCCGCCGGTTTCGGCTTCACCGTGGTGGTGCGGCAGGGAGCGGTACCCGGGGGTGTTGGAGACCTGGCCGAACCAGATCTTGGTTGCCGGGGTGTGCTGGATGCTCACTCCGGAGACGCGGATGCAATCCCCGGACTGGGCGGTGTTGGTGTCTTCCTCACCCGCGCGGGTCACTACGGGGACAACCTTGCCGTCAGCGCCGGCGTAGATGGAGTTGTCGCCTTCGAGGCGGTATTCGGTGGTGGTCTGGCTCATGGGGATTCTCCTTTTTGGCGGTGGGATTTAGGCGTTGGCGGGGATTGGCGCGACCGGCGCGTGGATTCGGAACGTGTTTTCCAGGCGGCCGATGCCGTCGATTTCGGTGGTGAGGACGTCGCCGTCCTTGAGGTAGCGCGGCGGGGTCATACCCATGCCGACTCCCCCTGGCGTGCCCGTGAGTACGAGATCGCCGGGGCGCAAGACGGTGAACTGGGAAATGTAGGACAGGAGCTGGGCGGGGCCGAACACCAGGGTGCCGGTGTTTCCCTGCTGCACGAGCTCACCGTTGACGTAGCCGCGGACCTCGAAGCTTTCGCTTGCCTCGTCCGCAGTCAGCATCACGGGGCCCACTGGCGTGGTTGCGTCGAAGGCCTTGCCCTGGAACCACTGCAGGGTGCGGTTCTGCCAGTCACGCATGGAGACGTCATTGGCAACGGTGTACCCGGCAATTGCCGCCCGGGCCTGCTCTTCGTCAGCGCGAAACAGTTCAGAACCCACGACGACGGCCAACTCGGCTTCCCAGTCCACGCGGCCACTGCCATGGACTTCTACTGCGTCTGCGGCTCCGATCAGCGTGTCCGCGTATTTGGCGAAGAGGGTCGGATATTCAGGAAGTTCGCGTCCCATTTCCTGGATGTGGTCCCCGTAGTTCAGCCCGCAACAGATGACTTTTCCGGCGTGGGGAAGGAGTGGGGCGAAGTCAGTTTCAGTTGCTGCGATGACGGTGAGTCCGCCGTCCGCCATTGCCTTCTCGGTGATCATGCGCCATTCCGGGTGTCCCAGGAGCGCGCCGACGTCGGTGGCCGGCAGCGCAACGTACGTGTCGGCACCCGTGGCGAGTGCCGCCGTCGTACTTCCGCCGGAGGTGCGCAAGGTGGCAAGTTTCATGGGTTCTGCTCCTTCGAGATTCAATGTGTCGACTTTTTTACGATCGTCACATATGCTCAACGTAGCACGGCAGAAATGATCTGCACAGAGGCATTTCAAAAGTTTTTGCAGTCGCCACAACAAGGAGGAACAGCATGAGCCACAAAACAATCAACCCGGAGTCACTCCCCAAGCCATCCGGTTTTGCGCATGGCATGCTTGCCGGAAACACGGTGTTCCTGGGTGGACAGACTGCCTTGGACAAGAACATGAACATCGTTCCCGGCGGCATTGTGGAGCAGTTCACGCAGGCGTTCTCCAACGTGCTGACCACGTTGCGGGAAGCCGGTGGACAGCCGGAGGACCTCGTCAACGTCACCATCTACCTCACAGACGTAGACGACTACATGGCGAACGGGCGCGAGATCGGACGAATCTGGCGTGAGATGGCTGGCACTCAGTACCCGGCGATGGCGGGCATCGGTGTGACCCGGCTGTGGCAGAAAGAGGCCCTGATCGAAATCCAGGGCATCGCAGTTATTCCTGAGGGCTAAACCTCTGGCCTCTGCTGCGGCCTTAATGAAGCATGTCTCGTATGGGAACCGTCACCGAATATCTGGAGAACGTCAGCGAGGGTAACCGGGAAATCCTCGAGCGGATAGTTGCGATCGCGCGTGAACTTGCCCCGGACGCCAAGGAAGGCACCAGCTACGGCATGCCTGCTTTGCTGGTGGACGGCAAGGGCTTCGTAAGTGTGATCGAAACCAAGAAGCACCTTGCCCTGTACCCGTTCAGCGGGCAGATCCTGCCGGAGATGTCGGAGGAGCTGGGCGGTTATTCGTGGTCGCCGGGGACATTGCGGTTCTCTGCTGACAACCCTGTTCCGGACTCCATGGTTCGGCGGATTCTCGAGACGCGGTTGGCTGCGATCCGTAAGTAGCTACTTAGTGCTTCGCGGACACGTCCTGCGAGATCGCGTTGGCCGTGGCGACGACTTCCTGCCGGACTGACTCGAGATACTTGTCCGGGTCCGGCTCCGCCGCGACCGCCTGGGCCTGAAGGGACACGTTGATCGCCGCAACATTGTCGCCGTTGTTGTGGTTCCAGACCGGCGCCGCGATAGACATGAGCCCGATTTCCAGCTCCTGGTCCAGCAGGCACCAGCCTTGCGCACGGACCTGCTCGACGGCGGCCCTCAAGTCTGCAGCGTTGGCCACGGTTCGCGGGGTGATGGGCTTGAGTTCGACGTTGGCCAGGTATGCCTCGAGCTTGGCCTGTGGCAGACCCGCGAGCAGAACGCGGCCCATCGATGTGGCATAGGCCGGGAAGCGGGTACCCACGGTGATGCCCACGTTCATGATCCGGCGGGTCGCGACGCGGGCGACGTAGAAGATGTCCGGGCCGTCTAAGACCGCGGCAGACGTGGACTCCCCCAGCTTCAGGCTCAACTGCTCCAGATGTGGCTGAGCCACCTGAGGCAGGGACAGCGCCGAAAGATACGAATACCCGAGTTGCAGCACCTTTGCAGTGAGGGCGAAGGTCTTGCCGTCCGTGCGAACGTAGCCGAGCTCAACAAGGGTGTGAAGAAAACGACGGGCTGTGGCGCGGGTCAGGTCGGTGCGGGCTGCGACTTCACTGAGGGTCATCACCGGGTTGTTCGCATCGAACGCCCGGATCACGGCCAGACCCCTGGCCAACGACTGCACATACTGGTCGCTGGCCTGCGGGGTAACTGCGGAATCGGTCATGGTTACCAATCCTAGGGTGCGTTGCGGGGCCCACTCCGCATCCCCAGAGCGGGCCCCACAACGTGAGGAGTGTTAGGCGCCGGGCTTCAGGGGAAGGGGAACGAGCTCCTGGATTTCCTCGAAGGTGCAGCCGAACGTCTCGCGGACAGTGACGCCGTCGGGTCCTGTGAGGAAGACGGCCTTGTCCGTGTACACGCGGGTCACGCAGCCGACGCCGGTGAGCGGGTAGGTGCACTGCTCCACCAGTTTGGACACGCCCTCGCGCGTCAACAACGTCATCATCACGAACACATCCTTGGCGCCCGTTGCGAGGTCCATGGCACCACCCACGGCGGGGATGGCGTCGGGGGCGCCGGTGTGCCAGTTGGCGAGATCGCCCGTTGCGGAAACCTGGAAGGCGCCGAGGACACAGATGTCCAAGTGACCACCGCGCATGATCGCGAAGGAGTCGGCGTGGTGGAAGTATGACGCTCCGGGCAGCTCGGTGACGGGGATCTTGCCGGCATTGATCAAGTCACCATCGATCTCGTCGCCCTCAGCCGCAGGGCCCATCCCCAACATCCCGTTCTCCGTGTGGAGCGTGATGTTCTGTTCCTCGGTGAGGTAGTTGGACACGAGAGTGGGCTGGCCGATGCCCAGGTTCACGAAGGAACCCGGTGCGATGTCTCGTGCCACCAACTGGGCGAGTTCGTCGCGGCCCAGGGGCTTCTCGGACGTCTGGATACTTGTCGCAGTGCTCATCATCAAGCCACCTTCCCATCGAATTCTGCAGAACCAACCCGGACCACACTGTTGACGTAAATCCCCGGCGTCACCACGTTCTCCGGATCCAAGGAACCGGTGGGCACGATCTCGGAGACCTGCACAATGGTGTGCTTGGCAGCGGCCGCCATGATGGGGCCGAAGTTCCGGGCAGTTTTTCGGTACACGAGGTTGCCCTTGCCGTCCGCCTTGAGTGCCTTGATGAGGGCGATGTCGGCGTGGATGGGCGTTTCGAACACCTGCCACTTTCCATCCAGCAAGCGCGTTTCCTTGCCCTCAGCAAGGGTAGTGCCATAGCCAGTGGGCGTGAAGAACCCACCAATCCCAGCGCCCGCGGCACGGATACGCTCAGCCAGGTTGCCCTGCGGAACCAGTTCCAGCTCGATCTCACCCGCATGGAACTTGGCATCGAAGTGCCAGGAATCAGACTGCCGCGGGAACGAACAGATCATTTTGCGGACCCGGCCTTCCTTGATCAGCAACGCGAGCCCCTGATCGCCCTGGCCGGCGTTGTTGTTCACCACGGTGAGGTCCTTCGCGCCGCAGTCCATCAGGGCGTCGATCAATTCGAACGGCTGCCCGGCATTGCCGAACCCGCCGATCATCACGGTGGAACCGTCCTTGATGCCGGCGACAGCTTCGCCAACAGTGTCAATGAAATTCAACATGACCCTTAGCCCTTCACTCCGGCAGAAACGTTTTCCAGCACCACAGCCAAGCCCTGCCCCACCCCGATGCAGATCGCCGCCACTCCCCAGCGCCGTCCGGAAGCCTGCAGGGAACGGGCAAGCGTGCCGAGGAGGCGGGTGCCGGAGGCACCCAGTGGGTGGCCCATCGCAATAGCCCCGCCATGCTGGTTCACGATCGAGGGGTCGATCCCCCACGCGTCAACGCAGGCCAGCGATTGCGCGGCGAACGCTTCGTTAAGTTCGACGGCGCCAACCTGGTCCCAGCCGATACCCGCCTTCGCGAGGGCCTTGTTCGCCGCCTCCACTGGAGCGAACCCGAAGAACTGGGGATCGTTGCCATGAGCACCACGGCCGGCGATACGGGCCAGCGGCTCGATGCCGAGGATCGAGGAAGCTGCTTCCGAACCGATCCACGCAGCCGAAGCACCATCATTCAAAGGCGAGGCGTTCCCGGCGGTGACCGTACCGCCGTCGGGCCCGTCAGCCTCGGGACGGAAAACGGTCTTCAAACCAGCAAGCTTCTCCGCGGATGAACCGGCTCGGATGCCCTCGTCACGGACCAAGTCAGTGCCCGGAACCTGCGAAACAAGGTTGTCGTAGAAGCCTTCGTTCCACGCGGCATCGGCGCGGTTGTGCGAGTCTGCAGCGAACTGGTCCTGACGCTCCCGGGTGATCCCGTACTTCTCGCGCAGCCGTTCGGTGGCTTCGCCCAGTGAGATGGTCCAGTCCTTGTTCATGGCCGGGTTCACCAGGCGCCAGCCGAGCGTGGTGGACGCGAGCGTCATATCACCGGCCGGGTAGGGCTTGGAGGTCTTCGGCAGGACCCACGGCGCACGGGACATGGACTCTGCCCCGCCCACGAGGATGAGTTCGGCGTCGCCGGCATTGATCTGGCGGGACGCAATAATCGCCGCATCCAACGACGAACCACAGAGACGGTTGACCGTTGTCCCGGGAATCGACACGGGCAATCCTGCCAGCAAGGTCGCCATCCGGGCCACGTTGCGGTTTTCCTCGCCGGCACCGTTGGCGTTTCCAAACACCACTTCGTCGATCCGTTCAACATCCAGTCCCGGAGCCCTGCGAACGGACTCACGGACCACGTGGGCAGCAAGGTCATCGGGACGGACAGCAGCAAGTCCGGAGCCGAACTTGCCAAAGGGTGTGCGTACGGCGTCGTACACGTAAGCCTGGTTCATGGGTTTTCCTTTGTTTCTCTCTGCCCAACTAGGGGACAGTAAACGTCGCTGTGAGCCTTCAATGGGACATGTGCTGTCCCCTAGTTGGGTTCGTTGGTGTCGATCTCGGCGAATACTTTCTGCGCCGTCTTGAAGGCCGAGTTGGCCGAGGGAACACTGCAATAGATTGCGGTCTGCAGCAGGATTTCCTTGATCTCGTCCCTGCTCAGGCCGTTGTTGAGGGCCGCCCGGATGTGCATCGCGAGCTCCTCCCAATGACCGTGCGCCACCAGTGCCGTGAGGGTGACGGCGGAGCGCATTTGCCGGGTAAGACCGGGCCGCGTCCAGATGCCACCCCACGCGATCCTGGTGATCATGTCCTGATAGTCCTCGGTGAAGGTGTCCATGTTGCCGTTCGCGCGGTCCACGTGCTCATTGCCGAGCACTTCGCGACGTACCGCCATGCCGGCGTCGTAAATGTCCTGCGCGGTGGCGCCCGGCTGAACAGCACCATTCCGCTCGGGAGATGAAGAGGTCATCGTCCGTTCTCCTTCATAAAGGTCCGCATCAACTCGGCCACAACTGCAGGCGCCTCCGCTGGCGCCAGGTGCGCGACGCCGTCGAGCGCCACGGCCTGAGCGGTACCGCCGCCTGCGGTGATACCGGAAACAACAGCTTCGGCCAGCGATGGCGGCGCCACAGAGTCCTCGACGCCGGCAATCGCCTGGGTGGGAACGGTGATGCTGCCGAGCTGCTCGCGGACGTCGAATGCGGCGAGGGCTTCACAGCAGAACGAGTAGCTGAAGCGGTCGGCGTCGCGGAGTGAGTGCAGGAGGCGGCTGCTGATTTCCGGCTGGCGGTCCATAAAGCCGGGACCGAACCAGCGCTCGGCGGAGCCTTGGATCATCACCGGCGTCCCCAGTTGGCGCACGGTTTCGGCGCGCTCCAGCCAGCCTTCAGGCGTGCCGATCTTGGCGCCGCTGCACTGCACGGACAGGCTGCGGAGGCGGTCGCCATGCTTGATGCCGAGTTGCAGGCCGATGGCGCCGCCCAGCGAGACGCCTGCGTAGTGGAACTTCGCGCCCGGACTCACAAAGTCCACGAGATCGACGACGGCGTCCGCCAGTTCCGCGATATCGAAACCTTCGGAGGCGGCCGGCGAGATGCCGTGGCCGGGGAGATCCCAGCCGATGACGTCGTACTCTTCGCCAAGCAGCGCTGCCGTTTCGGTCCAGAGCACGGTGGAGGTGCCCAACGATGGGCCGACCACAAGGAGCGGCTTCGCTCCTAGTTCACGCTCTGGGGACAGCAGAACGGCCTTGACGGTTGGCTTAGCCACGGGTGGCTCCCTTCGTTGTCGGTGAGTCGGAGGCGGCAGCCCTTGCATAGTCCGGGTAGGCGGCCAGGATCCGGCGCGCGATTTCGGCGGCTTCTCCGAGGTAGCTTGCGGGGTCAAGCAATGCCTTAAGCTCCGCGTCAGAAAGCTTGTCCGTGGGCACGGTTTCGCGGAGCAACTTGGTGTAGATCCGCGTCTGCTCGGCGGCGGGCGCTTTGAGCGTTTCATCGACGACGTTCTGCAGCCTTTGTTTTCGGTCCGGACCCAGGAGAGGCACGACGGCGGCAGCAACGCCTTCGCTGAGCAGCAGCGGTCCCGAGAGCTCAAGGTTCCGGCGCATCGCTTCCGGGAAGACACGAAGGCCTTCCGTGAGTTCGCGGAGGTGTCCGGCAGCACCCATAGCCAAGGCGAGCAGCTGACGCAGGGCCGGCCATTCGCTGTGCCAGGCACCGTCCGGGCGCTCGTCGTTGAAGGTGGCCGCCGCGAGGTGCAGCTGCGACGCAAGGCCGGGTGCCTGCAGCGCCGCACTGCGGATGAGTACGGACAGCACAGGGTTCTGCTTCTGTGGCATGGCCGAGGAAACCCCGCGTCCGGCAGCCAATGGTTCACCAAGCTCGGCAACTTCCGGACGGCTCAGGAACAACAGGTCAGCAGCGATCTTGCCGAAGGAATCGACGAGGGCAGCAAGAGCGTCGCCGAGGGCCGTGACGGCGAGGCGGTTGGTGTGCCAGGGAGCAGGAGACGTCGCGAGGCCAAGCTTTGAGGCCAAAGAATCGGCCAGATCAAAGGGCGTGGACTCGGAAGCAGCGGTCAGTTTGGTCGCAGACGCCAGCGTTCCACCGGCCCCACCAAACTGCACCGGCAGCTCAAGGGATTCCAAGCGGGCAGCCGCAGCCGCAACGCCGTGGAACCATTGCGCAGCCTTGAGCCCGAACGTGTACGGCAGCGCGTGCTGCGTCAGGCTTCTGCCCACGCAAAGGGTCTCCGCATGCTGTTCCGCCAAGGTGGCGAGCGCCGTCGTCGTGCGTTTCACGTCAGCGAGCAGTGAAGAAATGGTGCGGCTGGCGAGCAGCATGAGGGCGGAGTCGAGGACGTCCTGGCTGGTGAGGGAGGTGTGGACAGCGGAAGCCGCACCCGAGTCCACGGACTTCACTCGTGCCCGGAGGTCGCCGAGCAAGGGAATCACAGGGTTGCCCCCGCCCTTGCTACGTTCGGCCACAGAAACGACGTCGTAAGAGCCGGCATCGGCGGCCTCGCCCACCACGGCGGCGGAACCGGCGGGGACGAGCCCCGCCTCCTCGAGGACGACAGCCCAGGCGGCTTCGACGTCGAGGATCGCCGCGATCACGGCACGATCGCCCGTCAGCGCCGCAACAGCGGGCGACGCCGAAACCGGGCTAAGGAGGCCGAAGTCGCCGTCGGTCATGGCTGTGAGTCCGCGTTGACGCTGGTTTCCAGCGAACCGTCCTGCTGGAAATCCAGGAATACAGTTTCGTCGCCGCCCTGCAGTCGGATGTCCCAGGTGAGGCCGCCATCGGGGTCGCGACGGGCGATCAGGGTCTTGCGACGCTCGGGATCCAGGGAGCTAAGGAGCGGATCGTTGGCCAGCGCTTCCTCATTGTCCGGAAGATACACGCGGGTGAAAAGGCGGTTCATGAGGCCGCGGGCAAAGACCGCCACGGAGATGAACGGGGCCGAACCCGGCGAGGTGGGTCCGGGGTTGACGGTAGTGAACGTGTAAACGCCGGAGTTGCCCACGGAGCCGCGGCCCCAGCCGGTGAAGGTGTAGCCATCGCGGACCAGGGAGCCGGTGCGCTGGACGATGTTGCCCTCGGAGTCCGGCTGCCAAATTTCAAGGATGGCGTCCGGGATGGTGTTGCCGGCGCCGTCGTAGACCGTGCCTTGGAGGCGGATGCTTCCCGGGCTGCCCGGGGCGAGGAGTTCGTTGTCCTTGTTAAACGGGAGGGCGTAACCGTAGAAGGGTCCGACGGTCTGGCCCGGTGTGGGTGTCAGCTTGCTCATGTGCTTACTCCTCGTCCCCGGCGTCGCCGAATGCTTCGTTCTCTGTCCAGGTCCGCTTGGAGCCGGTCAGGATGATGTCCCACTTGTAGCCAAGGGCCCATTCGGGGCTCGTCAGCTCGTGGTCGTACTCAGCCACCAGGCGGTCGCGGGCGTCCTGGTCCACGATGGACTGGTAGATGGGGTCCAGCGGGAAGAGCTGATCGCCCGGAAAGTACATCTGGGTGACGATGCGCTGCGTGAACTCCGCGCCGAACATAGAGAAGTGGATGTGGGCCGGGCGCCACGCGTTCAGGTGGTTTTTCCATGGGTACGCGCCGGGCTTGATGGTGGTGAAACTGTACGAGCCGTCATCACCGGTGATGCAACGCCCGACGCCGGTGAAGTTCGGGTCCAGCGGTGCGGGGTGCTGGTCGCGCTTGTGAATGTAGCGGCCGGCTGCGTTGGCCTGCCAGATCTCCACGAGTTGGCCCGCGACCGGCCGGCCGTCGCCATCAAGAACACGGCCTGCGACAATGATGCGTTCACCCTGCGGCTCACCGTTGTGCTGGATGGTCAGGTCGGATTCCAGCGCGTGCACGTCCTGGTGGCCGAACGCGGGCGAGTAGAGCTCGATCGTCTCCGGGTCCGCGTGGTGCAGGCTCTTGGTCGGGTGGCGCAGGATGCTGCTGCGGTACGGAGCGTAGTCCAGCCGTGGCATGGTCTCCGGCGCCTTGCCGTTCTTCAGCGCCTCCGCATAGCGATCCGCAATGCCCTTCATCTCAGCACTGAGATCCGCTTGGGTTTCCACCTTCTTGGAATCATGCGCTGCGTGTGGCTCAGCAGGCGGCACGAGTTCCTCGGATTCGAGCGCTTGTGCAGAGTTGACTTGTGCTGTCTGTTCTTGTGGCACAGTCGGCTCCTTTCGGTTGATGGCTTCGTTACGGGTCTAGATGCGGTGCAGCGAGTCGTATTGGACGGCGTGGCGCACCGGCGCGTTGGGCGCTCCGTAGCCGTCGTAGTTGCCCCGGCGTTCCACCATTTCGAAGAACACGCTCCCAACCGTGGCGGTGTAGAAGTGGAGGAATTCTCCGTTGGCGTCGCGGTCGTACAGGAGATTGAGCTCCTTGAGGGTGGCCCGGAATTCCGGTTCAAGATCGAACCGCGCGTCCAAGTCTTCGTAATAGTTGGCGGGGATCTGCAGGAACTCGAGGCCACGACCGCGGGCCGACCGGGCTGCCCCCACGAGGTCGTTCACGGCGAACGCGATGTGTTCCTGGTACGTTTTGCGGGCAGTTTGCGCCTGCTGTGCCGGTGCCAGGTTCAGAACCAGCCTGACTGAGCCGTCCGAGGTCTCCATGACCTGCGAGCGCACGAGGCCGCTGGGGCTCGGGACTTCGGCGAACGGCTGCGGTTCAAGGGCCAGGGCGCTGGTGTAGAACAGGACGGCTTCGTCGAAGTGCTGCCACGGCTGGGCCAGATTTACGTGGTCAATCACGGCATTTTGCGCACCGGAAACGTGTTCCAGCCCCTCGCCAAACTCGTGCGTCCACGCGGCGGTCCCGTCCGGGCTGCCCTGGCACAGGAAGATTTCGGTGGAGTCCGGGGCAGAGATGCCTTGGAACACTTCCTCATCGGCTTGGACTTTGCGTGCCACGACTGGCGCCTTGAGTTGTTGGGCGCGAGCGGAGGCAATCACTGGAGAGTCGACGTCGAACCCCAATGCGGCGATAGCCGGTTCGGCGTGCTGTGCAGCTTGCTCGTTGATGATCACGCGCGCTTGGCCCATGGTCCAGAGCTGGACGTCCTTGGTGCGGTGCCGGCCCTCGAACTCGAACCCGAGCTGGCCCAGGAGCTTCTCCAGCTGGGCGGTGTCGTCAGCCTTGACCTCGGCGAAGTTGAAGCCAGCGGGTTCGTTCACCTTGGGCAACGTGGCCAGTTCCATGGGATAACGACGCCGGGAGGCGCTTCCGTTGCCGGTTGCGGAGTCCGCGGAGGTGCTTTCCAGCCACTTGGCGCTCTGCTCCTCGAGCCAGATCAGGGAACGCATGGCGTCCACGGCTGTCCGCTCGACATCGGACTGGCGGAAGACATCGTTGAAAACTTCCAGCGAAACCGGACCTGTATAGCCGGCGCGGACCACGTGGCCCATGAACTTTGCAAGCTCGAACTGACCCTCGCCAGGGAACACGCGGTAGTGGCGGCTCCAGGAGAGGACGTCCATGGAGAGTTTAGGGGCGTCGGCCACCTGGACGAAGAAGATCTTCTCCGCGGTGATCTTCTCGATCGGCGCAGTGTCCCAGTCGCGGGAGAGGATGTGGAAGGAGTCCAGGCACGTGCCGAGGTTGGGGTGGTCAACCATCTCGACCAAGCGATACGCGTGCTCGTAATCGTTGACGTACTTGCCCCAGGCCAGCGCTTCGTAGGCAACTTTGACGCCGTGGTCCCCCGCGAGTTCAGCAAGTTCTGCCAGTTGGGAGGCGCGAAGTTCGTCGTCGTCGATTGTTGCCGTCGCCACGTTGGAGCAGACCAGGATGGTGTCCATGCCCAGGCGTTCCATCACGTTAAACTTTGCCTCGGCCCGCCTAAGGTTGGCCTTGAGCAGGTCCGGAGTGACGCCGTCGAAGTCGCGGAAGGGTTGGTAGAGGTCCAGACCCAGGCCGAGATCGGCAGCCATTTTCCGCACATCCTCGGGGCTGAGCGGCGAGGTGACGAGGTCCTGCTCGAAGATTTCGATGCCGTCAAAGCCCGCTATTGCGCAGGCCTGCATCTTCTCTTTCAGGGTGCCAGACAGGCAGACAGTGGCGATACCGGTGCGCATCAGTGAGCTGCCTTCGCCAGTGCTGTCCCGGACATTTCGATTGCGGCATCTTCCACGGCGATCAGCTCCAGGAAGTGTGCCCGCATGCGGTCGCGATCGGCATCGCGTCCGGTGAAGAGCTGGAAAGCGTCGGCCGCCTGACCGACCGCCATCCTGCCACCGTCGAGGACGTCGCAACCCTTGGCGCGCGCCTCGCGGACCAGCCGTGTCTCGATCGGTCGGTAGACGATGTCGGCAACCCAATGGCGCGGTTCCAGGAGGTCGACGTCCAAGGGCAGTCCTGGATGTGCGGCCATACCGATAGGGGTGCAGTGCACCAGGCCGTCGGCGAGCGGCATGATCTCGTTTAGTTGTGCAGGAGTGCGTGGCGTGACGGTTGCCGCCGGAAAGAGTTCGCCGAGTTCCGTGGCACGATCGGCTGCGCGGGCTGCATCCATGTCCACGAGGTCCAGCACGCCGACCCCGGCCTTGAGCAACGCGTAGGCGACGGCGGACCCGGCACCGCCAGCACCCAGCTGGACAACGTGGTCGCGCTTCGCCCCGGGCAGGCCGTCGGCGAGCGCCGAGCCGAAGCCGGAGAAGTCAGTGTTGTGGCCGATGAACCGACCATCCTGGATCAGGACTGTATTGACAGCACCCAGCCTGTGGGCGTCGTCGGAAATTTCGTCAAGATGCTCCAGCACCAGCTGCTTGCACGGGTGCGTGATGTTCAGGCCGTTGAAGCCCATACGCTGGGCGGCGGTGAGGAGATCCCCGACGGCGGTGGCCGGCAAGGCCAGATCCAGCAGGTCGATGGGACGGTACAGCAAGCGAAGGCCCTGCACGTCGGCTTCGCGTTCGTGCATGGGCGGCGTGAGCGAGGGCATGACGCCTTCGCCTATGAGGCCCACCAGAACGGACTCGGCTCGATTGCTCATCCTAAAGCTCCTTTGACTTCAGCACCCCGGGCTGTTGGCGCTTTTCGGGCGTCGCCAGGCCGGGTGCTATTGAGATTACTACAAGTGTTCATATTCCGCACGCTTGTTCTTATCGCGAACATTTCCGCCAACCTCACCCAACCAAGTAGCACTAGTGCGCGTTTGGGACCTTCTAAGCGCGCTTAACTGCGACCTAGTTGGGTTAGCGCTGGGGCAGGCGGGCGGCGAGTTCAGCCGCGGCCTCCTGCAACGTGGGTACGTGGGCGATGAGTTCGTCCATGGTGAGACGAAAAACTGGCACGGCCGTGGCGAGAGATGCAAAGGCGTGGCCTTGGGAATTGAGGACCGGCACCGCGACGGCACGCATGCCGATCTCGTTTTCTTCATCCATCACCGCATAGCCCTGCCGGCGCACCTGCTCAATCTCCGCCCGGAATGCGGCCCGGTCGGTAATGGAGCGCTCAGTGAGAGGCTCCAAAGGCAACTCTTCGAGCAGTCGTTCGCGTTCGGCGTCGTTCTCAAAAGCGACAATCGCCTTACCCACGGACGTCGTGTGCAGCGCGCCCAAATGACCGGGATCGCTGGTGACACGGAAGGTCTTGGGGCCGTCCACCTTATTGACTGTCAGATGATGGTTGCCATCGCGCACGGAGAGGATGGTTGCTTCCTCGGTCTTCTCGGTGACGCGCTGGAGTACGGGAAGGGCGGTTGCTGCGAAGCCATGGTGGTTCGACACCCGCTGGCCCAGCTGGAAAACCCGCAATCCCAGGTGATATCGACGGCCGTCCGGCTCGTAGTCCACGAATCCATCGCGCGTCAGCGAGCCGAGCAGGCGGTAGGTGGTGCTGAACGGAAGTCCCGCACTCCTGGCCAGATCCGCGGCACTAGCGCCCTTGGGCTCATTTCCCAGCAATACCAACAGGCCCAGGGCCTTGCCGACCATGTCGGTCTTTGTGTCCTCTTTCACACTCATGCTTAGATGCTCTCACATAGTGAGAGCTATTTCTAGATAGTGGGGACAAGTCTTGACAAGTGACCCCAGTCACGGCCACTATTGCTGTATTGCACAAGTAGCTCTCACCATGTGGTTACTTTGGGATTGATCCGGCCGCACCTCGCTCTGGTCTTCCCGCAGAAGCCAGACCCGCGACATCGTCGTCACAGAAGGAACACCCATGAGCCACACAATGCCGTCAGCGACGCCAGGCACAGTTACCCCAGCAGGAACACCCAAGAAGGCGGCACTCGCCAGCTTCCTGGGAAGCGCAGTGGAGTACTACGACTTCTTCATCTTCGGCTCCGCCGCAGCCCTGATTTTCCCGCACGTGTTCTTCCCGGACGCGGACACCAACGCATCGATCATGTCCTTCGCAACGTTCGGCTTCGCCTACGTTGCCCGCCCTGTGGGCGCTGTCATCCTGGGCCACTTCGGCGACAGGATCGGCCGGCAGAAGGTCCTCATGTTCACACTGGTCCTGATGGGTGCCGCGACCTTCGTGATCGGCTGCCTCCCGGACTTCAAGACCATTGGCTGGTGGGCTCCCGTCCTGCTGGTACTTGCCCGCCTTGCCCAAGGTCTTTCGGCTGCCGGTGAGCAGGCCGGTGCCTCGTCAATGACGCTGGAGCACGCTCCGGACAACCGCCGCTCGTTCTTCACCTCGTGGACCCTGACCGGCACCCAGGGCGGCCAGATTTTGGCAGCGCTCGTCTTCATTCCAGTACTCGCGCTCCCGGACGAGATCAAATACGGCATTGGCTGGCGCATCCCGTTCTGGCTCAGTGCCGTAGTAGTGATCGTGGCGTTCTTCATCCGACGCACCCTGCACGAGCCGCCGGCATTCGCCGAGGCCAAGAAGAACAACCAGATCGCCAAGCTGCCCATTGCCGATCTCCTCAAGCTGCACTGGCGCGACGTCCTCCGCGTGGTGTGCTGCGCCTTCATCGCCGCCGTGAGTACCGTATTTGGAACCCTGGCCATCAAGTACGCCCAGGACGTGGCCCACGTCAGCGGCACCATCACCTTGTGGCTCGTTGTAGTAGCCAACATTGTGGCCCTCGGTACCCAGCCACTGTTCGGCATGCTCGCGGACAAGATCGGCCGCAAGCCAGTCTTCATCTACGGCGCCATCGCCAGCGCCATCATGACTCCGGTGTTCCTGCTGACTTTGGAATCGGGAGTCGTCCCGCTCATGTTCCTGGTCTCCGTGGTGTTCTTCTCCTTTGGGTATGCCGCCGCCAACGCCGTGTGGCCGTCCTTCTACGGTGAAATGTTCAGCACCAAGGTCCGCTTCTCCGGTCTCGCCATCGGCACTCAGCTCGGCTTCCTCATGGCCGGTTTTGCTCCGACCATCGTGACCGCGCTCGGTGGCACCAAGCCTGGCGGCTGGGTCCAGATCTCCATCTTCACCGCAGTCATCTGCCTGATCGCAGCGGTCTCAGCCATGACCGCACGCGAGTCAGCAAAGGTCCCGACGGCGGAACTCGGCTTGCACAAGTAAGTCGCCGCAGCTCCCACCTTGGCAGGGCGCAGACGGTGACCTCGAGCACTGGAACCCCGAGAAGGACCAACCCTCCAGCGCCATCCTCAAAAGCTTCCAAGACCAGCTCGCGCCCAAGATCCGCCGGGCATTGGAAGGCGACAGCAACGACGACGAACACGAAGCCCTCTTCGAGATCGCCGAATTCTTCGGGATCGAATACCGCGATCCCTCCACCTACGACAGCCCGAAGGGCGACGAATGACATGACCCCCACCAAGAACATCCGCGGCCGCGCCACGCTTGCCACTGCAACCCTCCTGATCAGTGCACTGGCGCTGCTCACCGGCTGCGCAGGCGCCCCGTCCAACACGACCACATCCACTGCAACCAGCGCCGAGCCAGCGCCCTCCCAAACCGCGACTCCAACGCCGACAGAGTCGCTGGATCTGCGCGGCTTTGATGCAGACAAAGCTGAGGAGTACATCGCCTTCCTCATGAAGCGTGACATGGGTATGCGCGACTACATGGCCATGGACTTCGCCTTCAGGACATGCACGGGTCTCGAAGCCCGACGCGAACTCGGAGATCTCTCCGATGAACTGGCTGACGAGTTTCGGGGGCAGCGGTACATGATCGGCAATCTCATGGCCGTGACCACGTCGCAGTTCTGCCCCGAGAACAACGCGTACCTGAAGGAACAGGGAAACGCCCTCGCCGGCTACACCATCGAGAACATTCCCTAAGCGTCTGCAACCCACGCAGCACTTCAGCCACACCCACACTCGAGCCCCCGGAGCGCCTCACATGGCGCTCTGGGGGCTCTTTCTACCTAGCCACGAGAGGAGCGGAACCGAACTGTGTCATTCCCCATAGCCGGACCGAACTACCTGCACCCCTCGAAGCAGGCTCATCTCGCAAGAGTGGCCGCCTCACGAGCTCGCCTTGAGGCCTTCAACCACCGGGTGACAATCAACCAGATCCTCGGTAAGGAGAGAGCGCTCCAGCTGGCAGCAGCTCGCTTCTTACCAGCCGGCGAAACACTCACCTCGCCCCGGCATCTGGATCTCGCTCAATGGCCGTACTCCGGCACCGACAAGCATCCCTACAACGTGCCTTTCGCAAAGAGAGCTCAGGTGCTCAAGGACGACGCTGTCTGTGTGTGGTGCCGGCTGAATCCCTCCACAACGATCGACCACGTTCGCCCGCTCAGCCGAGGCGGCAGCAACCACCCACTCAACCTGGTGGGCGCCTGCGAGCCCTGCAACTCGGCAAAATCCGACTTCATGCCACGCGAGCTCGGCTGGGTGATGCGGCTTCCGTTGCGGGCATTCGCGCTCGAGGTCATCGTCGGCGGCACCAAGCCTGGCGGCTGGGTCCAGATCTCCATCTTCACCGCAGTTATCTGCGTGATCGCAGCGGTCTCTGCCATGACCGCACGCGAGTCAGCTAAGGTCCCGACGGCGGAACTCGGCTTGCACAAGTAAGTCGCCGCAGCTGCCACCTTGGCAGGGCGCAGACGCTGGAAAAGCCCGGAATGTCCTATGACATTCCGGGCTTTTCGCTGTCCAACACAGAACTACCTACCGCGGGTTCAGCGCCACCGGCTTGAACTTCCCCGTGCCCGTCCCGGAGTACATCAGCAGCGTTCCGTCCCCAGCGACTCCCACCACGGAGGGGTCGCCAGTACCGGTAAACCCGTTGCCGAGGGCCGCGATGCTGGAGAACATGTTCCACCCTGAACCAAGGTAGGAGCGTGCAAGGAAGCCACCAGCGCCGTTCCCCGGGTAGAGCCAGAGTCCGCCATCACCGGAACGGCCAACCAGGTCTTCCCTTCCATCGCCGTTGAAGTCACCGGCCTGCAGGACCAGGTTGAACATGTCCCACCCGGTGCCGATCTGCTTGCGGGCAAGAAAGCCCCCGGAGCCGTTGCCGGGGTAGACCCACAGCACGCCATCGCCGGACTGGGCAACGATGTCCGGCTTTCCGTCGCCCGTGAAATCGCCCGGGGCCAGCAACTGCTCGAAGCCCTGCCATCCGGTGCCGATCTGTTTTCGGGCAAGGAACTGTCCCGTGCCATCGGTCGGGTAGAGCCACAGTGTCCCATCGGAAGCCCGGGCTACAAGATCGGGGTGCGAATCGCCGTCGAAATCTCCCGCACTCAACACAGACGTGAACTGGCCCCAGCCCCACCCGACTTGAACACGCGGAAGGAAACTGCCGGATCCGTTGCCCGGGTAAAGCCACAACGCGCCGTCGGTGCCTCGCGCCAGGATGTCGGCGGCAGCATCGCCGTCGAAATCGCCTGCTTCCCACACCTGAAGGAACTGGTTCCAGCCGGTCCCGATCGCAAGCCGATCCGCGAAGCCACTGCCGTCACCTGGATAGAGGGTCATACCCCCGCCCGCTGCAGCCGTCAGGACGTCCACGCGCTTGTCGCCCGTGAAGTCCCGGCCGCCGACGATGTCACCTACCCCGTTCCAACCGGTTCCGACGGCGGCGCGCGGCAGGAAGCCGCCCTTGCCATCCCCGGGGTAGACGTAGAGGGTGCCGTCGCTGGCACGTGCCAGCAAACCTGGAGCGCCGCCGCCGAACGAACCTGACGCTGCCAGGCTGTTGAAGGAATCCCAGCCCTGGCCGATCTGCGTTTGGGCGAGGAAACCACCCGTGCCATTGCCTGGATACAACCACAGGCGGCCATCAGAGCCGGCAGCAATCAGGTCACTCCGGCCATCCGCGTTGAAGTCCCCCGCCGCAACCAATTGGGTAAAGCCCTGCCACCCAAAACCGATCTGGCTCCGGGTCAGGAATCCGCCCTTGCCGTTGCCCGGATACAGCCAGAGTGCGCCCTCGCTGGTCCGGGCCAGGATGTCCGCGAAGCCGTCACCATTGAAGTCCGACGTTCCAAGTACGGCGTTGAAAATGCCCCAGCCCGAGCCGATCTGCACCGGATCATCCAGCCGGTTTCCCGGGAGGCCAGTGAAGAGCAGCAGGGAACCGTCGGCCTCGCGCGAGATGACGTCCGCCAGTTTGTCGCCGTCAAAGTCGCCTGCGGAGAAGCGCATGCGCGCCTTGAGTTTGGGATCGGCGTTGATGGTGACAGTCGCCGACGTTGTGGAGACGGAGTTGATGGTGACCTGCGTGCCCGTGTACGTGGTGAAGGTGCTGCCGGCTTGCCAGGCGTGGTTCTTGGCGTAGTACTGTTCCTGGAACGGGATGGTGGAAGGCATGAGAATCAGCGATGAGGCGATCGTGGCGCCGCCGCGTTGGACGATCTTGACGCCCCTGTTGCCAGCGGGCCTGCCCTGCTCCCCGAGATAACTGTCGTACCCCGCAGGCTCTCTCAGCTCCAAATAGTAGGCTTCCCCGCTGACGGGGTCCGTGAACTTGATGGCCCTCTGCGCCTCGGTGCCTCCCCAGGGCTTCAGCGTGTAGCTTTTGACGCCTGTGGCCACCCCGACATCCCGAATTTCGTCGCCGCGGCCCAGCCCCGCGTAGTCCCAGAAGCTGGAGCTCACCACCGGCTGGGCGTACTGCGCCGCGCCCATGAGGTCCGTGGTGTCCCCGTATTCGCGGATGTAGCAGGAGCTGTCCGTGAACCGCCCGGTGCTGTCCACGCCGACGTCGGACGCGCCGCTGTTGCACTGCAACGCGTCGGCGTGCATCAGTCCGATCACGTGCCCGAATTCATGG
Organism: Paenarthrobacter sp. 10N417; assembly: GCF_056394745.1. Lineage (NCBI taxonomy): Bacteria > Bacillati > Actinomycetota > Actinomycetes > Micrococcales > Micrococcaceae > Paenarthrobacter > Paenarthrobacter sp. 10N417. The sequence continues at coordinate 63,236 of NZ_JBFTIL010000003.1, forward strand.
CTCATGACGTTGTTGGAGAAGTTGCTGATTTGCGGCATCAGCACCCGCCCGCTGTAGCTGCCACTGCTGTAGCCCACGCCCAGGGCGTTCCCGGAAAGCGTGGACGCCGGAATGAAGATCACCAGTGCCGTGTACGGGCTGGCTGTCCACTTCAACTCGCTGGTGATGGTGGACATGATGGTGCTGTAGCTGTCGGTCGACTTGGCTTTGGATTGGAACCCGGAGACCTTGCTGTCCACGGTCATGGACAGCTTGTTGTCCGTCATGGCTTTCCAGTAGCTGCTGGTGGCCGCCACCGTCTGCTCGGCCCCTGACATGGAGATTGGGTTGGTATTATCGGCCAGTTTGGCCGTCACCAAACGGACCCGGATATCGCCATTGGGGCCGGTTGCTGCTGCGCCCGCGCCGAGAAGGGATTCGACGTCGGTGGTCGCGCCACTGCTGGATGGCGCCTGACCGGGTGGCGTCTCGAAGACGTGCTCGGAATGCGGTGTCCCCTCGAAGAACCGTACGTTCGGATTATCGGGCGTGGGTTCCGGCACTGCCGAAGCAGGGGCCTGGACGAAAAACAGGCCGGTGGCGAAAACCACCAAGCCTGTGGACACCGCGATCGCACGTCGCAAAAAACCCATTGAATCTCCCGGGGACGGAGTCTGCGGTCCCTGTGAGTCTCAAGAACCGAGATCAGGCTACAGCCGAGCCGGCAGGCGTCTCTGGACGTGCGCGCCAACCGTCGGCGAGTCCTGCCGCCGGAGGCGCGTACCGGCGTCGGGCTTAACCCGAAACGCAAGCATCCCGGAATGCTAACCGGACCCTAACCACGCCGAAATACTCCGGCAACAATGCCCCGCCACACTGGAATAGCCGGCAAGTGCAGGCACCAGCTCCAGTTCAGGAGGACACCATGCTGAAGGAAGTCACCACTCACACAACACGTATACGCGCTCTCAGCCAGCTCCACCGCGGAGACGAGATCGAGGCCCGCATGTCCGTAGGTCCCGCTTACGATGACGTGGTCATCCGTCGTGGACGGGTCCAGGAAACCGCACCGGGAATCGGCGTCGTCTGGATCATGGACCAAGCCTCCGGGATGAGGAAAGCCATCAATACCGACGAATGCAGTGTTTGGCGCGTCGCCTGAACCCCGGCTTGACCCCAAACACCCGCTTAGCCGCCGGCCACGGACTGGATTATCAAGACCTCCTGGCCGGCCGCAACTTCCGTATCAAGACCCTTCAGACGCCGGACCTCATCGCCGTTCACGTAAATATTCACGAAACGGCGGAGGGCACCGGTTTCATCACGCAAACGCCTGGCCAGCACCGGATATTCTCCGGTTACCGAGTCCAGCAACTGTCCAACGGTCACAGCCCCGTCGGCGGACGCAGTCAGATAGGACTGTCCGCCGACGAGAGGCTGCAGGACACCCGGCAACACCACCGTAAAGTCAGCCACAACGGGCCTAACCAGGTACCGGGGCGCTGGCTGATGCTTCCCGCTCCACGCCGCTGCGGTTTCCAACCACGACGGCGGCACGCACGCACAGCACGTCCGGCAAGTGCGAGGCCACTTCAGTGAAGGTCTCGCCCTCGTCGGCGCTGGCATACACCGATCCGCCGCGGGTTCCGAAGTACACGCCAGTCGGTTCGGCCGTGTCCACGGAGGCAGCATCCCGAAGGACTGCGTTGTATTCATGGTCCGGCAAACCAGTGTGAAGCTCTCTCCACGTTCCACCGGCATCCTCCGTGCGGTGGACACTGAGCTTGCCGTCCGGCGGGATGCGTTCGCCGTCGGCCTTCAGTGGGATAACCCAGGCTGTCCCCTCGCGCCGGGGATGGGTCAGCATCACGAAACCAAAGTCCGCGGGCAGCCCGTCCGCGATGGAGTTCCAGTTCTCGCCGTCATCGTCCGTGCGGTACACACCGTGGTGGTTCTGTGCGTACAAACGGCCCTCGACGGCGGCATCCGCAGCAATCTTGTGAACGCACTGGCCGAACTCGGGATTGGGATCGGGCATGAAGTAGGCCGAGATTCCCTTGTTGCGGGGCTCCCAGGAGGTCCCGCCGTCGAGCGATCTGTAAACGCCGCCCGTGCTCATGGCGACATGGACCTTCTCGCCGGAGGGATCCACCACGATCGAGTGGGCCGCCGCGCCACCATAGCCTGCACCCCACTCACTGCGGTGGGGGTGGTCCCACAGTCCGCGGTTCAGCTCAAAGTGCTCGCCGCCGTCGGTGGATTTCCACACTGAAATCGGTTCGCACCCGGCCCAAACTACGCCAGGACGGGACTCGGTGTCGGGGTAAATCTGCCAGATGCGTTCCAAGGCAGCGTCTGCGCCGTCCGGGAACTTGATGGCGCCCTGCTCGGGCTCGGTCCAGGTCGCGCCAAGGTCATCGGAATGGGCAATGGTGGGTCCCCAGTGCTCCGAACGCACCCCCACCATGATTCTGGTTTTGCCGTCCCGGGTGTCTATCCCGATGCTGGGGATCTCGCTCATCAGGAAGTGCGGGCCGGAGAGGGACCATTCTTTGCGGTCTGGGCTGGTTGCCAGCCACAAACCCTTCTTGGTCCCGATCGCTAGGACATAACTTTCTGCGGTAGCCATGAACCCCATCGAACCATCAGGGCGCACGGGTGGCAACGGGTTCCTTGGAGCATGTGGATAACCACGGTGGTTTGGATGGCAGCCTGCGACGAGACCCGCGTCATCTTTCGCTAGAGGAGGTCCCGGATGAGTTCCGTTGCAGCATCCATGCTGTACAGCTTGTTCAACGTATCCAGAATCTCCTCCGGGGCACATGCAGTACCCTTTCGCCCTGACCGAAGAGACATGGTCCAAACAGCGCGAAGACCCAGGTCAGGCCTCATGGATACCGTGTCAAAGGCAAACTCCTTGGCACTCACGATCTGGATTCCCCCGGGGAGATTTTCTTCAGGGAAATCGCGGAAATTCTCCGTAACGATACTTCCGGCGCCGCCCACAACTGCGGCGGCCAGCACATGCTCGTCATCAGGATCAGGCAAGCTGTAGGTTCCCTCGAGCCCTTCCCACTGCGTGACAATCGCGTCTCCAAAGCTGAAACGCATGCGCCCGACCAGATGTGCAGCCTTTTTCCGTGCCTCTTCTTCGCTATCCCCCCGCTCGAGACGCCTAATCTCCTCATTAGCTTCGACCTCCGCCAGGATGGCCTCACTGAAGATGAAGCGGTAAGCCCCCTCGAATGCCAGAGACAACAGAAAATCGCGTTGCGTGCTCGGCCAAAGGACGCAGCTGTCAAGAAGGGCCGTGAACATGGCCCTATCGTGTCACCCTTTGTGCTGCCGGCGCCGCTCCGCCGCTACAGCACGAGCCTTCTTCATCCTGTTGATCGCCGATTCCGGGTCCTCATCGTCAATCGCTCCCATGGAATCCAAAGCTTCGTACTGCTCGGCTTTTCGGACTTCCTTGAACGCCAGTACGTCTTCAAGCTTGATACGCCGGTGAGTTCCAGGCTTTTCGAAGGGAATCTTTCCAGCATCGAGGAGTCGAACGATTGTAGGCCGGGTCACGCCCAAAAGCTCTGCCGCCTGCTGGGTCGTCAAAGTCATCGAACTGGGTGTGATCGTAATTGCCAGGCCCTTACGCATAGCCTCAACGGTCTTAACGAGCACTTCGTAGATTTCGTGAGGGATCTCAACCTGATCACCGGCATCCGCACCGGAAAGGAAGAAGTGAGGAGAAGGCTGAGAACCATTCTTCTCAGCATGGGCCTCCATGAAGTTGTAGATCTTCCCCGTTTGAGGTGCCTCTGGTGCGAGGAAGGTTTCTTTGGTCGCTGCACTCATAGCCATGGTGTGCTCATTTCCGTTTCCTGCGAATTTATCGTTTTGTTCGTTTTGGCTCATGCTAGTCCCTAGAGATAGAGGAAGCCAGCCACGGTGGTTTGAAGCCCTCCACGGTTATCCACATATGGAAGTAGTACACGGAAATACTCCGTACTGTGTCCGGCCTCACCCGTACTCTGTTTATATGCCTCGTTTTGCACTCGACATCGATTCCGTTCCTCGTCCCGTTCGCTCCCAGTCGCTTCTGGACGCAGTTAACCAGCGCGTCGTCATTGCTGATGGTGCGATGGGCACCATGCTGCAGGACAGGGAATTGTCGCTTGAGGCCGACTTCCAAAACCTCGAGGGCTGCAACGAGATCCTCAACCACACACGTCCGGACGTTATCGCGGACATCCATGACGCCTACTTCGCAGTGGGAATCGACGCCGTCGAAACGAATACTTTCGGAGCGAACTGGTCCAACCTCTCCGACTACGGCATCGATGATCGCATCGAGGAACTGGCCAACAAGGGGGCCAGAATCGCCCGCGAGCGCGCCGAAGCGGCAGAGGCCGAAGACGGTCGGATGCGCTGGGTCCTGGGGTCCATGGGGCCTGGCACCAAGCTCCCCAGCCTCGGCCACACCAGCTACGACTACCTCAAGAAGACCTTTGCCCTGCAGGCCGAAGGGCTCATCGACGGCGGAGCCGACGCATTCCTCATCGAGACGAGCCAGGACCTCCTGCAGACCAAAGCCGCCGTGAACGGCTGCAAGCAGGCGATTGTCTCCCGCGGCGTCCGCCTCCCCATCTTCGTGGAGGTGACGGTGGAAACCACCGGAACCATGTTGATGGGTTCCGAAATCGGCGCTGCACTCACCGCCCTGGAGCCGCTCGGCGTCGATGCCATCGGCCTGAACTGTGCCACCGGGCCGGATGAGATGAGCGAGCACCTGCGGCACCTCTCCAAGCAGTCCTCTGTCGCAATCGCCTGCATGCCCAACGCCGGGCTGCCGATTCTCGGCGCGAACGGCGCGCACTATCCGCTCTCCCCCACGGAACTCGCCACTGCGCACGAGCAGTTCGTGCGCGAATTCGGCTTGGGTCTGGTGGGCGGCTGTTGCGGTACGACGCCGCAGCACATGGCCGCCGTCGTCGAACGTCTTGAGCCCTTCCGTACCAACGGCAACGCGCCCGACGCCGGGACCGTCACCGGCGGCGCGAAAAGCGCTGGCGGCCGGGTCCCCACCGAGCGGGAGGCCGGCGTCGCGTCCCTCTACCATCACGTTCCCTTCGACCAGGAGTCGGCTTATCTGGCCATTGGTGAGCGCACCAACGCCAACGGTTCCAAGGCGTTCCGTCAAGCGATGTTGGAAGAGCGCTGGGACGACTGCGTCGATATCGCCCGCGAGCAGGTCCGGGTGGGCGCGCACTTGCTCGATGTTTGCATCGACTATGTGGGGCGCGACGGCGTAGCCGACATCAAGGAGATCGTCTCGCGTTTCGCGTCGGCCTCCACCCTGCCGTTGGTCATCGACTCCACTGAGCCCCCGGTGCTGCAGGCTGGACTCGAACACATCGGCGGACGTCCGGTGGTCAACTCCGTCAACTACGAGGACGGCGACGGCCCGGACAGCCGCTTTGCGCGCATCATGCCGCTTGTTAAGGAACACGGAACGGCCGTGATTGCCCTGACTATCGACGAACAAGGCCAGGCCCGCACCACCGAAGGCAAGGTGGCCATCGCCTCCCGCCTCGTAGACGCCCTGGTGGGCGAATGGGGGATGCGCGTTGAAGACATCATCGTGGACGCCCTGACCTTCCCCATAGCCACCGGCCAGGAAGAAACCCGCCGGGACGCTATCGAAACCATTGAAGCCATCCGCCAGATCTCGACGAAGTACCCCGGCATCCAGACCACCCTCGGCGTGTCGAACGTGTCCTTTGGCTTGAACCCTGCCGCGCGCATGGTGCTGAACTCGGTGTTCCTGCACGAGGCCGTCCAGGCGGGCCTGACCAGCGGCATCATCGACGCCGCGAAGATCGTCCCGCTCGCGTCGCTGCCGGATGAACAGCGCAAGGTGGCCCTGGACCTCGTCTGGGACCGTCGCGAGTACGACGCCGATGGCAACGTCACCTATGACCCCTTGGCGATCATGCTCGACCTCTTCGCCGGCGTCGACACCGCCGCGCTTAAGGACCAGCGCGCCGCGGAACTCGCGGCGCTGCCTACCGGCGAACGTCTGCAGCGACGCATCATCGACGGCGAAGGCAAGGGCCTCGAAGAGGACCTCGACCTCGCACGCAGCGAAGGCATGACCCCGCTCGGCATCATCAACGACCAATTGCTGGAGGGCATGAAGGTTGTGGGTGAACGCTTCGGCGCCGGTGAGATGCAGCTTCCCTTCGTGCTGCAATCCGCTGAGGTGATGAAGAACGCGGTCGCACTACTCGAGCCGCACATGGAGAAGTCGGATTCATCGGGCAAGGGCACCATGGTGATCGCGACCGTTCGCGGCGACGTGCACGATATTGGTAAGAACCTCGTGGACATCATCCTTACCAACAACGGCTACAAAGTGGTCAACATCGGCATCAAACAGGGCATCGCCGAGATCATGGCCGCGGCCGAGGAGCATGACGCCGACGTGATTGGCATGTCTGGCCTGCTCGTGAAGTCCACTGTGGTGATGAAGGAAAACCTTGCCGAGCTCCAGTCCCGGGGCCTGGCGAAAAAGTGGCCCATCATCCTCGGCGGTGCAGCCCTGACGCGTGCCTACGTGGAGCAGGACCTGGCGGAGCAGTTTGAAGGGACCGTCAGGTACGCCAAGGACGCCTTTGAGGGCCTCGCTCTCATGGAACCGTTGGTGCAGGTGGCGCGCGGCGCTGACCCGGACGCGGTCGGCCTCCCGCCACTGAAGAAGCGGATCCACAAGAGTGGCCCGAAGTTCACGGTCACCGAACCGGAGGCAATGCCCGGCCGGTCCGACGTCACCGCCGAAAACCCTGTGCCTGCCCCACCCTTCTGGGGCACGCGAATTGTCCGCGGCGTCGCGTTGCACGATTACGCTGCTTTGCTCGATGAGCGCGCCACTTTCATGGGCCAGTGGGGGCTCAAGCCCGGGCGGGGCGACGACGGCGCCTCCTACGACGAACTGGTGGAACTCGAAGGCCGCCCGCGTCTGCGGTATTGGCTGGACCGGATCCTCGCGGAGGGCATGCTCGATGCATCGGTCGCCTACGGCTATTTCCCGGTAGTGGCCGAGGGCGAACAGGTGGTGGTGCTGCACCATGGAGAGGACCTCGACGGCGTCCTCGGCACTCCCGGGCTGCTCGCCCCCGATGGCGGCTCAGGCGGTCCAATCGGCACCGAGCGCCTGCGCTTCGACTTCCCACGCCAGCGGCGGGACCGGCACTTGTGCCTCGCCGACTTCGTTCGTTCCCGTGAATCGGGCCAGATCGACGTCCTGCCGATCCAGCTGGTCACCGCGGGCTCGAAGATCGAAGAAGTGACTTCCAAGCTGTTCGCAGGAAACCACTACCGCGACTACTACGAGCTCAATGGCCTGGTCATGCAGCTCACCGAGGCGCTGGCTGAATTCTGGCATGCGCGGATCCGTTCCGAGCTGGGTTTCGCAGCCGAAGAGCCCAAGGACAAAGCCGGATACTTCAAGCTCGACTACCGCGGTGCGCGCTTCTCGCTGGGATATCCGGCGTGCCCGGACATGGAGGATCGCCGCAAGGTCACGGAGCTGCTGAAACCGGAACGGATGGGCGTGATCCTCAGCGATGAACTGATGCTGCACCCGGAGCAGTCAACTGACGCTTTCGTGTTCCACCACCCGGAGGCCAAGTACTTCAAGGTATGAGGCGGCGGCTCAAGGTGTAAGTTGGCGCCGGTCCTTGGCTTTGGGGCCTTGGGGGCGGGCACTCTTTGTGCCCGCCTTCTTGGTGCTCGTCCTCCTGGATCCAGCGTCCTCAACCCGGGTGGTTTGGCCGTCCTGGCTGGAGACTGGCTTCGCTCGCCTGAAAGCGGCCAGGATAGCCCGCCCCACAGCAGCGATTCCGATGATCGTGGTGATGCCACGCAGGGTGTCCCATCCCGCCGTCGAGGTCACTAGGGAGTAGAGCAGGAAGCTGCTGAGGTTGGTGCCCAGCGGGGCACCGGGCGCGTACGAAATGCCGGTTCCGGCACCGACAGCGAAGGGCCAGAACCAGAGATTGGTCAGCAGGCCGAAGATATAGGACGCCACAACGCCGTAGCCACAAAGCATCCATAGTTCAGCCCGTCCTCGAACCCGGCGTGGCAACAGGCCCGCCCCCGCCCCCACCCAGGCGCAGGCGAAAATCTGGAACGGCGACCAAGGGCCGATACCGCTCCACAGGACACTGGAAACGGCTATGGTCAGCGCCCCGAGGAGCATGCCGAAGCGGGGACCGAAGGCGCGGCCGGCCAGGATCAGCAGGATGAACACTGCTTCAACGCCCCCGACGCCGGTGCTCGCCACCCGGACGGCTGAACCTACTGCGGCCAGTACGCCGAGCAACGCCACCGTATGCGCGGAGCGGACGGAACCGTCGAGGGAGACCACGACGGCCACTACGGCCAGAGGTGCGATCGCCAGGGCTGCGAAAGGTACGGCCGCGGCGGCATCCTCGGGTAGGGCCGCCGCGAGCAACGGCCAGCAGAACGCTGCGAGGGCCAAAGCGTTGGCAGCCGCGAGAACCGCGATCTCCAAGGCCCGCGGCAATCGGAGGTGGCGTTGCGGGGTCCGCTCTGCGCCGCGCAGAGCGGGCCCCACAACCGCGGGAGTCGCAACTGCGGGCCTCGCAGCCGGGGGAGTCACCGAAGTGGTGTCTCCACTGGATGCGTGTGCGGCGTCGGCCTGCGCGGCTGGCGCCACGCCTTCGTCCATCTGCACGATGCGGGCACCCAGGCCGTGGGCGAAATCGAGGTCGTGAGTGGCGATCAGGACTGCTGCGCCAGTGTCCGCCAATGCGCGCAAGGCGGCCGAGACTCCTGCGCGGGCCTCAGGATCGAGCCCGCGGGTGGGCTCATCAATAAGGAGGACTTGGGGGTCGCCCGCAGTCTGAAGCGCGATGGCGAGGATACGGCGCTCTCCGGCCGACAGGTCCCGCGGGTGCTCGTCTCCTATCGGAATCCGAACGTCACCACGCAATCGGGCCAGGCGTGATGTTGCCGGCTGGGACAGGGTCCTGTCCGAGCCATTCCGGTCTGATTTACGCCGGGCCCGCGCTTCGCGTCGATCTGCGGCCCGGAGCTCAGCGGCCACTGTGTCCCTCGTGAAAAGGTCATCAGAGGCGTCCGGAACCAGGGCGACGCGGCCGCCGCCGACCGTGCCGCTGGTTCCTTCCCCGAGCGCGAGGGCCACCAGGAGCGAGGACTTCCCGGCCCCGTTCGGCCCAACCAAGGCGACCACTTCGCCTGGGTGCAGGGTCAATGAGGCGTCGCTGACGAGCGCCTTGCCGTCGCGGTGCACAGCGAGGTTGATCGCAGACAGCACCGGCGCGTCCTGCGGTTTCGACGTCGGTGAGACGGCCGGCATCGGTGACGGTGCCAACCCAGGTGACACTATCGACGTCGAACGGATCTCACCCGGACGTGACAGTACTGGGCGTGAAGGTGCCGGCGCAACGCCCGCTACGAGGCCGCCGTCGTAAATTCTCCACCATGAATCGGCGACGGGTAGCAGCGGCTCCGCCCGATGCTCAGCCACAATAATGCAGATGCCCGATCCATGGGCGAGGGCATCGAGTACTGCGATAACGCGGGCCCTGGCTGTGGTGTCGAGGTCGGCAAGCGGCTCGTCGACCAAGAGCAGGGCCGGGTGCTCCACCACGGCAGCGGCGATGGCCACGAGCGTTGCCTCGCCGGCCGAGAGGGAATTGAGGTTCCGCTCCAGGAGCGCCGACACACCAATCCACTCCGCGACCTCCACCGTGCGGGCCCGGGCGATGCCGGCTGCAACGCCGCGCAGTTCAAGCGAAAGTGAGATTTCGTCCCGGACGCGGGTGCTGGCGAAAGCGGCGCGTGGGTTTTGCAGGACAACGCCGACGACGCCGGCGGTATCGCGTGGCGGCGCGGGGGCACGGTCCACTCCGGCGACACGGACCGTGCCCGTGAGTTCTCCACCGTCGACATGTGAAAGGAGGCCCGCAATACCTCGCAGGATGGTGGACTTTCCGGAACCGGTGGGCCCGGTAATGACCGTTACTGTGCCGGGATCTGGCTTGAAGTCTTCAACGTGCAGCCGCGTGCCGCCGATGCGGAATTGGGCGTCCCGGATCTCAAGGGGCAAGCCGGAATCGCTGCCGGCTTGGTGCGGAGCCCTGCTCCCAAAGCCACGCAATTCCAAGGCCGCGGCTACCCGGCTGGCGTGCTCAAGAGTTCGCTCAAGTACCGGAACAAGGGCTCTCGGCCCCAGGCGTTCGCCCCGCAACCGGAAGGCCAAGCGGACGGAGGCAACGGCGTCCGCGAGTGCGGGGAGCGCCGCCCAAGCCACCACAAGCGTGCGGGCGATGCCTTGGAATGGACCGCCGCGGGCCAGCCGCATGAAGCCCCTTGCCACGTCCACGAAGGCGTTGAGCAGTCCGAAGGCAAGGATCATTCCGGCAATTGGCAGGGCTGAAACAACCGCCTCCCACAGACCAGGCGATGTTACGGGTCCGAGGAAGACCACGTGGGCGTATGGGGCGGGCAGCCGCACTGACGGCAATTCCAGCAGCACCGGCCCAACAGCGCCCGCTCCGTTGAAAAGGATGCGATAAATGACCCGCGCCGCTATGAATACGACGGCAAGCGCCGCGGCAGCACGTAACGGCGCGGGTCGAAAGGTCATGCCGTGGGTGCGGCCGGTGCACCGTCGATCGTGTAGAGCAGTTCCAGGCTCTCGCCTGGCTTCACTTGCTGGGTGGCGAGGCCTTCCTGGGCGTAGGCCCAGTCACCGGAGGCCGGCTTGACCCAGATGGACCAGTAGGCGAAGGCAGCGGGCATCTTGCCGCATTCTTCGCGGTAGGTGCCGCCCTTGTGGGTGATGTCGAAGTCGGCAGCGGGCACGCCGTTGACCCGGCATACCAGTTCGGTGGGGTATTGCTTTGTTCCCTCGGTTTTCACCTTCGCCTCATCGAGCACCTTGGCAGCGGTCGTCGGCGCATCCACCGCTACGCAAACAGTCTTGTCGGCGGCGGGTTGCTTAAGGGCGCCGGAATCGACGATGACCTTCACACCGGTGCAGGGCCCGGCGTCAGCGCTGGAAGAAGGGGCTGCCGATGCTGGGGTGCTTGCCTGGGGGGCAGCCGGTGTGGAACAGGCGGCGAGTGTAATCAGGAGACCAGCGGCGGCGAGGGAGCTCGCGGCGGCGGTGCAGATCTTGGAAAAAGTCACGATCCAAGGGTAGGACGTTGCTTGGTTGGATTGGGATGTGGCGGGTTGTGTGACGTTCGGAGGCAGGCGGTTCGCCGATGGAGCCTCTGAACAAATCTCTAGGAAATTGTTGACAATTGACAGTGAGGCATTTAGATTCATAGTGAATCAAAACCCCAACACCTCCACTGAAGGGACCCATCATGGCTTCTACCAACTCCCGCCCGCAGTACATCTCCTTTGACATCTACGGCACACTGATCAACTGGGATACTGACGCCACTACCCGCCGGCTGCTCGCGGGCCGTTTGCCTGAAGAGCAGTGGCCTGCGTTCAAGAAGGTGTTCCGCGGGTACCGCTTCGACGAGGTCACTGGCGACTACAAGCCCTACGAGCAAATCCTTCAGGATTCCTTTGACCGGGTATGCAAGTTTTTTGGCATTGGGCCAACCCCCGGCGCCGGCGCAGAGTTCGCTGACGCCGTTCGCGGCTTTGATGCCCACGACGACGTGCCGGCGCCGCTGAAGCTCATGGGCGATAACTACAAGCTTGTTGCTCTGTCCAACGCCGACGACAGCTTCCTGGAGATCAGCATCCCCAAGCTCGGCGCTGACTTCCACGCCGTGCTGACCGCCGAACAGGCCCAGGCCTACAAGCCCCGCTACCAGGCCTTCGAGTACATGCTCGATACCCTGAACGCCAAGCCGGAAGACTTCCTGCACATTGCCTCGCACACCCGGTACGACATGCACCCCATGCACGACATGGGCTTCCGTAACCTCTGGGTACTGGACCGCGGCTACGACCCCATCACCGGCGGCTATGACTACAACAGCGTTAAGTCCCTGGACGAGATCAACAAACACCTCGGTCTCTAAACCGGCTGCTGGCTCTCCGTCGATGAAAGGGTGAAATGAGCGATTCTGCTTTTATCCAAGCAGTGGCATCAGAGAGTGGACTCCTGGCGGAGCATCCGCAGTTCGCTGACCCCGCCGTCCTGGAGCTGCTTGAACAGTTCTACGGCCTGAAGGGAACGCTGGTCCGGATTCCCACGGAGAAGGACGAGACTTTCCGGCTCCGGGACGGGGACGAAACGTATCTGGTGAAGATTTCACCCTCGGATGAGGATCCGGTGATCGTCCACCTCCAAACGGCTTGCATGGAGCATTTGGAACGGACTGCCCCTGAACTTCCTGTCCAGCGTCTTGTCAGGAGCCTTGGCGGAGAGCCACAAGTCCTCATTCCGGAGCCTGCGGGCGCCTTTGATCGGGTACTGCGGGTGATGCGCTTCCTGCCTGGGGACTTGCTGGCCAATCACGACGCGTCGGCTGGCCAGCTTCGATTGGTGGGCTCAAGCCTGGCCCGCCTGGGCATTGCCTTGCAGGACTTCGATCATCCTCGCGCGGACCGTTTGCTCCTCTGGGACCTCAAGCACTTTCATAGGATGCGCCCGCTTCTTGACTATGTCGATGAGAAGGAAAAACGATCCCTCGCGGAGGACATTTTCGATCAGTTCGACGAAAAGGTGGTTCCGCTCCTCGGCACGCTGACATCCCAGGTTATCCATGGTGATTTCAGTCCGTTCAATGTCCTGGTCAACCCCAGCAGGCCCGATTACGTGACGGGGATTATCGATTTCGGAGACGTCGTGCGGACCCCCGTAATCTTCGACATCAGTGTCACCATGGCCAACCTGTTGGGGGCAGACCCGGGCCACCCCTGGGAGCACGCACTCCACGTCATGAACGGCTATCGAGGCATCCTCCCCCTGCCGGGGCAGGAGTTGGAGGCCCTGATCGTCTCCGCCCAGGCGCGCCTGCTGCTGCGGGCCCTGATAACCCAGTGGCGCGCAAGCCAGTTGCCGCAACGGCGCGACTATCTCCTCTCCCACTCAAAACCCGACTGGGACCGGCTCGCCTCCACTGCCGCGGCCCCGGCACCAGAACTTTCTTTCACACCATGAACCCCACCGCCTAGCTTCCAGGAGAAAACATGGGTACTTCCCCAATCCGCAAGCCCTCCAACCCCATGGTTAACGGCTTCGATCCCAGCCGCCTGGACGAGCTCCCGGACCAGATGCAGAAGAGCATTCGACGCCGGGACAAGAGCCTCGGGCCTGGTTACAGGCTCTTCTACGACGAGCCCTTGGAAATCGTTCGTGGCAAGGGCGTCACGTTGTTTGACCGGGATGGCAATGAATATCTGGACGTTTACAACAACGTCCCTTCCGTCGGTCACGGCCACCCGCGTGTCATTGAGGCTGTCCACCAGCAGATGCAGACGCTGAACACCAACACCCGCTACGTCCAGGAGTCCATCCTGGATTACTCGGAGCAGCTTCTTTCAACGTTCCCCGCCGAGCTTGGCCATGTCATGTTCACGTGCACCGGTTCAGAAGCCAACGACCTCGCGATGCGCGTCGCAAAATATGTGACCGGACAGCAGGGCATCATCGTCACGGCCGGCGCGTACCACGGCCTTACCGCCGAGGTCTCTTCGTTCTCGCCTTCCTTGGGCAAGGGCGTACCCCTGGGTCCGAACGTGCGGGTTATCGACGCCCCTGACGCCCTGCGCTATACATCAGATCAAGGCTCGTCATCAGATCAGGGCTCTCTGCAGGATCACCTGCGGGACCAGGTGCGCGCAGCCATCGCTGACCTGCACCGCCACGGTATCGGAGTGGCTGCTTTCATCGCCGACAGCATCTTCTCCTCCGACGGTGTCTTCGCTGGTCCCGCAGGCTTCCTGCGCCCCATCGTCGAAGAGATCCATGCCGCGGGCGGCCTGTACATCGCCGACGAAGTACAGCCAGGGTTCGGTCGTACGGGTGAGGAATGGTGGGGCTTCCAGCGCCACGGAATCGTCCCCGACATCGTGACCATCGGCAAACCCATGGGTAACGGCATTCCAGTAGCGGCAGCAATCTTCAAGCCCGAATTGCTGCAGGAGTTCGGGAAGAACATCCGCTACTTCAACACGTTCGGCGGAAATTCGGTAGCCATAGCGGCAGCCCAGGCCGTCCTGGACGTGATCCGGGATGAATCGCTCATAGAGAACGCTTTGAAGGTTGGCGGAAAGATCCTCACCGGCCTGAAGGACCTTACCCAGAATCTGGAACAGGTGGCAGAAGTACGCGGGAGCGGCTTCTTCATCGGCGTCGACCTCGTCACCGATCGATCCACCCTCACACCCAACGGGGAGGCCGCCGCCAGCATCGTCAATGCCCTCCGGCAGGATCGGATCCTGATCTCGGCTTGCGGCGCCCAGGGCAACGTCCTGAAACTCCGTCCGCCAATGCCCTTTTCCAGTGACGACGCCGATCGCCTGCTGGAAGGACTGGGCCGTGCCTTCAAGGCACTGCGCTGAGGCGCAACAACAAACAAGCCGGCCTAGTGCTGACACCAAATGCTTGGGGATTGTGCCTTCCACTGTGAAAGCACTCTGTGTATTACACCAGCTGAAATCACTTGAAGGGTTGCACCATGAAGACAACACATAAGATCCAAACAGCCGCCGCGGGGCTCGCTGTCCTGTTGGCCCTGAGCGCCTGCGGCGGCGCCGCAACGGGCAGCCAGGCGACAGAAATCCCCAAGACGCAGAACACCCGTGACATCTCAGAGGGCGTCCAACCGGACGCCGCCGCGGTGGCGTTGCTGCCGAAGGCCATCAAGGACAAGGGCGAGCTAACGGTCGCGATGGACCTCAGCTCCCCGCCGATGACGTTCCTCGCCGAGGACAACACAACCCCCATTGGCGTAAACCCGGACCTTGCCCGTTTGGTGGCAAAGAAGCTGGGCCTGAAGCTGAAGTTCGAGAACACGGCGTTCGACACGATCATTCCCGGCATCGACGGCGGCCGTTACGACTTCACCGCCACGACCATGTCCGCTACAGCCGAGCGGCTGAAGGTGCTGGACATGATCAACTACCTCAAGGGAGGCTCGGCCGTAGCCGTAGCGAAGGGCAACCCGCTCAATCTGACCAATGACACGCTCTGTGGCAAGAACGTTGGCGTGACCAAGGGCTCAACACAGCAACTGAAGCACCTGCCCAACGTCTCGGAGTGGACCTGCACCTCCCAGGGCAAGCCCGCCATCAACGCCATCACCCTGCCCAACGTCCAGGAAGCCCTGACACAACTGGACTCCAAGCGGATCGACGCTGTCTTTTACGATGCCAGTGCCCTGGCGTGGGCCAACGATCAGCAGCCCAACCACTTCACCACCTTGCAGCCACGCATGGATACCCGCACGGACACCAATGTCGCCATGGGCCTGAAAAAGGGATCACCCCTGACCCCGGCACTCCAGAAGGCCATCCAGTCCGTTCTGGAAACCCCCGAATACAAGAAGTCCCTGGACTACTGGGGCCTGGGAGAATCAGCTATCACCGAAGCCAAGATCCGCTAACGATTGTGCTGTCCGGTCCCGGCTTCGCTCTGATATCTCATTAAGGTTGTGCTATGCGTACCAATCCCACCGCTAGGGACCACACCAAGGCTTGGGTTCTTGATGCTGTCCTTTCAGAGGCGCCCTTGACGCGTACCAGGCTCATCGAATTGACGCGATTAAGCCAGGCCACGGTATCCCGGAAGGTGGATGAGCTTCGTTACGACGGTCTCGTCGTCGAACAGGGAGTCAACTCGGTTGCGCGCCGTGGCCGGCCCTCCACCTATCTGGATGTGCCAGGCACGGCGGGGCATGTTGTGGGCATCTCGTTCGGAGCACGGACCACATGCATCCTGGTGACGGACCTGCGGGGCCGCGAGGTCAGGCACGTGATCGTGCCCAGTCTGGAGGGCGGCGATGAGGAAGCCATTGCCGAGTGGTTGCTGGACCTGGTTGTGGATACCAGCGATTCCGCCGAGGGGCCACTGCGTCAAATCGTCGCCGCCCTGCCTGGCCGCGTCCGGACGGGTACGGCAATTCTTCAAAAGACCTTCGAAGATCGGTTGAATGCTCCCGTGCTGCTCGAGGGCGATGCCAGCGCCTCCCTCCGGGGGATCCTGAAGGACGACGCGACCATAGGAAACGCCGTTTTGTTCATGCTCAGTACCGAGCTGAGCTTCGCCAGTTGCACTGATCATGAAATCGCCAAAGGGCGGACTTCGGCTTTCGGCCACCTCGGTGAGGTTCTCTTCTCCGGTGTTGGCAACGAGACATTGGAGGGACTGTTAAGCACCAAGGGACTCCTCCACTTCGCCAGTGGACGCGGACTGGACCTGGACAACATCCAAGCGCTCTGGTCCCAACAGAAGGATGCGGCGTCCCGCGCGGAAGTGATGGAGGCATTTACGACGGCGGTGGTCGCCGCCGTCGGTGCCGTTGCCGTGACGCTTGACCCCGAGTCCGTTTATTTCGTGGGCCGCCTGAGCCCGCTCGTGGACGAAGTCCTTCCGGAGGTGCAACGGAGGCTCGCACAAAGCCTTCCGGTAGTCCCTGGGATCACGGTGGTGCCGCAAGTCGTCGGGCTCTCGGTGGCCCAAGGAGCCGCGTATGCGGGACTGGCGTTGGTCCAGTCGCGGCTGCGGGACTCTATGCTCGAAGCCCCGTAGCAACCACGGAATCGACAAGAACCGTTGACAATCTACAACTACCCGGAGTATTGTCGACAATCGACGATACTTCTCAAGCAAGTCTCGTCGACAATCGACGAAGATGACAATCCAAACTGGAGGAAAAAATGGCATTCGACATCAAGCCGAAGTTCGCAACGTTCGACATGAACGGAACATTGATCAAGTTCGCTATCGCCGACGCGACCCGCGCGGTCCTGGGCGATCGCCTGCCGGCAGAGCTCGCCGATGAATACTTGCAGGCCACCAAGGCATACCGGATCGATGAGTGCATGGGGGATTACAAGCCCTTCCACCAAATCATCGCCAACTCCATGGAACGCGCCTCACGCCGGCTCGGCCTTGAGTACCGCGAGGCCGACGCAAGGGCGGTTTACGAAATTGTCCCCACGTGGGGCCCGTACCCAGGTGTGACCGACGCCCTGAACCGCCTGGCCGAGGCAGTCCCCCTGGTCATCATCACCAACAGCGACACTGTGCATGCTGAGCGACTTTCGGAAAACCTCCAAGCTCCGTTCGCAACCGTCATCAGCGCCGAGCAGATGGGCATGTACAAGCCCCGGCTCGGAGCGTTTGAGTACATGTTCGACAAGCTTGGCGTCACGCCCGATGAGATTGTGCACGTCTCTGCGAGCCCGATGTACGACCACCGCTCCGCAGCCACCATGGGCATCAAGAACAAGGTGTATGTGGACCGTGGCTTCGAGCATGACGAGCACTGGCTCGGCTACGAGCGGATCACCGACATCGCCGAGCTCCCCGTCCTCTTCGGCCTGCCGCGTCTTTCCGCTGCTTCGTAAGAAAGACCTGTGAACAGATGAGCATCACTAAGGCGGGCTCGGCTTTGGATAGGCTCCAGGCCTTGGGCCTGGAGCTTCCAACCCTCGCTGATAGCCCTTATTACTTGGACCACCGCGCGGTGGGTTCCAGTATCCACATCGCCGGCCAACTGCCTTACAAGGACGGTGTGTTGCTGGGCCAAGGCATCGTGGGCCGGGACGTGGGGCTGGAGACAGCGCAGGAGCTCGCCCGCCATGCCGCGCTCAATTGCCTTGCCGCGGCTGTGCAGGCAGTGGGGGACCTGGACCGGGTCCGGATCGTGCAGATGCTGGTGTTCGTGGCCAGCACACCGGACCTCGGCCTGCAATCGCGGGTCGCCAACGCGGCCAGCGAACTGCTCATCGAGGTGTTGGGGGAGAACGGACGGCACGCCCGGACCGCAATCGGCGTCGCCGGGCTGCCGGCCAACACTCCTGTAGAGATCCAGATGATCTGCACAGCCGTTTAGGCGCGGTTATGTTGGCGGTAAATTCATGAGGAGAAACAGCGTGAACCGTATCCAAGGAGCACTCAACGCTCTGGTCGGGCGCGTCGATACCCCGGCGCCGATCGTGCTGGTGGACGTTATGCAGGACAACATCGATCGTATGCAGGGCTTCGCGGCCAAGCAGGACCTCGACGTCAGGCCGCACGTAAAAACGCATAAATGCGTCGAAATCGGTCGTCGCCAGATCGAGGCCGGAGCTGTGGGAATCACAGCAGGCAATGTTGGTGAGGCCGAAGTCTTCGCCGCAGCGGGCTTCGACGATATCTTCATCGCCTACCCCATCTGGCCTTCGGGAACGAAAGGCCTGCGCATCCGCAAACTTGCCGTAACCACCCGACTGCGGTTCGGCGTCGACAATTTCGCGGCAATCGATGCCCTTGCTGATGCGATGGGATCTGAGGCCGAACGGCTCCAGGTTGTGATCGAGGTGGACTGCGGTGCGCGTCGTTCCGGCGCACCACCCGAGTTCGCCGGCGACCTCGCCGCCGCCGCGCGCAGGCGTGGACTGGTGCCGGTGGGTGTCTTCACCTATCCAGGTCATGGAAGCGCCAGCCCGGACGCCCGCCAGCGAGCAGCGATGGACCAGGAAGCCGCGCTCACCACAGCGGTGCGGAGCTTCAGCGCGGTGGGCATCAGCGCAGACGTCGTCAGCGCGGGCTCAACACCCACCATTGAGTACGCTACGAGCAACGTGATCACTGAGATCAGGCCCGGCGAGTACGTGTTCAATGACTTGAACAACGCCCGACTCGGAGCCTGCACGGAAGATCAGATTGCCCTGTTTGTCGCTGGCACGGTGGTCAGCGACTGGGTTCCCGATCAGGTCATTCTCGACGTAGGAACCAAAGCACTAAGCCGGGAAGGCAGCCCCGAGATCGGTTATGGCGCTGTCCCCGGTACGTCGGCCGTTCTCTCCAAGCTCAACGAGTACCACGGGTTCCTCCCACTGCCGACTGGCGACTTCCATCCGGGCATCGGCACGGTTCTCCCGATCGTGCCGAACCACGTTTGCCCGGTTGTGGTCAATTTCGAGGAGTACATCGTCACTGACAGCACGGGCACATTGCTCGAGCGGTGGCGGGTGGATGCCCGCGGCTTCCTGAGCTGATTCGTGGGGGCCGACATGTCCGGACCCCAGCCCGCAACCCCAGACGGGCAACCCGCAGAAACAAACCGTACAAGGACTGACCACTATGAGACTTGATAAGACCACTGCCGTCATAACCGGCGCCAGCAGCGGAATCGGGGAAGCAGTGAGTTCCCACTTCCGCCGCGAAGGTGCCCGTCTGCTGCTCACCGGCCGCAGGGAGCAACTCGACAGCGCCCAAACTGATGACGTGTACGTCCCCGGAGATCTCAATGACGAGGCGTTCGTCGAAGGCCTGGCCCGGCAGGCCGCCGAAGCGTTCGGAACCGTTGACGTCGTCGTCCTTAACCATGGCCTGCAGGTAAGCGGCCCGCTGACGGAGATGGCGTATGAAGATGCCAAAAACGTGCTCCACAGCAACCTCCTCAGCTCCTTCCTGATGATGAAGCATTTTGCACCGTTGATGCCGGCCACGGGAGGTTCGTTCGTCTTGGTCAGTTCACGGCTGGGCATGGTTGGCAAGCCTGATGAAGTCCTTTACTCCGCAGCCAAAGGCGGCCTCATCATGCTCGCCAAGGGCGCTGCAATCGAGTGGGCCTCACGCAATATCCGCGTCAACGTCGTCGCGCCAGGACTGACCGTCACTCCGGTCATCGAGGCATCGTTCCAGCGCAGGGAGAACCCTGCGGCCTACCGGGCAGAACGCGAGGGCCAGATCCCGCTCCGGCGCCTGGCCACTCCCGAAGAAATCGCCGGCGCCATACTTTTCATGGCGTCCCCGGAATCGTCCTACATCACCGGCGCGGTACTGCCCGTCGACGGCGGCTACACGGCCGCCTGAACACCACACCGCCTTCCACTGGCTCACCAACTCCCCACAAAGTAGGACAACGATGAAAGCCCTCACAGCAACACCCCGAAACGGAGACCTCGGCTTCTGGATGGCAGGACTCGCGGAAAACCGGCCGGCATACCCGCGTTTCGCAGGGCAGGGGTCCGTGGATCTGGCCATCATAGGCGGTGGCTACACAGGCCTCTGGGCTGCATACTTCGCCAAGAAACTCGAACCCTCACTCGAGGTCGCGGTTTTTGAGGCAGAACAGATCGGCTACGGAGCCTCCGGGCGAAACGGCGGCTGGCTTTCTGCGATGCCCCCGGGAAACCGGGCCACCTTCGCCCGCGCATCAGGAGATGGGTTGGACGCAAGCCGGGCATTGCAGCGGGAGTTCGTGACCGGCGTCGACTCCGTCCTTAGTATCCTTCAGGCCGAGGGTATCGACGCGGATCAGCACAAGGGCGGCGCGCTCGTCGCTGCCCACACGAAGGCGGGGCTGGGGCGGCTGGTAGCCAGGCGTGACGCCGACTGGAAGTATGGGTTGACCGAAGACGATGTTCACTTGCTCGACCGGGACGAGTTCCAGAGCAAGATCAACATCTCCACCGTCCACGGCGGGCTCTTCTACAAGCCCTGCGCCCGCATTCATCCGGCGAAACTTATCTATGGCCTCGCGGACACCCTCACGTCCATGGGCGTGGAGATCTACGAAAACAGCCGGATAAACAGTATTGACGGCAAGACCCTGACCTTGGCCAACGGACAGGTCACGGCGGCCAAAAAATTCATCTGCACGGAAGGGTACTCCGGGCAACTCCTGGGCAGCAGGGCTTTGATACCGATCAACTCCTCCATGATCGTGACCAAGCCCCTGTCCGAGGAGGCCTGGCAGCAGATCGGCTGGAATGGGCGTCAGTGCCTGAGCGATTCCGCCCACACATTCATCTATTCGCAGCGAACAGCGGACGGACGCATCGCCATTGGCGGCCGTGGAAGGCCCTACCGCTACGGCTCCGGTACAGGCGGCGCCGGTGCCACAGCCCAGTCCACGGTTGACTTGATCTCCACAAAGCTTCGGTCCTTCTTCCCGGGTATCCACCTCGAAGTGGACCACGCGTGGTCCGGAGTCCTGGGCGTTACCCGTGACTGGAACGGCGGCGTGCACTGGGACCAGGCCTCCGGAATCGGATCGTCCACCGGCTATGCCGGACACGGTGTTACAGCCGCCTACGTGGGCGGGCGAACACTCGCGGAATTGGCTTTCGAACGGGAAACGGAACGCACCACACTCCCCTGGGTTGGCTACCGCGCACGGAAATGGGAACCGGAACCCATTCGCTGGCTGGGTGTTCACGGCATGTACCGGCTTTTCGGTCTTGCTGATCAGTGGGAAGAGCGCAAGGATTCCACCAAGACGTCCCTCCTGGCCAGATTCGGCAGCAGGCTCGCCGGACTTCACGAATAATGCACTATCCAAAAACCTTCATTTGAAACGCCCCCGGAGGTACGTCATGAAGAGCATCAGCAGGATCCAGGCTGCAGCCGCAGGTTTTGCAATGCTGGTGGCCCTCACCGGCTGTGGCGGGGCAACAAGCACCTCCCCATCGGATCCGAAAACCGCCGACATCTCCGAGGGTGTCCAGCCTGACGAAAAAGCTGTGAGCCTGTTGCCCGCGTCCTATAAGGACAAGGGCGAACTGACGGTCGCGATGGACCTGCATTATCCGCCGACGACGTTCCTCGCTGAGGACAACTCGACGCCGATCGGCCTGAATCCGGACATTGCCCGCCTGATAGCCAAGAAGCTCGGCCTGAAGCTGAAGTTCGAGAACACCGTCTTCGACACGATCATTCCGGGCATTGACGGTGGCCGCTACGACTTCACGGTCACCACCATGGCACCAACACCGGAGCGGCTGAAGGTCCTGGACATGATCGACTACTTCAAGGCCGGCAACTCAGTGGCAGTCAGCACTGGAAATCCGTTGAAACTCACCAACGAAACCCTGTGCGGCAAAAACATTGCCGTCACAGCCGGCTCCACGGGCCAACTGAAGCGCCTCCCGGCCCTCTCGGAACAGACCTGCACCTCCAAGGGACAACCAGCCATCAACGCCGTGACCCTGCCCAACGTCCAGGACGCCCTCACGCAGCTGGCGTCCAAGCGGATCGACGGCATCCTCTACGACACAACTTCCCTCGCCTGGGCCGAGAAGCAGCAGCCCAAATCGTTCACCATCCTGACTCCCCAGGTCAACGTCGGCTCCAGTGACGTGACGGCTATCGGCCTGAAAAAGGGCTCTCCCCTGACCCCCGCCCTCCAGGCCGCCGTCCAGTCCGTCCTGAACAGCCTGGAGTACAAGAAGTCCCTCTCGAACTGGGGCCTCGAATCCGGTGCCATCACCGACGCCAAGCTCAACTAGGAGACGTGGTCCCCACATGCAAAACATCAGTCGCAGAAGCAAGGGCTTCGCCCGCCCAACAGCAGACACCGCGCTGTTCATGAATGAAGATCTCGAGGTGCTCTAAGCATGGACGGAAAACTCGCCGTCATCGGCCTGGGCAGCATCGGCAGCATGGCGCTCTGGCAGGCCTCCCGTCTTTCCGGTTCCGTGGTCGGCTTCGAAGCACACACCCCGGCCCATGGGCGCAGCGCGGTAGGCGGGGACACCCGGCTGTTCCGCATGATCTACCGCGGCAGCCCGGCGCACTACCCCATCCTGGAGCGCTCACGCGATCTCTGGGCGGAACTCGAGGCAGAAACCGGACAGGACATCCTCACCCGCTGTGGCGGACTCTCCATCGGCACCACCGACGGGCCATACCTGCGCAGCGTTCTGGAGACTGCCCGGACCAATGGGGCTGCCCACCAACTCCTGAGCCGTGAGGAAATGGCTGAACGCTACCCCCAGCACAACCTCCGGACCGACGACTCCGCGGTGTTCGACCCCAACGCCGGGGTCCTACGGACCGACCGTGCAGTAACGGCCGCCATTGCCGCTGCACAAGCCAACGGGGCAACGGTCCTTAACAACACTCCTGTTACCGGCATCCGGGACACCAACGACGGCGTTGTCGTCACCTCCGGGGACAGTACCTGGACTTTCGAGAACGTCATCGTCGCCTCAGGGGGTTGGTCCCAGCGGCTCATGCCCGATTACCTGAAGGCGCACACGGAAACCCGCAGGGTTTTCCTGAGCTGGTTCGTTGCCCGCGACGCAGCCCACTTCACCCCGGAGAAGTTCCCCACTTTCAGCCGGATGTACGAGGACCGCTCCATGTACGGAGCACCGGCCGTGGACGGCGTTACCGTCAAAGCCACGCTGGACGGCCGGGGCACGGTGACGACTGACCCCGATGCTTTCCCCAGGGAGCTCTCAACAGCCGAAATTGCCGACACCTTGGAAACCATCACCGAATTCCTGCCCGGCCTGGTTCCCAGCATCGTCCGATCTGACGCCTTCCCTGACCTCTACACCGAGGACCGGAACCCGCTGTTGGGCTGGCTCGGCGGGTCAAGCAGGATCTACGGCGCCACAGGCTTCTCCGGAGGCGGATTCAAAAACGCCACGGGCTTCGGCCACATCGCCGCGTACGAAGCGCTCGGAAAACAGTCGGTCGACGGCCTGGAATTCGTACGCCCTGAGCGGTTCAGGACGAGCTAGGCCGGTATAATCGACAATCGACAGGGAGGTGGCACATGGACCGCAAGTTCACGTGGCAGGAACAGCGGATGACGACGCCGGATGGTGTCTACCGCGTGCTCCGCACCGCCATCCTGAACGGAACTGTGCCTCCGGGGGAACAGCTTCGCGAAACGCACATCGCCGCAGACCTCGGTATCAGTCGGTCCCCGCTACGTGAGGCGCTGACCAAACTGGAGGAGGAAGGGCTGGTGGTCAAGATCCCCTTCCGGGGGTCCTTCGTTGTGGAAGTCAGTGCCCGCGACGTCGCTGAGATCGCATCGATCCGGGTACTCGTTGAACCGTATGCTGCCGAGCTTTCAGCCCCCACCCTGCGGGGTCCCGAGCGGCTCCGGCTCAAGCAGACCATCGAGGAACTGTACCGGGCCACGGACACCAACGACATCCCCGGCAGCATTGACGCCCACCTTCGTTTCCATAGGCTCTTCTACGAATTTTCGGGGAACACCGCCCTGCAAAACATGTGGAACGGGTGGGAGAACAAGCTGCGCCTGTACCTGGCGGTCGATCACCGCACCTATAGCGACCTGCACGATATTGCTGTTGAGCACGAGAAATTGGCTGAGCTAGCTCTGGCAGGAGATTTCGATGCCTTCCGCCAGGAAATGGTCAGCCAATTCCGGAATGCCCTCCACGAAGAACCTTTAGAGCAGAAGTAAACCTGGCAAGCCCCGCCCTAGTCCACGAACGCTTAGTCCACGAACTCCGACTGCGTCTCAATGAAGTCCCAGTCCTGCAACGTCAGCACCCCGCTGACCTTGTCTGTATGAGGCCCGCCAGCCTCGGCGATATGCTGCAGGACCTGCAACGGAAGTTCCTCGGCACGCAGGTTTTCGCGCAGCCACTCCTTGCTGTCCAAGTGCAGGTCCAGCCACCACATGAAGATTTCCATCGCAGACCACCTTCCTTCGGGTTAACCGTAGGCCGGGGTCGGGTCGTCTACAAGGGCTGCCCTACAAGGGTTGCTCCATCACGGCCTCGGTTATCAGGGTCTTGTGGGGAATCGGGTGAGGGGCCAATCTGTACCTAGGACGCTGGCGCACAGGTTTCAAGAACCCGTGCCGACGCCCGCTCGCACAAGGGATCCGCGATGGACTGTGACATCGAGCTGGAGATCGATACCGGCTCTGCACGCGGCGAATACACGGTGCACGTGGTTCGTGCTCCGGCGGGAGGCCACGCTTCGGGGACGTTCACTTTGGACGTTGACGGCATCCTGGACCGGCTGCCCCAGCTTGAAGCCACTGTTCTTGCCTCCGCGGTAGCTGCCCGCCGCACCATGCCCGTGGCCGAGATGGCAGTCCGCGAAGTGGGCCAGCAGTTGTTCCAGGCTCTGTTCACCCGCGAGGTCTACGGCACGTACCGGGCCAGCCTTGGCGCGGCCCAACACGCTGGCCAGCAACTCAGAGTGGTCTTGCGGCTGGCCGCCCCGGAATTGGCAACCATGCCGTGGGAGACCCTCTTCGACCCCGAAACCGAAACGTACCTGTGCCAAACGGAACCCCTGTTGCGGCATATCCCTGCTCCCGACTACAACCAGAACCCCTTGGACGTGGCTCCCCCGCTGCGGATCCTGGGCATCGTTGCTTCGCCCCGGGACCTTCCTACCCTCGATGTCGATGCCGAGAAGGACCACCTGAGCAGAGCGTTGGCTGGTCCTGTAGCCGAGGGACGCGTGGAACTGGTGTGGTCCAGGAGCGGAACCTGGGACGACGTTCAGTCCCTGCTGCTCGCCGGCCCATGGCATGTGGTCCATTTCGTGGGCCACGGCGATTACGATTCCCGGACCGACGAAGGCAGGATCGCTCTCGTCGGACCCGACGGCAGGGCCGCAATGGTCCGCGCCGTGCGGCTCATGGCCTTGCTCAGCGTTGCCGCACCACGCCCGCGACTCGTTGTGTTGAACTCGTGTTCCTCCGGCGAGATGGGCCAATCGGACCTCTTTTCCGGTACCGCTTCGTCCTTGGTCAGGAGCGGGATAGGCGCCGTCGCGGCAATGCAGTTCGCCATCAGTGACTCCGCGGCCATCGCCTTCGCCCACGGCTTCTACGCCGCGATCGCCAACGGCCGAACGGTGGACGAGGCAGCACGCGTCGGCCGAATCTCGGTTATGGCCAGCCCGGACGGCACACTTGAGTGGGTCACGCCGGCCCTCTACGTCCGGGGCGGCTCCACTCAACTCTTTACGCTGCGCGGCACGCCACGCGCAACGGTTTCGGAAGCACGTTCGACGCCGGCACCCACCTCGGGCGGGCAAGCCGGCCAAGCTACGGTCCCGACGCCGGCACCCACCGTGGGCGGGCAAACGTCAGTCCCGCTGCAGGCCCCGGGAAGCTCCGGCGCGGGAGACGGCGCCGCCGCGAAGGCTGCACAAGCGAACGCCGACCAGGCCATGAAGCGAGCCCAACTGCGAGCCCTATACGTCCAGGCCTCCGCGGAACTAAGGGCACGACGCTTTGAGCAAGCCGTGGAATTGTTCGATGACCTCCTGACCTTGGAGCCCGGCTACCGTGACGCCACGGCGCTAAGGGAGAGCGCACAGCATCGTCTGGACATGTCCCGCACCTACCGTGAGGCACTTAGTGCTGAAGAGGCCGGCGATTGGCTGGCGGCGGCGGACGCCTTTGCCTTGGTGCAGGAAGATCCGGAGTTCCCGGAAGCAGCGAGCCGCAGGCAGGACTGCGAACGCCGTCAACGCATCTCCGACCTTCAGGGCGAACTGCGCTACCACTCGTCTTTGGGCTCATGGGGAGCCGTGGTGGATGTGGCGGCTGAACTTGCGACCCTGGACCCGGACGCGGCCGACCCCGACGGACTTGCGAGCGCTGCCAGGGCTGAGATCGAGAAGGCGAAGCCACCAGAACCGGAGCCGGCAAAGCAGCCTTCCCCGGAAAGAGGTTCATACACGGCGGCGGACCTGTCTCCAGAGCCCCGGCGGCCATCGGCAGCCCGCGCAACGGCACCCCCCGCAGCGCGGGTCCCGGCACCTACCAAAGCCCCGGCACCTACCCAAGCCCCGGCGTCGAACGCTCCATCGGCGAAACAGGTGCAACCAGAACTCGCTTGGCTACCGCTCGCGTGGGGCGGTGCCGCCTTGGCGGTGGCGGGCGCCATGGGGGCGTGCATCGTGGTGTTCTTCATGTGGTTCGACGAGACTTACTGGCAGGACAACGGCGGCGACATCGTGCTCCGGATCCTGTACGGTCTGCTGGCACCACTCGGTTATGTGCTCCTCATGGTCGCCGGACTGCCCGAGCGGACCGTACCAGCGCGTGTTGCGATGACCGGCGTCGTGCTTTCCGCCGCGATCTTTGGGCTCGCCGGCCTGAACTACACGGTGGAAGTGACCGCCGTCGTGGCCAGTTTTATCCTGGCCGCCTTCGGACTTTGGGCGGGCATCCTGGCTCTAAAGGATCCGGCCCGGCGAACGTTTGCCTGGCTCCTGCTGCTGCCCACCGTGTTGCAACCGATCATCTGGATCCAAGGGAAAGGCGTGTTCATGGAGAGCTGGTACATGTCGCAGGCGGTGCCGTTGCTGCTGCATCTGATGCTTCTTTGCGCGGTGGGCGTGGTGTTCGTCGTGATGGCCCGGCGCCTTCGGCCAGCCACTGCAGCGGGACCAGCTGCCAAGAGCGGAACATCGCCGTGAGCCGCCTGGTTGAGTTCACCACCGACGACGGCGGCACGGTAGTTGTGGAAGTCGCGAGCACAGCCGGGAGCATCGTGACCCGGGGTGGCGATCACGCGGGGGATCATTCCGGCGTCTTCGCGAGAGCCCAACAGACGTTCCAGCGGGCCCTCGAGCACGTCCGACCCGCAGTCCAGGGCGTGATCGATGAACTGTTGAGTCTGGAGAACCGGCCCGATGAGGTCAGCGTTGAGTTCGGCATAGACCTCCACGCCGAGGCCGGAGCTTTCATTGCATCGGCCAGCACGGCATCCAACTTCAAGGTGCGGCTGACGTGGAACAAACCGTCCCCACCCAAGTAGGTCGCAGCTGAGCGCGTTCTGAGCCCTCAAAACGCGCTCAACTGCGACCTACTTGGGTGAGCAGACGGCCTGTTCAAGGACACCTCGCGGCGCAACAATAAGGTATGGCTGCGGAGAATTTCAGCGGACGGATTCCTTTGGTTGTCGGCGTCTTGCCCGACCAGCA
Source organism: Paenarthrobacter sp. 10N417 (assembly GCF_056394745.1). Taxonomy (NCBI): domain Bacteria; kingdom Bacillati; phylum Actinomycetota; class Actinomycetes; order Micrococcales; family Micrococcaceae; genus Paenarthrobacter; species Paenarthrobacter sp. 10N417. The sequence goes on from NZ_JBFTIL010000003.1 coordinate 91,113, forward strand.
CGTGGAGGTGCTGCAAACAGCCCGGACGCTGGCTGAGCAACTCGGCGTGCCGCTGGTTTGTGCCTACGTGGACGAGGCCAGTTACCTCGTGGAATGGGACCCGGCGCGGGAGACACACCGAATGTCGCTTCATCCGGAGAAAGATGACGAGGAGGTCGCAGCTGTCCGCAGTGATCTGGGCAAGGTCATCGGCGAAGCCATGGATGGCGGCTCAGCGGATTGGACTCTGCGGTTGCTCGCTGGAGATCCTGCCCGCGCCCTGGGCCGACTCGCCGAGGACATCCACGCCTCGATGATCATTGTCGGAACGCCGGAACCTGGCCTGGGACACCGCATTTCCGAGGCTTTGAACGGCTCGGTGGCGGCATGGCTGAGCCATCATCAACGCCGGCCGGTGCTGATCGTGCCGCAGAAAAAGCCCCAGGAAGCTGCCCGTAAAAACTAAAGCGAAAGTACTTATTCGAGGTGGTGGCAATGCCGTCCCGCCCAACGTAGAGTGATTACTGCAGGAAGCGGAAGCACCTGCTCAAAGACCGCTCCGGAGTGCGTATCCCCCAATAACGCACTCCGGAGCTCTTTGTTTAAGCTGCACTCTCATGGGGACAAGCGCACGACGCCGGCACCCGGCTTGGGTGCCGAAAGGTCACCTCACGAACGTGTACAGCAGCGCCGCCATTGCGAAGCCCACGATCGACAACACTGTCTCCAGAACGGTCCAGGTCTTCAGGGTGTCCTTGACTGACATGTTGAAGTACTTGGAGATGATCCAGAAGCCGCCGTCGTTGACGTGGCTGGCAATGATGGAGCCGGAGGAGATGGCCACCACGATCAGGGCGAGCTGCGGCTGGGTGTAACCCGAGGCCAAGCTCGGGGCCAGGATGCCGCCGGTGGTGACGATCGCCACGGTCGCCGAGCCCTGCGCAATGCGCATGCCCGCGCTGATCACGAAGGCGGAGAGGATGATCGGCAGGCCGGCCTGGGCCAGCGAGTCCGCCACAGCCTTGCCAACACCGGTGGCTGAGAGAACTGCGCCAAAGAAGGCACCGGCGCCAACAACCAGCAGGATCATGCCGACGGGACGAAGCGATGAACCCGTGATTTCGCTGAGTTCGGCGGAGCTCATGCCGCGTCGGATGCCCAGGAGCCACATGGCCAGCAGCACGGCGACGGTCAGCGCGATGGCCGGGTTGCCGAAGAACTGGAGTACGTCCCGGAAAACACCGGGAGGAGCAAAGATGTTGCCGAAGGTGCCACCGAGGATGAGGATCATGGGCAGGCCGATAGCCAGCAGCACCAGTCCGATGGACGGCTCGTGGCCACGGGCTTCCTCGGCCTCAGCAACGATGCGGTCCTCGGGAACATTCACCATCACGCGCTTGCCAATCCACGTGCCCCACAAAATACCGGAGGCGAACCAGGCCGGGATGCCGCAGATGAGGCCCATGAGGATGATCCAGCCAAGGTCCACATGGAACAGGCCTGCGGCAGCAACGGGTCCGGGGTGCGGAGGCAGGAAGGCGTGTGTCACGGAGAGGCCGGCCAGCAACGGAAGTGCATACAGTGCCAGCGACTTACCACCGCGAATTGCAGCGACGTAAACCAACGGCGCCAGGACGAAGATGCCGATATCGAAGAACACCGGAATACCCAGCACAAAGCCGGTGATACCCATGGCGAGCGGGGTGCCCTTTTCGCCGAAGATCTTCACGAGCCTGCCGAGCAGCACTTCCGCGCCACCAGAACGTTCGAGGATGGCACCGAGCACAGTACCGAGGCCGATGATCACGGTGATGTGGCCAAGGATGCCGGCGAAGCCCTTCTCAATCAGGGCGTCGCTGCTCTTGGTGGCCGAGCCGACCAACGCTTCAACCGAGACCCCACCCACCAAAGCCACGATCACGCCGGTTCCCACCAGGGCGATGAACGGTTCGAGCTTGACCTTGATGATCAGGAACAGCAGGAGGGCGATGCCCGCGCCTGCCAGGAGGAGCAGGCCGGCGGTGTCGTGCCGCAGCCATTCGAGAAATTCATTCATGGGGATTCTTTCTGGGTGAGTCCTACTTGAGGGTGCCGGTAAACGCGGCGGCACGGGCCGCGATGTCTGCCCAGTTGCCTGCAGCGACCGCTGCGGGCGGGACCACGCTGGTGCCGCAGCAGACTGCGGCAGCACCGGCGTCGAGGTAGCTCTTGGCGTTGGAAGCGTCGATGCCTCCCGAAGGCAACAAACGGATGCCTGGGTAGGGGCCCTGCAGGTCCTTCAGATACGCAGGTCCGAGTTGCCGGGCAGGGAAAATCTTGACGACGCCGGACCCAAGGTCCAATGCCTGCGCCACTTCGGTGGGCGTCATGGCGCCAAGGCTGAAGGGTATGCCGGCGGCCACGGCGACTGCGGCGACCTCGGGCCGAATGCCAGGTGTCACCAGGAACTTGGCTCCGGCGTCGATCGCTGCGCGGGCTTGGTCAGCGGTCAGGACCGTACCGATTCCGACGGCGGCACCATGGTCTGCTGCAGTCTCTGTCGCGCGCTTGACGTGCTTGAGGGCATCAGGGGTGGTGAACGTCAGTTCCACGCTGCGGATGCCTCCGCCGCATGATGCCGGATCCGGAGGTTCTGGTCATCAAGAACGAGGCGATCAGCGCCATCTCTTTGGACCGGACCGGCACCCGGGAGGAAGTTCCCGCACTGTCCGTCGCCGTCGTCGAGCCTGTTGGCGCGGGTGACTCGTTCGCCGCCGGTTACCTCAGCGGCATGCTGTTCGGGCTGGGACAAAAGGAGAGCCTCCGGCGGGGGCACGTCGCGGCTGCGTGTACCCTGACCGTCCATGGCGACCGCGGCCCCCTGCCTGACGCTGTTGAGCTCGCGGCCATCCTCGATTCTTCGGATGAGGACTGGGCTGCTATCCATGTTGAAGAGGGACATTTCAACACCAGAACCGGAGCGTGACATTTTGAGCCAGAGCCTCATGCGGGCCATCGACCTGCTCGCCGAACTCGCAGCGAAGCCCGCCACCCTTGACGAGCTCTCGTCCAAAGCGTCCGTGCACAAAACCACCGTGATGCGGCTGCTGCACGCCATGGAGGAGAAGCGGTTCGTCGTACGGGACGAAGAGCAGCGGTTCATGCTGGGTTCCAAACTGTTCGAACTGTCATCGCTGGCCCTTGAGCAGAGGGACATCCGCAAGGTAGCGCACCCGCACCTGGCCGAGCTGAATGGCCGCACCGGGCACACCGTGCACCTCGCGGCATTTGAAGGGAATGAGGTGGTGTACATCGACAAATTCGAGTCGCACCACCCCGTCCGCATGTACTCGCGCATCGGCCTGACTGCATCGCTGCACTCGGCCGCTGTGTCCAAAGTCCTTCTCGCCGACATGCCGCGGAGCCGGCAGGAAAAGATCGCGGCGGGGCTGGACTACATCAAAGTTACCGAGAACACCCTGACCTCGCCGGAGGCCCTGCTGGCCGAACTCGAGCAGGTCAAGGAACAGGGCTGGGCCCACGACAACGCTGAGCACGAGGCATTCGTGCACTGCATCGCGGCCCCCATCCGCGACGCCAGCGGCGCCGTTGTGGCCGCAGCCTCTTGTTCGGTACCGGTAGTGATGCTCAGCTATGAAGGCTTGCTGGAGCTGCTGCCCGACCTCAAAGCCAGCACCGAGGCTATCTCGAATGACCTCGGCTGGATCAGCCACGAAAGGAACTCAGCATGAGTGAAAAGAACGTAGTACTGACCGAAAGCGCCCCCGCCCCGGCGCACGTATTTTCCCAGGGCATCAAAAAGGGCGGGATGTTCCAGGTCTCCGGCCAGGGCCCCATGGATCCCGCCACCAACCAGTACATCGGCGAGGGCGACGTCCGCGTCCAGACACGTCGGACGCTGGAGAACGTGAAGGCCATCCTCGAGGCCGGCGGTTCCTCCGTTGAAGACGTCATCATGTTCCGCGTCTACCTCACCACCCGTGATGACTTTGCCGCGATGAACGAGGTTTACGGAGAGTTCATCCGCGAGAACGTGCCCAGCGGATTGCTGCCGAGCCGCACCACCGTGTTTGTGGACCTCCCGCACGAGGTCATGCTGGTGGAGATCGACGCCCTGGCTGTTACTGCGTAATTTTTCCGCCACGCCAACGGGCTAGCGACACCCAATCCGGGCGTCGCTAGCCCGTTTTTGCGTCCGCCACGAATTTGGGTGTCGTGCATCAGTCCAAGGCTTCTCCACCTGTGGATAACGCTCGTATATCTGCTGATGTTCGATGCAACATGGCAGACTATCGATGGCTACTTCTTCCTGTGCGCACATTCCGCTGGGACAAAAACTCCGTAGGAGGTCTTCTTGATGAGCAATCGTAGGAGCGTCGTCTCTGGACGGCTGCTAAAGGATTTCAAATGAGCATATCCGTCCCCGAGAACAGCCTTCCCGATCTTGTTGTGGAACTCGCGTCTCTACCAAACGAAACCGAATGGGTCGAATTTAAGGAGAATATCGCTGACCCCGCCGCGATTGGAGAATACATCTCGGCTCTCTCCAACTCCGCAGCCATGGCGGGGCAAGTCTACGGATATATGATCTGGGGCGTCAGAGACGATGATCATGCCATTGTTGGTACCAACTTCAAGCCACGGCAAAAGAAGATCGGCAATGAGGAACTTGAAAACTGGCTCTTACGAGTCGTGTCCCCCAAAATCAACTTCGAGTTCTTTGAAGTCATTGTTCAGGCTCACGATGTTGTTGTACTGCGCATAGAGCGCGCATATGGACATCCTGTGCGGTTCCAGGACACCGAATACATCCGAATCGGCAGCTACAAGAAGAAGCTCAAGGAGTTTCCTCAAAAAGAGCGGGAGCTTTGGAGACTTTTTGACCGAACGCCCTTTGAACGGCTGATAGCTCTCGAAAACGTCCGCGGCGATGATGTTCTCAGGCTACTGGACTACCCCGCATACTTTGATTTGATGGGACAGCCACTTCCGGGAACCCCCAACGAAATCCTTAACGCCCTCGCATCCGAACGTTTCGTTGAGCTCTCAGGGTCCGGAGATTGGAACATCTCCAACCTCGGAGCCCTTCTGTTTGCCAAGCGGCTCTCCGAGTTCCAGAATCTGTCCAGAAAGGCCGCCCGAGTCATTCAATACCGCGGTGCAGGTCGAATCGAAACTCTCAAGGAGCAGGTGGGCACCAGAGGCTACGCGAATGGATTTGATGGGCTTGTTGGGTACATCGAGGCCTTGCTGCCAGCCAATGAGGTTGTAGAACGAGCTTTGAGGAAAGATGTTCCGATGTTTCCTCCTCTCGCCATCCGTGAGATTCTTGCCAATGCGCTGATCCATCAAGACTTCACTGTCGGTGGTTCCGGGCCAATGTTTGAAATATTCGAGGATCGCATCGAGTTTACGAGCCCTGGCGTTCCGCTGATGGACCCCGCCAGGTTCGTCGATACACCTCCTCAGTCCAGGAACGAAGCACTTGCTTCTGTCATGCGAAGGGCCGGAATCTGTGAAGAACGCGGAAGCGGCTGGGACAAGATTGTTTTTCAAACTGAGTACCACCAGCTCCCGGCGCCGCTTGTAGAGGTGACGGAGAACCACACCCGGGTCGTGCTCTTCGCGTATCGGCCGCTTACGAAAATGGACAAACAAGATCGAGTTCGAGCAGTCTACCTTCACGCGTGCCTGCGGCACGTCACCCGACAGCACACTACCAACACCTCAGTGCGTGAGCGATTCGGCATAGAACCTCAGAACAGTGCTCAAGCGTCGCGCCTAATTCGCGAAGCTGTTGAGGCCGGATTAATAGCGCCGTTCGATCCCGAAGCCGCACCGAGAATGCGGCGATACGTGCCCACGTGGGCTGCGGCCGAGCCACAGGCAATCACTACGTAGCGGTGAGCTGACAGTGCCGTCGGATTTACTTGATGGGAACTTGATAGAGGAACCAGCCGACCGTTGGGAAAGTCTCACTAGAGCCGGATTAGCAGCATTATTGGTAGAGCGTCTCACTTGATGGGTACTTGATTGGCTAAGCTTCAGGGGCTGATCCGTCAGCACCCACTTTGACGCTCACAGCCCGTCGACACGCCGCATTCCTCGGCGCGCCGCGGGACTCCCGCCGTCAAAGAAGGTCAGGAAGCCACCCGGCGAACCACCGACGGCGGGACGGCCGGCACCCGCTGGCGCTTGGCATAGATCCTGGCCCGTTGGCTGGACAAAGCAAGCAGCACCAGGATGTCCGTGGCCAAACCGGACAGGCCTGCCTCAAGCGTGAGATTGGTGGTCCCCGTGGAGGCATCGATGGCTTGGACCACGATCGAGATGGAGCTGAGTCCCATCGCAATGACTCGGGCGCCGTTGCTGCCGAGGAATATCCGCCAGGCAAGGAATACCTCGCCGAGCCCGAAGACCAGGACGATCGCAGCTATGGTGACGATTGCCGCCGTCGTGGTTTGCGGGTCAAGGTTGGCGTCCTCAATGGTGATGTCGCCGCCCGAGGTGAGCAAGGTGATGGCCAAAGCCAGCGCCGCCAAGGCCCGGATGACCACGAGGAATGCGCCCGTCATGGTGGGTGCGGGACGGCGGTCGCGGCTGTCCGTCTGGCTGGCTGGTTGGTCGGCGGGGACGGGCACACGGCGGGCGTCGATGATGGGCAGATCGCCGTCTGTGGAGATCGAGTCCCCTCCGCCATTGCGCGAGTGATATCCGGTGGAAAAGTCCTTGATGACACGGACGGTTAAGGCAGGCTCAGCCTCCGACACCGTCCGCACGATGTGGTCCCGCTCCACATCGGTATTCTGCTCGATCTTGTGCGTGATCTGCAGGGTGAACAGTGAGAAGCCAACGCTGCGATCGTAGGTGCCGGCGGCGAGCCAGTCCACCTTGTGCCCGCCGGGCAGCATCCAACCCTCCGGGCAGCGCCAAAAGCGGACGTGGTGGCGTTTGCCGGGGTTGCTGTCCACTTCCTGCTGGTAGGCGAAGTCCTGCTGACGGTCAAAGAGGTACAAGGGGCTGACGGGCGCCTGGGTGTAGCTCTGCCGCAAAAGTGTCGAGCTCACGATGCGCCGGCTGCTCGCGAAGGTCACGTCGTCGGCAATGGTCCACCCGGCAGCCCTCATGGTCGCGTGGATCTGCGGCTCGGTGCCCATAAGGGCCACATTCACCGGGTCACCGAGCAGTCCGTCGCTGGTCCGGGCCCGCCCGATGAAGTAACCGGGAACGTAAATGGTGGTCAGTATTCGGTGGAGGCGGGGCAGCAGCAGGTAGGCAAGGAAGGCCCAGAACACAAAGGAGAACCACACCTGGCCCCACCCGAGGTGAAAGCTCTCCCCCACCAACAGGAACGCCAGCCATACGGCAGCGGCTCCCCCGAGAACGAAGAATGCGTGGTCGAGCCGGCTGTCCGTGATTGCCTTGTTCGGCGCTTTGTACATTCGGAACTCCCCCTGGGTGCACGTGCCCCTTAAGCTTCGCCTCCCGCCCTCCTTGTGTACACAGGCTTGGGCGTTAAGGTTCGACGCCGGAACTTGCGTCGGCGCCTATGCAACCAAAAGCATTCCACTTGTGTCATTGACTCACCATTCCACTTGTGTCATTCTTTTCTTAGAAGACGTGATCCGCGTCACGGAATGACCCGCCAATGGAGAGAACAATGAAGCTCGAACACATCCTTCTTGGAGTTCTGCTGGAGCACCCGAGCACGGGCTACGACATCAAGAAGTTCCTGGACACCCACGGCCGCTTCCTGCGCTCAAATACGCAGATGAGCCAGGTCTACCGCTCGCTCGGGAGCATGGAGAGCCAAGGTTGGGTGACCCATAGCGTGGACCCCCGGCCCGGCGCACAGGACGCAAAGACCTACCGCGTCACTGATGAAGGAGCCACAGTGTTCCTCGATTGGCTCACCGGCCCGTACCACCCGGCCAGCCGTTTTCAGGACCCCGAACTCGCCGCGCGGTTGTCCTTTGCGGGTTTCATGAGCGCGGAGCAACTCCTCCGGATTCTGGACGTCGAAATCCAGACCCGCCAGGACGAAATCGCCCGCTACCGCAACCGCGACCGCAGGGAACAATGGGCTCCCACCATCGCCTTTGACACGGAGCTGGCCGAATCCGTGGGAGAGCGCCTGCACCTCATGGGCGCGAGCGCCATCGACGCCCACGTGGCTGGACTGATCAGCCTGCGCAAGGAGCTCCTGGATGGACAATTGTCGTCCCGCTCGCTCACCGCAGTACCGGCGGAGTTGCGACCATGAAGGCCATCATTCTCATGTTCGATAGCCTCAACAGGCACATGCTCTCCCCGTACGCCGCGGACACGTTCGTAGATGCCCCCAACTTTGCCCGCCTCGCAGCAAAGACAGCCACGTTCGACAATTTTTATGCCGGTTCGATGCCCTGCATGCCAGCCCGCCGCGAGATGCACACCGGCCGCCACAATTTCCTGCACCGCAGTTGGGGGCCGCTGGAACCTTTCGACGATTCCATGCCGGAGATGCTGGGAAAGGCAGGAGTGCACACGCATCTCGTGTCAGACCACCCGCACTACTGGGAGGACGGAGGCGCCACCTATCACCCGCGTTACACAACCTGGGAGTTCTTCCGTGGCCAGGAAGGCGACCCTTGGAAGGGTGTAGTAAATCCTTCCGGCGGGAGCCAGGACTGGCGTGCCGGGATGAAGCGGCAGGACCTCATCAACCGCAGTTACATGCCCACCGAGGCTGATCACTCCCAGACCAAAACTGTCGACGCCGGCCTGCACTTCATCGATACCAACCGTGAAGCAGACAAGTGGATGCTCCAGATCGAGCTTTTCGATCCGCACGAGCCCTTCTTCACCCACAGCAAATACAAGGCCTTGTACGAGCATGATTACGATGGCCCCGAATTCGATTGGCCTGGATATCAGAAGGTCACCGAGCCTCAGGATCAGGTGGAGCACGCCCGTTACGAATATGCCGCTTTGGTCTCGATGTGCGACAAGTCGCTCGGACGCGTTCTGGATGCCATGGATCAGTACAACCTGTGGGAAGACACCCTCCTCCTGGTGAACACGGACCACGGCTTCCTGCTGGGCGAGCACGGTTGGTGGGCCAAATCTGTTCAGCCATGGTTCAACGAGCTGGTTCACCTGCCCATGTTCCTGTGGGACCCGCGCACGGGCGGCAAGGACACCCGGCGTGGAGCTCTTGCCCAGACCATCGACATCGCACCCACCATGCTGCGCTTCTTCGGCGTCGAACCTACGCAGGATATGCAGGGCCAGGACCTTGCCGCCGTGCTGCAGGATGACAGCGAAGTACGTGAGGCGGCCCTGTTCGGTATTCACGGTGGCCACGTCAACGTCACTGACGGCCGCTACGTCTACATGCGTGCCGCCGTCGATCCTTCCAACACTCCGCTGGAGGATTACACGCTGATGCCCACCCACATGCGGTCCCGGTTCTCAACGGCCGAACTCGCGCAGTGGGAACCTGCGGAAGCGTTCAGCTTCACCAAGGGACTGCGGACAATGCAACTCCAGACCACCTCCATGATGAACTCGTGGGTCCACGGATCCCTCCTGTTCGACGTGGAAAACGACCCACACCAAACGAACCCGATCATCGATGACGAGTTGGAACTGCGCCTTCTGAAAACAATGGCCAAACTCATGCACGCCAACGATGCACCGGAAAGCCAGTTCCAGCGGCTCGGAATTCCCTTCGATTCCGAACCCACAGCCCAGCACCTGCTCGCCGCCCAGCAAGCGGACAGGGCGCGGCTCGCCTTGGAACCCCTGCCTCCGATCGACAGCTTCGGCGACGGCGGAGCGGCCCTGGCACTGCCCCTTCTGGAACTGCTCCAGGACGTCCGCGGCCGCGAAGCCGTGGAGAGGTACCTCCCCGACCTCATCAGCACTGAGTTGGTAAACATCCCCGCCCAGCTCAGCCTCTACCAGCTCGCAGCCGTCATCCCGGTTCCCCCGAGCGCCCTCGGGTCCATTGCCGAGGAACTGGCTGCCGTCCCCACGGCGTAACTCCAAGCCAGTGACACATCCCCAACCCAGCCTGACAATGTAGACAGGACCTACAGCCCATGACCACCCAACCCAGCCCCGCCCTCGCCACGGAAGCTCCAGCAGAAGGAGCAGCCCAGGCCAGCAAAGTCCCCCACCGCTGGCGAAACCTCGCTGTCCTCACCGGCGTTACCGTCGTGGACAATACGGAAGCCGGCCTCAGTGCCACCCTCTTCCCGACCATTGCGGCGGCCCTGAAACTGCAGAGCAGCCACCTTGGCCTGCTGGCCGCACTCGGCAAAATCATTGCTGTCCCTGCCGGTCCGGCGTGGGCCTGGCTTGCCGGAAAGATCGGCCGACGGAAAGCGCTGATCGCCACTACCTTGGCAGGTGGCGTCTTCGGTATAGCAGCAGGTTTTTCCCAGGATTTCGTGCAACTGTTGATCCTCAACACGCTGATGTCGGCATCGATCATCGGTGGAAGCCCGATCGCCAACGCCATCATCGCGGACTCCTTCGATGACAGCCAGCGCGGCAAGGCTGCGGGCTACTTCTACGGATTCATGAGCCTTATCAGCTCCTTCATTGCCCCGCTCATCGCTTTGTTTACGGGCATTACTGACGGCTGGCGCTTCGGCATGTGGACCATCGGTGGCATCTGCCTCCTGGCCGGCTTGCTTGTGGCACTGCTCCTGAAGGACCCGGGAGTTGGCGCTTCCGAGAAGCAGCTCGCAGACCTCAGCGGCCGCGAGCGCCTGGCCCCTAAAGTCACTGTTCGCTCCGTGGCCTCGCTGTTCCGGATTCCGAGCTTCTCCATCATGATGCTCTCGCGGTTGCTGTCCGGGCACCTCCTCATCGCGATCTTCGGTATCCAGTTCCTCGTGGTGGAACGGGGGTTCACCAACGCTGTCGCGGCCATCGTCCTGGTGCCCTTTGGACTCGGCTACTTTGCCGGAACCGCGGGTGGCGGCTGGCTCGTCGCCCTCTTGGATCGGGTCCTTCCCGATCGCGGCCGGGTTGCCTACCTGCAGGGCGCCCAGGTTCTCTTCGCCGCCGTCGCATTCTTCGCCACCCAATTCGACTACGACAACATCGGCATCTACAGCGCGTTCTGGGCCTTGATCGGCTTCGCCCAAGGAGCCAATCCGCCCGCCAACCGTCCGATCGTCGCGGCCGTCGTCCTGCCGGAACTTCGCGGCCAGGCCTTCGCCATCTTCCTGACCGTTTTCGAGACCATCGGGTGGGCCGTCTTCTCCCTCGGAGCGGGCGCACTGGCCTCAAGCCTCGGAATCCAGGCCGTGTTCCTCTGGACCCTGGTGATCCTCATGCTGGTCAACGCGGCAGTCCTCACGGCCCTCTACTTCTGCTACCCGCGGGACGTGGAGCGTGTCCGCAACGCGCTGGAGGAGCGCCGGCAGGAAGCACTGCACCAAGGCTGACCAACGCAACCGCCAAGGCTCGACGCCGGCACTCACCTGAGGGCCGTCGTCGAGCCTTTTCGGGTGGTTCCGCAACCCACAGGTCAGTCATGGGTCGACAAATGGTGTACTCCGGTGCTTAGCATGAAGACTCCGGGAAGCCGGAGTACGCGACCTCTTGAACGACCCCTCGGAAGGTCGGCGCGAAAGCGGCGACCGCGTAAAGGAGAAAACTGTGCGGGAGCCCATAGCCAGCGAGAACGTGTCAGAGAACCGAAGCCTCGCAGGAGATTCCGGTGGGCAGGATACGCCGGCCAACGGTTCGAAACCGGACGGCGTTAAACCCACGGACGGCGCTGAGCCTGCACAGGGTGTGAACGGCGCAGAGCCTACGAATGGCGCGGAGACCGCCGACATTGCAGCGTCCGAGCCGGCGGAAATTACTTTCGACGAACAGTTCTATCCGGCCCGCCCGAAAGCCCTGCGTCCAATAGCCCGCAGACGGCAATTCTTCGCAGCCCGCCCCTCCTTGGAATTCGACGGACGCAACCCAACGTATGTGGACTGGCTACGCAATCAGTCGATGCTCGGCGATGCCAACACCATGGCCCGGCAACTCTCGGGCCAGGCGAGTATGTGGCAGAACGCCTATGCTCGGCCAAATCCCAGGGCCGCTGTGGAGCGCGCACCCGTGTGGTTCACGGCCTACCCTCTCTCCTTCATCACCCGCGAGGGCCAGTCATTCCTGTCCGCGTTGGGAGATCCGGGGCTCTGGAAAGCGTTCCGGGAGATCGGCATCCGTGGACTGCACACCGGACCCGTCAAGCTGGCCGGAGGCATAAGCGGCTGGTCCCAAACGCCCAGCGTTGATGGTCACTTTGACCGCATCAGCATGGCAATCGATCCGGCATTCGGCACCGAAGAGGAATTCCGTCGGATGTGCGAAGTCGCCGCAGATCATGACGGCACGGTCATCGACGACATCGTGCCCGGGCACACGGGCAAGGGCGCGGACTTCCGTCTTGCCGAGATGAACTTCCGGGACTACCCGGGCATCTATCACATGGTGGATATCCCCGAGGAAGACTGGCACCTGCTGCCTGATGTTCCCGAGGGCGAAGACTCAGTGAACATCAGTCCCGACGCCGAGCAGGCCCTGCAAAAGGCGGGGTACATCATCGGCAGGCTCCAACGGGTGATCTTCTACGAGCCCGGGGTCAAGGAGACGAACTGGAGCGCCACCCGGCCGATCGTGGATACCACCGGCAAGACCCGTCGCTGGGTGTATCTCCATTATTTCAAGGCCGGCCAGCCGTCCATTAACTGGCTGGACCCAACCTTCGCCGGGATGCGTTTGGTGGTGGGCGATGCGCTGCACTCCCTCCTGGACCTGGGCACCGGCGCTCTGCGGCTGGATGCCAACGGGTTCCTCGGCGTCGAGAAGAGTGCTGAGGAGCAGCCGGGCTGGTCGGAAGGCCACCCCTTGTCCGAGGCAGCGAACCAGCTCATTGGTTCCATGATCCGCAAAGTGGGCGGGTTCTCTTTCCAGGAACTCAACCTCACCATTGACGACATCAAGGCGCAGTCGGAATCGGGCCCGGATTTGTCCTACGACTTCATCACCAGGCCGGCCTACCACTACGCGCTGGTCACCGGTGATACCGAGTTCCTGCGGCTGACCCTTCGGCTTGCCATGGAGATCGGCGTGGACCAGGCCTCCCTGGTGCACGCGCTGCAGAACCACGATGAACTGACCTACGAGCTACTCCACTTTGCCGCTGGCCACCGGGAAGACATCTTCGAGCTTGCCGGCGAAGAGCTGACCGGTGCCGAGGTTGCCGAGAAGGTTCAGAACACCCTGCGTGAACGCCTCACGGGCGAGAATGGCCCGTACAACGCGGTCTTCACAACCAACGGCATCGCCTGCACCACCGTCAGCTTCATCATGGCGGCCCTGGGCATCAATGACCCCGCCGCCATCACCAAGGAGCAAGAGTCCCAGGTCCTTGACGCCCACGTGCTCCTGTCCATGTACAACGCGCTGCAGCCCGGGGTCTTCGCCCTTTCCGGCTGGGACCTCACCGGCATCACAGCCCTGGACCGCGCCACCGTACGTGTGCTCACTTCCCAGGGCGATACCCGCTGGATCAACCGCGGCGCACACGACCTCATGGGGACAAGTCCCGATGCCAAGACGTCGTTGGCCGGGATGCCACGTGCTACCAGTCTTTACGGTCCGTTGCCTGAACAGCTCAACGATCCTGGCTCCTACGCCCGGCGACTGCAGCAGATCCTGAAAGTAAGGGAACAATCAGGGATCGCAACCAGCACTTTGCTGGACGTGCCCGACGTTTCCAACCGCGGGCTGCTCGTCCTTGTCAACCAACTCGGCAGCGGCGAGCTTGAAGTCACCGTCCTAAACTTCTCCGACCAGGACATCGCCGGCAGCATCCAGTCCTCGCATCTTGTCCCTGGCGCCAGCGTCCACGATCTCTTCAGCGGCGAAAACGTGGGGCAAGTGGACGATCTTGGCAGCTTCTTCCTCGAACTGCGGGCGTTCCAGGGGACAGCGCTGGTTCTGAAGGAAGCCGAGACCGGATAGAAGGCCCCGACGTCGGCACCCAGGTGAGTGCCGACGTCGAGCCTTCTTGCGTGGTTCAGGACGCGTACGGAACGCGCTGCCAGCTCAGAACATCGCTGCCCCGAGAACTGTTGGGAGCAACCGTCACACGCAGCCACTCGTTGGACGTTGCTGCACCTTCAACGGTCACGCGGCGGATATTCTCTGCAGCGTTCACGCCGTAGATGCCCAGCCAGGGCGAGCCCGCAGTCAACGGTGCATCGTCGTTGTACACGTGGCTGTCGCCGTTGAAGATGTAGACGGGGCCACCGAAGGACGCGGACCCGGCACCAATTGCCTCGACGATCGGGCGGAAGCCGCTCACGAGCTCCGGGTTCGCCTCGGCACCCTGCGAGAGCATGAATGGGTCGAACATGTCGGCCTGGGTCATGATCACGACGGCGCGCGAGCCGGTCTTCCTGGCATCTGCAAACGTTCGCTGCAACTGGGCCACATCCGCTGCTGTCCTTGCCCGGACCTCCGCAAGTTGAGCTTCATTGGGCACGGTCTCACCGAGACCTGACCAGGGCGCGAGTGAATTGTTGGAACCCTGGACGTTGATGACGGAGAAGGCGACCCGCTCCTTGCTGAATGTCACATTTTCGGGCAGCCCCTGCTCCGCGGCGGACTTGACCGGCATGTTGCCACCCAGGGTCTTTCCCGGAGTGTTGAAGAACATTTCGCGCAAGGTGTCGAGCCGCTCCAGCGGGTTGTAGGCGCCATTGTTGGCTCGGTGGCAGTCCACCCATTCGTTGTCGCCGGGCGTATAGATGAGGGGAGCTTCGAAACGGTCAAACTGGGTCCTGATGGCGGCGAAGTACTCGTCCGTGCATTGGGCGGATCCGGCCTTGATGTCGCCCAGATGCGTGACGAACTTCAGCTCGTCCTGGTTGTTCAGTTCGGTGACCATCTGCGGAAAGCGTTCGACTTGGGCGGGACCGTACGGAACATCCCCGATGACGCCGAAGGTGAAGGAGGAGTCACCGGCGTCTGCGCTCGGGGCCGCTTGGGCTGGCAATGCGGGGATGGCACTGAGGACCAAGGCGGCGGCTACGCCCAGGGCACGTTGTGTGAGTGACATATCAGGCTCCAGAGATCGGTTTGGCTTTGGGGGCACCGGCCAAATTACCTGCGCAAGGCTACGGGAACGGGAAGCCGAGCCGTCACGTGGGTGAACAGGCGGCGCCCCCCAGCATTGGAGCCAATCGCCAGACCTTGGTAGCTTTCAACACATGGCCATCAAATTTGAGAACGTGGGCATCGCCGTTCGCGACATCGAAGCAGCAATCGCCTTTTTCACCGATCTTGGTCTTTCAGTCATCGGGCGTGACACGATCAGCGGCGAGTGGGCCGACATGGCTGTAGGACTTGACGGAAACCATGCCAAGATCGCGATGCTACAAACCCCTGACGGTCAGGGTCGCCTTGAGCTATTTGAATACATCCACCCGGAAGCGATCGAGTCTGACCCCACGCGCCCCAACGACATTGGCATGCACCGCGTGGCCTTTTCGGTCGACGATATCGATAAGGCCCTCGAGGTAGCTGCAAAGCACGGATTCCATCCGCTTCGCGGCGTGGCGACCTACGGCGACGTCTACAAACTCACGTACCTCCGAGGCCCCAGCGGAATCCTCGTGATGCTCGCCCAGGAACTGAAGAAAGCCTGACGGCCGAAGTTCCTCACATCACCGGCCCGAGGTTCGGGCGATGTCTTGGGCAGAATCCTTCAAGCCGTCCCCGTACTTGTGAGCTGTGACCAGTGGATCGGGCTTCTGCGAGCTGACTCCGGAAGCAGTCTCGACTGGGAGGCCATTCCTGATCCAGTACTCGATGCCGCCTATCATTTCCTTCACGGAATATCCCAGCTCGGCGAATGCGAGCGCCGCGAATGTGCTGCCGTTGCATCCCGGACCCCATGAGTAGACCACTACTTTTGAACCCGCCGGGATCAAGCCAGCAGCCATCGCCGGAATCTGCGCAGTCGGAATATGTACCGCGTCGGGAATATGCCCGTGGTCCCATGAGGACTGCCTGCGTGTGTCCACCACAACGAGGGAACCGGGCTCCGATTCGGCCACTTCCATGACGTCGATCTCGCACTGCAGCTTGGCGCGGAAAAAGGCGGCCGGATCGAGATTTATGGCGAGCGGTGAGGTTTTCACGTGTCCTCCGTTGAGAAAAGCGGATTCAGCGGCATTCTCCTTCCGCCAAAGCAAAGACTACGTGATCGCCGGCTTGCTTCGCGCTCCTTGGCAACAACTAGCGAGATACCCCTGGGGGGTACTTGATTTGATACCCCCAAGGGGTATACATTCAATGCATGAGCAATGCAGACCTGAGTATTAGTCAGCCGGGCGGTGACTTCCCGACCATTGAAGTGGATCTGGAGCACGCCGCGCCGCACGGTTATACGAGCAACAAGGATGCATACCTGCGCCGCCTGAAACGCATTGAGGGGCAGGTCCGCGGCATCGCGCGCATGGTGGAAGAGGACAAGTACTGCATCGACATCCTCACGCAGGTAGCTGCTGCCACGAAAGCCCTGCACGCCGTCAGCCTTGGGCTCGTCGAGGAGCACATCGGCCACTGTGTGGTTGGCGCTGCCTCCGAGCCCAACCCGGAAGCCCGCGCCGAACAGATCGACGCCAAAGTGAAGGAGGCCACCGATGCCATCGGGCGCCTGCTGCGGTAACTCCGCCACCACACACCACACCATTCAACTCACTACAAAGGAGCGCATCATGAGCCAGACCATCCAGACAAACGTCAACGTTTCCGGCATGACCTGCGGCCACTGTGTTTCAAGCGTGAGCGAGGAACTCGAAGCACTTAACGGCGTGGAAGAGGTCTCAGTGGACCTCAACCCCGGCGGACTGTCCACCGTGACCATCAAATCCACCAACCAGCTCTCGCCTTCAGAAATAGGCGAGGCCGTTGCTGAAGCCGGCTACTTGGTGGTAGCCAACGAAGCCTAGGAGACCTCTTGAGTAACCAGGAGACCTTCAATCAGCCCGAAACCCGGGTCATCGAACTGGACATAGAGGGCATGACCTGCGCCTCGTGCGTCAATCGAGTTGAGCGGAAGCTCGGCAAGCTTGAAGGCGTTGAAGCCAGCGTCAACCTGCCCTTGGAATCAGCCCATGTGACCGTTCCGGCCACGGTAACGGACCAGCAAATCGTGGACACCGTCAACGCCACGGGCTACAAAGCCAAAGTTCGCCAACCCCCGGCCCCCCACACCCGCGAGCGCCACGCCGAGCACCACCACGTTGGACTCACCCCCACCGAGAGCAGCACTGACCTCTCGGATCACAAGGCCCACGCAAACACGTCCACCCATCACAACGCGATGACGCCAGATCAGACAACGCTGGCTGTGCCCAACGGAAGCGGCCACGGCGGAAGCGGCCACGCCCACGGCGGAACCGCCGGAGGCGTGCGGCAGCATGCGTCTAAGCGAGGCACGAGCGAGCATGCAGAGCACGGCTCCGGCGGTTCCGCACCCGCCGACCACGCAAATCACGCAGAGCACGCAGAGCACGCAGACCACATGTCCCACGGCCCTGCCGCGTCAACACTCCGCCCACGCCTGATCACGGCAGCCATACTGACCATCCCCGTCTTCGCCATTTCGATGGTGCCCGCCCTGCAGTTCACAAATTGGGGCTGGATTGTGGGTGTACTGGCGCTGCCAGTGGTCAGCTGGGCTGCATGGCCGTTCCATAGGGCCGCTGCTATCAACGCCCGGCATTTCGCATCCACCATGGACACGCTCGTTTCCATCGGGGTGATCGCGGCTTACCTCTACTCCGCCTGGCAGTTGTTCGCGGATCCCCGGATGACTGAGCATCCCGGCATGGAAAGCATGTCCGGAGGTGGGCTGTATTTCGAGGTCGCCGCGGTTGTCACCACGTTCCTGCTTTTAGGCCGGTATTTGGAAGCGAATGCGAAGGCCAAGGCAGGCGGAGCTTTGAAAGCCCTGCTGAATCTTGGCGCCAAGGATGCCACGATTTTGGTGGACGGCCGGGAGCAGAAAATACCTGCTGAAGAACTCCTGGTAGATGACGTCATTGTGGTGCGCCCTGGTGAGAAGATCGCGACGGATGGCGTGGTCATTGACGGCGCGTCCGCCGTCGACGCCTCTCTCGTTACCGGCGAATCTGTTCCGGTCGAGGTCGGTCCGGGGAGTCAGGTGACAGGCGCCACCATCAACACCTCTGGCCGTCTGTTGGTTCGGGCCACACGGGTTGGGTCCGACACCACCCTGGCGCAGATGGGCCGTTTGGTCAGCCAGGCGCAGACCGGAAAAGCGCCGATCGCACGTCTGGCGGACAGGATCAGCGCGGTGTTCGTGCCGATCGTGCTGGTGCTTGCGCTGGTGACGTTCCTGTTGTGGCTGTTCTTCTCAGGCGACCTCAATGCGGCGTTTACCGCTGCGGTTGCTGTCCTCGTGATCGCCTGCCCCTGCGCCTTGGGGCTTGCAACTCCTGTGGGCCTGCTGACCGGAACGGGCCGCGGCGCCCAGCTGGGCATCCTCATCAAGGGTCCACAAGTGCTTGAGGACACCCGCCACGTGGACACTATCCTTTTGGACAAGACCGGCACCGTGACCAGCGGAAGGCTGGCTGTGGATCATACAGTTGCCCTCAATGGCCACTCACCGGCAGCAGTTCTGACCCTTGCCGGTGCGGTTGAGTCGGCATCGGAGCACCCCATCGCCCACGCGATTGCAGCAGCGGCCAAGGAAGCAATGCCCGACGCCGGTACCTTCCCGGGCGTGGATGACTTCAGTTCCGCTCCTGGCGGCGGTGTCCGGGGAACCGTGGCGTTGGACGGCACCGCAAAAACGATTGTCGTTGGGCGCTCAGGCTGGCTTGAGGAGAACGGCATTGCCCTCGATTCCAGCCAACGGGACGAACTCGCAGCCCAGGAGAACAGCGGTGCAACCGCAATTTGGGTTGCGGTGGACGGTCAAGCTGCGGGAATTGTCAGCCTGAGCGATACCATCAAGCCCAGCTCGGCTGCTGCGATCCAGCGGCTGAAGGACCTGGGAATTCGTCCGATGCTACTGACGGGTGATAACGCTGCCGTGGCCGCCCAGGTAGCTTCCGCCGTCGGGATTTCTCCTGATGACGTGTTCGCCGGTGTCTTGCCCGAAGGCAAAGTGGACGCGGTGCGGAAGCTTCAGGACTCCGGTGCAACTGTGGCTATGGCCGGCGACGGCGTGAACGACGCCGCAGCGTTGGCGCAGTCCGATCTTGGCATTGCGATGGGATCGGGCACGGATGTCGCGATCGAAGCCTCGGACCTTACGGTAATGGGCAGCGATCTGGGTCAGCTCGTCCAGGCCATTGAGCTCTCCCGCAAGACGCTCTCCACTATCAAGACCAATCTGTTCTGGGCCTTCTTCTACAACGCGATTGGTATCCCGGTGGCAGCTCTTGGACTGCTGAATCCGATGATCGCGGGCGCAGCAATGGCAGCGAGCTCCGTGCTTGTTGTGGCGAACTCCCTGCGGCTGCGCTCGTTCGGGAAGTAGCGCCTACTACTTAGCAGCACATGACGTTCCGGGTTCCCGGAACGTCATGTGCTATTCAGGTTGCAGGTGTTCGCCTTAAGCCGTCCCGAAGCGGACAGCAGCCCGGGCCTTTGCCTTGGCGGCTTCCTCGTCACGATTCTTCGCCGGGGCATGGCTCACCAACGAATCCAGCAAGTGCTGAGTGATGTGGGCGATCTCGTGGACAGCCTCAGCGAAAGCTTCCTCGTTGGCCTTGGACGGCTTGGTGGACCCGCTGATCTTGCGCACATATTGCAGCGCGGCGGCCTCCACTTCTGCCGACGTAGCGTGTGGTTCGAAGTTATGGAGAGTCCTGATATTCCGGCACATAACCCCATGCTAACTATGGGCAGCGCTGCATGGGGAGGGGTGCCCATCGACGCTCTTTGGAATCCCACGATAGGTTTTAGCTATTGGATCTTCCGGATGAGCCGGAGGCCGCTGGGGATGCCGAAGAGCTCGGGTCCGAACAAATGAAGGAGAATCTCATGGCTATTTGGGGTGCAGATGTTGATCAGCTTCGTCAGCTCGGTAACAAGCTGAAGGCCGGTGCCGAGAACATCGAGCAGCAGCGTTCACAGCTCAAGGGTGCCCTTGACGGCACCGACTGGAAGGGCCCGGACGCTGACAAGTTCCGCGGCGAGTGGGACAGCCAGCACGCTTCCAACCTGAAGAAGGTTGCCGACGCCCTTCGCGAAGCCGGCGACCGCGCTCAGAAGAACGCTGAGCAGCAGCAGCAGGCTTCCAACTAAGACAGTTGGGAAAACCCCGGACGCAAAGGCGTTCGGGGTTTTCGCTTTTCCAGGATCAAAACTTGCAGTCGCCCCTTAGTCCCGTGGGACCTTGGCGACAGGCCCCGAGGGGACAGGTTCGACGTCGTTCGCGTGATCCAGGACCCTGGCGCGGACGGCCTCTTCAGCATTCCGGGCTGCCTTGCGGTCGCCGCGCAATTCGTCCACGCGGACCAGGACCACACCGCCCACAATCAGAAGTCCGCCCAGCAACTGGATGGGACCCGGCAATTCGCCCAACAGCAGCCAGGCCCAGATCACGGCGAACAGCACCTCTGTCAGCGAAACGAATGACGCCACTTTGGACCCCAGGCTGCGCGCCGCCATGATCCCTGAAACGTAGGCGAGGACGGTCGCAAGGATTACTAGTCCCACGGCGGACACCCACCACGGTATTGTCCATGGGCCAAGGGTGGTATCAGCGGTGCTGAAAGTCATGGGAATCAGCCCCAAGGCACCCACCAGCCACATGACCAGCGCGCCCACCAGAAGCCCGCCCGAGGCGAGCACCAGTGGAGGAAGAGTGTCGTTTTCCTTGGCTGTAATGAAGAAGTAGATCACCAGGCATACTGCGGCAGCCATGCCCCAGAGGACGCCGATGAAGTCCACCTTCACAGCGCCGGTCAGGTCCAGGACAAGGACCAGCCCGCCCAACGAAAGCAGCGCGCCGGCAGCGGTGAGGGCTCGGGGACGGCGTCGGCTGGCGATCCAAAGCCACAGCACGATCATCACCGGAGCCAGGTATTCGAGCAGCAGTGCGACACCCACGGACAAGCGGGCCACTGCATTGAAGTAGAACAGCTGACAGCCGGCGACTCCGATGAGCCCGAACAGCAGGATAGTCAGCCAGTTGTCCTTAAGCTGGTGCCAGCGGCCGCGGAGAACTACGACGCCGGGAATCGCCAGAATCAGTGCGGCACCGGTGAGTCGCACGGCAACGGCAGCGCCGGGTGACCAGCCAGTTTCCAGCATGGATTTAGCGAAAGAGCCGGAGGTGCCGAAAACTGCGGAAGAAAAGAGAGCGATGCCAAGTCCTGAGGCCAGGAAACCTTTTGCATCAGCCTTCGTCTTTGTAGCTGACACAGCAGCCTCCTGTCAGGAGTAAAGTGGGCTTATGGTCATGACAGTACCCCCGAACCATGTAAGGAGTCAAAGTGCATTTTGCGCCTGACACCGAGATTGCACTTCGCAGCGTCGTAAATCTCGTCAACACCGCAGCCAACGGCGAGGATTCCCTGACGTCCGTGGAGGACCTCGACGCGTTTCTGGCGGCCGAAGAATTTTCCGGTTCGAGGACTCATGACGAAGCGGAATTGCGCAGTATCAAGCGCCTCCGGAGCGAATTGGCTTCACTGTGGTCCGCCGATCAGGACACCGCCGCAAAGACTGTGAACAAACTGCTGGTTGACGCCAAGGCACTCCCCCAGCTCGTCAAGCACGATCACTGGGACTGGCATCTCCACGCCACAACCCCCGAAGCACCCTTGGCCGACCGCATGGGCACGGAAGCTGCCATGGCAATCATTGACGTGATCCGCAGCCAGGAAATGGATCGCATGCGCGTGTGCGCCGCCGACGACTGCGACGCCGTGGTCCTTGACCTCAGCCGCAACCGCTCCAAGCTCTATTGCGACACGGGCAACTGCGCCAACCGGGCCCACGTCGCGGCATATCGGGCAAGGAAAGCTGCTGAGGGCGAGTAAGCGGGGCCTGGCGCCGCCCCACAAAAAAGCGCCTCCCCACCGAAGTGAGGAAATGCTGGAAGGTCAGTGGCCGCCGTCGGGCGTTTCTGTCTCATCAGCAGCCGAACCCGGGGCTGCGGAGCCGCCGTGCCCTGGGCGCTTTGAACTGAGATTGACGCCCGAGCCCTTGCCCAGGTGCTCGGCGTTTTCCTTGTGGCTCATGGAAAGCATCGCAGCCACTACGAGGCTCACGATGAACGCGATACCGGCGCCGGTGAACGCGAGGTCGAACCGGGGAGTGCGTGCGCTGCCACCCGAGGCGAAGATCAGCACCGCAACAAATGCCAATACTGCGAAGAACGCGGAGAACATGAGGGGTCCCTTGACCGAGGTCCGCATCTTGCGCGGCTCTCTTGGTGCCTGG
Source organism: Paenarthrobacter sp. 10N417 (assembly GCF_056394745.1). Lineage (NCBI taxonomy): Bacteria > Bacillati > Actinomycetota > Actinomycetes > Micrococcales > Micrococcaceae > Paenarthrobacter > Paenarthrobacter sp. 10N417. The sequence goes on from NZ_JBFTIL010000003.1 coordinate 113,592, forward strand.
TCTGCCACGGTCATTCCTCCAATGATGGCGGGCCTGTTCGGCTCCCCGCCGGTTGCAAAAGTTCTACAGCGAGTAGAACGTCCAGCTACTAGTTTACGGCCTCGGGGGAAGCACCCGGCGCAGTGGCCTGAGTCCCCGACCGAACGTCATGCCGGAGGGTAAGTCCGGAGAGCATCCACAACACTCCGGAAAGGATAGCGCCACCACCAGCGACGCCCAAAAGAGCGTGAGCCCCGAGCGAAATGAAGAACGGCAACGCCACGGCAGTTCCCAAAGCGATAACACCGGAAACAAGCCAGTCACGGGTCAACGAGTCGCGATTCCGCAGTCCATGAACCAGTTCAAAGACGCCAAGTACCAGTAGCGCTGCGGCGGCGGAAAGCGCGACGCCGGCGTCGGACTGAGTGACCAAAGCCACCACACCGCCTGCAGCGACCACCACAGGAACGGCCGCAGGCAGAACGCGGGACATCCATAAAGCGCCCGCTGTCCCCAGCAGATACAGGCCGATAGCCCACGCCAGGACCTGCACAGAAGGCGATCCCCAAAAGATCGTGACCAGGCCAAACACCAGTGCAACCGCAGCGCGGATCAGCACGGGTTTCCAGAGCTCGGCCACGGAGGCAGACGGTGTCTGGGCAGAATTCGCTGGGAGAGTCACGCGTCCAGTTTAGTGCGAACCCAGCACCATCCATTTATCAGTGCGCGCACGCAACCCCAACGTGACCCCGCGGGCCAGCATGTAGCCCAGCGCAAAGACGACCCACAACCACACCAGCCCCGCCGCGCCGTCGGGCCTGACGATGTGGACGGCCGCCAGCAGTGGCACATAGACTGCAAGATTTACGAGGCCGGCAATCGCCAGGTAGCGCGCGTCGCCAGCACCGATGAGAACTCCGTCGAGGACAAACACGTAGCCGGCCAACGGCTGCCCAACGGCGAGGACCCAAAGGGCCAGGGTCAAAGCCTCCCGGACACCGGCGTCAGAGGTGAAGAGGTAGCCGGCCCAAGGAGCAACCAACGCCAGCAGAAGCCCGGTGACCACCCCAAAACCGAGACCCCATCGGATCATGGTCCGCGTGAGTTCCCGGACGCGGCCAGCATTTCTCGCACCCAGTTCCTTGCCGATCAAGGCTTGCGCGGCGATGGCGAGGGCGTCCAAAGCGAAGGCCAGGAAGGAGAAAATGGTCATCGCCAACTGGTGCGCGGCGAGGTTCACTGCACCCTGGGCTGTGACCACGAGGACCGTGGCGAGGATGGCGAGGCGGAGGCTGAGCGTGCGCAGCATCAGCCAGGAGCCAACCTTGGTCATGGCCCGGATGCCATGCCAGTCGGGTTTGAAGGACACGTCGTGTTGCCGTGCATTCCGCCCGACCATCACCAGATACACGGCGGCCATGGCCCATTGGGCAATGCTGGTGCCGATCGCCGAACCAGTAACAGAGAGGTGCACGCCGTACACGAGAAACCAGTTCAGCCCGATGTTCAGCGCAAAACCTGCAGTTGCAACCACCAGAGGAGTCCGGGTGTCCTGAAGACCACGGAGCACGCCGGTGCCTGCGAAGATCAGGAGCATCGCGGCGAGCCCGGGCATCGACCAGCGCAGATAATCGACCGCGAACCCACGCACATCGTCGGTGGCGCCCATCAGACCTACGAGAGGTTCGGCAGCGACGAAGCCGACCACAGCGAGCGAAATGCCCAGCACCAAAGCCAGCCACACGCCGTCGCGCCCTGCCGCCAAAGCTTTCGCCAACTTACCGTCACCGATCGCGCGGGCGACTGCCGGCGTCGTCGAATATGCCAGGAAGACCATAAGTCCCACGGCGGTATGCATAACGGTGGATGCCAGGCCAACACCAGCGAGCTGATCGACGCCAAGGTGGCCAACGATGGCGGAGTCGGCCAGCAAGAACAGCGGCTCGGCTATGAGCGCACCGAACGCGGGCACTGCCAGATGCAGAATCTCGCGGGCATTCGAACGAGTGGTGATGGTTGTGGTTTGAGGCACTAAACAAGCCTAGTCTTCTCGGGGACGGGTAAATTTGGGGCCGTGTCACACAAGCATCCCGTTACCGTTTCCGTCGCCCGCACCATCCTTCCGGGGTACATCCGGCAAGCAAACGCCTGGGCGCACGCCGGCCAGGAATTGGCGCGTGAGTGGCCTGGGTATCTGGGGTCGGGATGGGTTCGGAGTGGCGCCGGATCAAACGAATGGCACATGCTCTACCGCTTCGCTGATGCTGAAACGCTGCACGGATGGGAGCAGTCCGAGGAGCGGCGCTGGTGGATTGATAGCGCCCGGGAAATGATGGAGACCACCCGCGTTGAACGGCGCACAGGAATCGAGGGCTGGTTTTCACAGCCCGGTGACGCCTCTGTGGTCGTCCCCGAAACCGTTGTGCCGCCTCGTTGGAAGCAAGCTATCAGCATCTTCCTGCCTTTCTTCCCACTCAGTCTGTTGGCTAATTTCCTGCTGCACCCCCTGACGCAGGGGTGGCCGCTGGTGTTCCAAGTGCTCCTGAATATCGTCATCCTGACGCCGTTGATGACGTACATCTTCCTGCCGATCACGACGCGCCTTCTGCAGCCATGGCTACAAGCAAGGCCACGTGGGAAAAGTCACGGAACTTCTTAATTGGTTGACTCTTCAACTTATCTGGGCAAAGGTTGAAGCTATGAACAAGTCCAGCCTGAGCACCACAGCCCTGACCGTCCTGCGCGTTATTGCAGGTTTTCTCTTCGCCGCGCACGGTTGGCAGAAGTTCAACGAATTCACCATCGCCGGAACGCAGGCCTCCTTCGCGCAGATGGGTGTCCCCGGCGCTTCCGCGGTAGCCCCGGTGATTGCAACCCTTGAACTCGTGGGAGGTATCGCGCTGATTATCGGGCTCCTGACCAGGGTCTTCGCAGCCCTCCTGGCCATTGACATGCTCGGCGCACTGTTCCTGGTTCACGCACCGGCTGGCGTCTTCGTCGCCAATGGTGGATACGAGCTGGTTCTGCTCTTCGCCGGCGCCGCCCTGGCCCTCGCTCTTGCTGGTGCCGGCAAGCTCTCCGCCGACAACGCACTCTTCGCCAGGCAGGGATCCAAGCTCCGCGTCCTCGCCTAAGCGCCCTGCTAACCCCAGACGTTCTCTCACATAACAGCCCATTGAGCCGGATGTTCTCTCCCTTTCGTCAGGAAAGCGATAGAACATCCGGCTTTAAGCCAGTGGACGTGAGAGAAGATCGGCGGAAAGGCCGCTGGAAGTGAGAGAGCGTTTAGCCTTCTACACCAGTCAGTTCATTCGGGACATGCTCCAGCTGAGCCGACTTCTTCACTTTGCCTATCTTCAAGTCCACCGCGTGAATGGTGCTCGTCGCAGGTTCGGTGACGAACGCCGTCGAGCCTTGGACAAACAGCGTGGGACGCGGGTCCTGCCACGTGGTGGATTCTTCCCAAGCGGCGACAACCGGGATCGTCGAGGTCACAGAACCGGAAACCGGGTCGATAACGCGTAAGGAACCATCAGTTCCGAGCACCAGAGCTTCACCGGCAGGTCCGCGCCCCAGCGAGCGGAAGGAGTAGCTGGTTCCAATATCGACAAGCTGAAGGTTTGCGGTCTCAGTGTTGACCAGCGAAATACGGGTTGGGCGTTCCAGCTCAGCGGCCTTGTCCACTTTGTAATCCCCCAGGATCACGGGCGACTTCTCGGAACCCGCCTGATTACCCAGACGTCCGTATGCATCCGGGCTGGCGACCTTGGTAATCACGCCATCCTTGTAGATCAGCATGCCGTTCTCGCAACCGACCACCACAGCTTCTCCGGCAGCAACAGCCTCACCATGGACGCCAGGGCAGTCCTCATTGCGGACGATTTCCTGACGTTCCTGGCCCTTGCCTGCGGAGAGGATGGCGATTCCGGAGCGGCTTTCCTCATTTCCGAGCGTCACCAGCAGCTTGCCGCCTTCAAGTTCGACTGCCACACCGTGATGCGCTTCTGGCGTTGTGTAGACGTCGGTTGCGGGCAGGGCACCATCCTCGATCGAAGCACCCAATGAGGACGACTTGAAGCTCTCGACCTTGCCTGATCCGTCACTGAACAGGACTGTCTTGCCCGCATGATGGACCACGTGACCGGACTTGTCCGCTTCAAACGCCAACTCGGTCAGCTTGGGCTCCGCGACGTAGTGATGACTGTGGTCACCGTGCGGCTCGGTCCAGGCACCTGCGTCGAACAGGCGGAACGAGTCTCCCGTGGAAACAAACACGTGGCGTCCGTCTCCAGCCGGATTCAGTCGATTGAAACCGGACAGCTCCGCCCCTCCCACAGGCTTGAGGGTGGTGGCGTCCAGGACTCCGATGCCGGCGTCGTGCGTGTAAACCAGCCGCGGAGTGGGCGCGCCCGCCTCTTTCGGGCTGGACTTCTCACTGCCGGCTGCGGCGGTCTCTGCGGCGATGCCAGCTGAGCCTCCGGGTGCTCCGCAGGCGCTAAGTAGAAGGGCGGAAAGCCCGACGGCGGCAAGCGGCTTGGCGGGGAACCGGCGTTTCGAGGTGGCTAGGACAGGGGAAACAAGGATGGGATAACGAGGCATGCGTTAAATGATATTGATTCTCATTTGTGTATCAAGTCCAGCGGCTGTGTCTATTAGAAGGACTGCATCAACAGTATGTTGACAACATAATGTTGATATTCCATGCTTGGGGTCGAAGAAGCGAAGGAGCAGCACATGGAAAACGTCGGAGGCTCCCAGGACGCTGACGAAGCGGAGCGGGAAACCAGCGCTGTCCGGTTGCTCATGGACAGAGGTGGATCGGACCTCAATGCCCGGCCGTGGCTCGCCCCGGGTCAGCCTCCTTCCGCCATGGACCTGATCCAGCACGTCCTGTGGCGATCCCGGGGTTCCGGTCAGGGCGAAGATGCCAATCCCGCCCCCGTCGAGGTCGCGGATCTACGTGCCGCCCTCGCGCTGGTTGCCGCCGCTCGTGGTGAGATGGACGCCGTCGAAACCGCGCTTCTGTTTCTTGCGCGGGCAGAAGGCCTCACGTGGCCGCAGATTGCAGAGAGCCTCGGGCTCCGCTCCGCCCAGGCCGCACAACAACGACTGGATCGGCTTTCGGATCGACCCAACCCGGCGGGTGGCCGGTGACGATGGCTCTGACGCTGAGCGGAACCGCCGCGAGCGCAGGGATCGCCTCCGGGACAGCGCGAATCATCAACGGACCTGATGGCTTCGGTCGGTTCCAGCTTGGCGATGTGTTGGTGTGCCGCACCACCGACCCCGCGTGGACGCCACTTTTCGGAATGGCTGCGGCAGTTGTCACTGAGAATGGCGGAATGTTGTCCCACGCCGCGATCGTTGCCCGTGAGTTCGGAATACCGGCCGTAGTAGGTGTCCGGGACGCTATGACGTTGCTCGCGGACGGAAGCTTTCTGATGATCAACGGATCCTGGGGCACAGTTGCCTGTGCTGCCGTTGTGGAATCAGCCGAATGACTGGCGACTTGTTGCTTACACTTCACGCCGTCCGACTCCTCGGGTTCGCCGACACCCAGGCCGTCGCGGATCGATTCAGTCGGGATCACAGCTTGGTCGAATCCGAACTCATCGACGCCGGCGTGCTCGGTTTCGTTTCCCACACTTCATTTGGAGGTAGCAGCGGATGGGCACTTTCCAGCCTGGGGCGGGTCGAGAATGAACGCCTCCTCGCAGCTGAGCTGGAGCGTGAAGATGCCCGGCCGCTGGTGATCGGCGTGCACGGCGAGTTCGTGAACCTCAATCTGACCGTTGTCAGTGCCTGCAGCGCCATCCAACTGCAGCAGGTAGCTGGCACAGCTGCCGCCGGGATCTTGGAGGAGGCGTTGGCTTCGTGGAGTCCGTTGGAAGAACGCCTGACGGGATCATTGCCACGATTCGGGGGCTACTCCCGGAGGCTGATGGACGCGCTCGAGCATGCCCGGAGGGACATGGCCTGGTTCACTGCGACCGACTGCGATTCCTTCCACCGGGTATGGTTCGAGCTGCATGAGGATCTCATCGCAACCCTGGGAATCCAGCGCGGGTAGGCAGCCGATGTCCGGTCACGGGGACAGCAGGTCAGACTTACTCACGTAACAGAAACCTGCCAACAGTAAACTTCCAGCATGAGTGAGACAGCCGACAATTCAGTGACCCTCCGCTTCCTTGCGGCACCGATGGACATTGGACACAGCGGCTCGGTCGACGCCGGCACAGTCCTTGAGTGGGTGGACAAGGCCGCGTATGCCGCAGCGGTGGGCTGGGCTAAGTCGTATTGTGTCACCGCCTACGTGGGCAACATTCACTTCACCGATCCGGTGAACAGCGGCGACATGGTGGAGGTAACTTCCACCATCGTGTATACGGGTCGCTCCTCCATGCACATCCACACGGTGGTCAGTTCCCGTGACCCCAAGGGCGGACCGGAGACGATGCACAGCCAGTGCATGGTGATTTTCGTGGCCGTCGGACCTGACGGCAAGCCGATTCCCGTGCCGCAATTCGAGCCGGCCACCCCGGAAGAAATCGAGCAAAGGGGTCATGCGCTTGCGCGCATTGAAGTTCGTGAACAGATCGTCAATGCGATGAACGCCCAGGAATATACCGACGCCGGGACCGCCGAGCGCGTCGTCCTGCGGTTTATGGCGGCCCCCACTGATGTGAACTGGGGCGGCAAGGTCCACGGCGGCATTGTCATGAAATGGATTGACGAAGCCGCGTACGTTTGCGCCTCCCGATACTGCGGCAAGGACACCGTGGCAGTGTTCTCAGGCGGCGTGCGCTTCTACCGGCCGTTGTTGATCGGCCACGTGGTGGAAGTAGAAGCTCGTCTCGTTTACACGGGCGCAAAGGGGATGCACATCGCTGTCCACGTCCGCTCCGGTGATCCGAAAACCCGCGAGATGAACTTAACAACGTACTGCCTCACCGTGATGGTGGCCCGGGACGAAACGGGAACGGCGGTGCCCATTCCTGAGTGGGTTCCTGTGTCCGAAGAGGACAAGAAGTTGCATGCCCACGCTCGCGAGTTGTTGGAAATCCGAGGCCGGGCTCCGGGGAATCGGCTGCCGGATCATTTGCTCAAAGCGGCCGGCAACTAGCTGAAACTCCATCACCTCAGGCACGAACACCAGTAAAATTAAGCCAAGAGGTGCGTGGAGATGTCTCTGGCTTTTGCTGTTGTCTTAGTCCTGTTGGGCCTGGCTTCCCTTGCCGCCGCAATAGGCGCGGTGGTGTTGATTATTCGCGACGGCCGCGGGCAGATTCCACTGGAACCATCAGTTCAGCCGTGGGTGGCAGGAACCCTCCCAAGTCGCCCCTACTCGACGCTCCGTCGCATTTAGGGTGGTGTAGCCCCCGTCCAATGGTGGAAAGGCTGCCTTCAGGTGGTGGAGGGCCGAGCGCTAAACTGGATCATGACCGGTGCCCGTGCCCGTCTCCTGGCTTGGTTCGTCGCCTTGGCCACCCTTCTCTCGGCCTGTTCGTCCCCGATAGGCGTAGACGAGGCCGCCCCGAATCAACAAACATCATCTTCCACAGCCCAGCCAGTGGCCGGCGGTGTCGCCGGTCCAGCTCAGGGGCCCCCTCAGACAACAGCCCCTGCTCCGATTTCGACACCTGCTCCAGTTCCAACCCCTGTAGCGGTGCCTCAGGCTTATTCCCTGAACCTGTACCAAGAAGGCGACTTCGTACCGCAGTACACGTTTGATTGGTGCGTCGCGGCGAGCATCCAGATCGCGCATAACCTCGTCGACGATACCGGAGGCGGCACGTGGGCTGGCCGCGCCCAGCAGTCCGAGCTTTGGGAAATGGCGCGAATGCGGTCCTCCGACTCATTCAACGGTGCGAATCCATTCGGCTGGGCGGCAGTGCTGACTGCCGTCGGGATGGGACCCTACGAAGTCGTCAGCGTCGCTAATTATGGGGAAGCAATTCGAACTGCCGCACGGGCCATGGCCACTACAGGCCGCCCTGTCGGCCTGGTCATGTGGAGTGGCCGCCACGCCTGGGTGATGAGCGGATTCGAGTCACTCGGGGATCCCTCCCAGTTCCCGGACTTCTCCGTCACGGGAATTCGTGTGCAGGATCCGCTCTATCCCTACGGCAGCGGGCAGTGGGGGCCTTCCCCTGCACCCAACAGCCTGCTGACCCCTGAGCAGCTGGCGACGCAGTTCGTTGTCCGGGAGCCGCGACGCTGGAGCAGCGCGCTCCCCAGCGGGTACCTGCTGGTACTGCCACGGCCCTGAACAACCGCCTTAGTCCTGTTGGAACATCGCCTTTAACCAAGCACCGGATTCATGCGCGGACCGGGAGTCCGCTGGAGAGCGCGTGGGATAAGAGGGCCCCTGCCGTCCACCTCATTGAGGCGACGGCTTCCTCACGACTAAGCCCGCCGACGTCGGTTAGCCAGACGAGGGACTCGATGCCGATGGCACTGCGTATCGCCAGGACCAATTGATGGATGTCCTGGTCCGTCATTGTCCTTTGCAGTGGGGCAAGCGCTTCGGTGATCCAGCCAATTGCCCTGCCCTGCCGGAGGGGAAGGCTGTTGCCTTCTCCGTTTGACTGCTCAAGCGAAAGCCGCAACATGGTGCGTTGCTGGGCTTCGGTTTCAACAATAATCCGAAGGAACTCCACTACCACTGCGTCCAATCGCTCCGCGACACCCTCGGGAGGAGAGGCCGGAAGCAGTGATGTTCGTGCAGTTTCAGGATGGGCGGCAGCCAGAAGCTCCCGCTGTCCGGAGAAATACCTGTAGGCGGTGCTTCGTGGGATGCCCGCCGCTTGAGCGGCCTCATCCACAGTGGGAGAAACGCCGGACGCGATCAGGGTACGGGCTGCCGCGAGGAGCGCCTCCAGGGTGCGACGCTTTTGACCGGTCCGCCCAACGTCAACGTAGGCTCTTGACATACCCCTCATGGTACATGAGTCTTGTCATGAGACATACGTCTCATAAAGTCTTCCTACAACGCATTGAGGCGAGCACCATGGAGACGAAGAAGGCAGCATCGGCAATCATCCGACAGCCCGGAGAAGGGGCCAAGCGCTGGTTCTTCGGTGGCGGCATCCATACTTGGAAAGCGACGGCTGACGAGACAGCAGGGGCGTTCCTCCTCTTTGAAGACGAAATGTCCCTCAATAAGGTGACGCCGATGCATACGCATCCGGACTCTGACGAGACCATGTACATCTTGGCCGGAGAGATCCTGATGAACATGGACGGTGAGGAGCATCGCGTCGCCGCCGGCGGAGTGACCATTGCGCCCCGCGGCGTGCCACACGCGTTCAAAGTTCTTCAGGACGGAACCCGCGTTTTATGCCTCCACACACCCGGCAGCTCGCAGGCGTTTTACGACGGCGCCAGCGAACCTCTTCGCACGGAAGACGAGGCTCAGGCGGTGGACTTCGACCGGATTCGAGAATCCGGTCGGGTAAATGGCGGCATCGAAATCGTTGGCCCTCCCCCGTTCGCGTAGGCCGGGCCCTGAGCCTGAAGGGTTAGAACCCGCCCCCACCACCAGAATCGCCGGCCATGTTCGCGAAGCGCGAGTAGTGGCCCTGGAACGCGACAACAATGTCTTTGGTGGGACCGTTACGGTGCTTGGCGATGAGGATGTCGGCCTCGCCGGCTCTCGGCGATTCTTTGTCATACACGTCTTCACGGTGGAGCAGGATGACCATGTCGGCGTCCTGCTCGATGGAACCTGATTCACGAAGGTCAGACACCATGGGGCGCTTGTCCTGGCGCTGCTCGGAACCACGGTTCAGCTGTGACAGCGCAATGACGGGAACCTGAAGTTCCTTGGCTAGCAGCTTGAGGGCACGCGAGAACTCGGAAACTTCCTGCTGGCGCGACTCAACCTTTTTACCGGAGCTCATCAGCTGGAGGTAGTCCAGGATGACGAGCTTGAGGTCATGCTGCTGCTTCAGGCGGCGGCACTTTGCCCTGATTTCCATGAGCGACATGTTGGGGCTGTCATCAATGAAGAGCGGGGCATCGTTCATGCGGCCCATCGTGGTGGCAATCTTGGACCACTGCTCGTCCTTGATTGTGCCCTTTCGGAGGTCCTGCAGACCGATGGTGGCTTCAGCGGAAAGCAGGCGCATCGCGATCTCGTTCCGGCCCATTTCCAGGGAGAACATAACCGTAGCCAGGTTGTGCTTGATGGCTGCCGATCGGGCGAAGTCCAACGCGAAGGTGGACTTACCAACGGCAGGACGGGCAGCGATAACGATCATCTGGCCCGGGTGGAGGCCGTGGGTCAGCTCGTCGAGTTCGTAAAAACCGGTGGGAACGCCCACCATGCCTTCGCCGCGATGCCCGGAAGCTTCGATCTCGTCCACGGTGGACTCCATGACGTCCTTCAACGCCACGTAATCTTCGGCAGTGCGCTTTTCAGCAACCGCGTAAACCTCGGCCTGTGCCTGGTTGACGAGGTCTTCCACCTCGCCGTCCTGGCCGTAGCCCATCTGGACAATCTTGGTGCCTGCGTTCACGAGGCGGCGCAACACTGCGCGCTCTGCCACGATCTCGGCGTAGTAACCGGCGTTGGCTGCCGTTGGCACAGTTTGGATGAGCTCGTGCAGGTAGGCCGGTCCGCCGATCCTGTTGATCTCACCGCGCTTGGTCAGTTCATCGGAGACCGTTACGGCGTCGGCGGGTTCACCACGGCCATAGAGGTCAATGATGGACTCGTAAATCGTCTCGTGCGCCGGACGGTAGAAGTCGTGACCACGAACGATTTCCACGACATCGGCGATGGCGTCCTTGGACAACATCATGCCGCCCAGGACTGACTGCTCAGCGGGGATGTCCTGCGGAGGTTTCCGGCTCGAATCCGAAGCGCGTGAGCCCTCGATTGAGTCCAAGTGCGTAACTGACAAAGCCGTCCTCCATTTGTGTACCACTGCAGAGAGTTAGTCCCTCAGTGGTGCGTAAAGCGCAGGTGAACCTGGGATGGATTGCCCGAGCCTCCGGACCAGCCGAGTGCTCCTGTTATATCCATGGGGGTCCGACAATTTTCGGCTTTCCCCAATTTCCACAACTTATCCACAGAAGTCTCCCCAAGCATGTTTGCGCGCGGCTGCTTGAAGGTCACTGAGAGGGCAAATTCCATACTGAAACAGGTACCCGAGCCACGTTAGCGGTGTGCAGTCCGGGCGCAAAGTCCGCCGTCAAGTGCACATGTGGATAACCTGTGGAATACCGCCCCCACGTTGTGCACAGTCTGTGCGTTACCCTGTGGATAGAGAAATTCTTTTTGCAGTAACTAGGGTCTGACCTGCGGAAACATTCATCACAGGCTGTGGAGCAAAGAAAGTTTTGGTGGAAAACCATCCACAGACCCAGCTGATCTGGTTGGTCATCAGGGCCTCAAATCCATGCTAAACATGCCGCAAATGTGATGCATCTTACAAAGCGGGCCTTAATTTGACACTGCCCTCTCAGAAGTCTATGCCGAGTCTGGAATGTGCTGTGGATAACCAAGTTCTGGCATAAGCTCTAAGCATGGGGATGAACTTTGGTGACGTGCTGATGATTGCCCTTCCGCTAATTGTCCTCGTGGGCCTGCTGTGGGCGCTTTCAGCGGCCTTCAAACCGCGCGATACAGGCCTTTCTGATGCCGAGCGCTATCAACACGAACTTGCGGCCCGTTCCGCAGCGCACCAAGCCTCGCAAGTTCAGGCTGCACTTGCTGCCAGGGCCAAGATCGAGGCTTCCACCAAGCCAAGCCAGAACGAGGCCCAGCACACCCAGCAGACAGAGCAAAGCCGGGCCGCTCATCAGGCCCAAATCGCCAGGACGGCAGGTACACCAGCGGGGCACCAGCCTGCGGTGCTCCCCAATGGACAGCTGAATCCGCAGCTCGCCTTTGAGTTGCAGAACCTGGTCCGTGGCGGGCGCAAGATAGAAGCCATCAAGGTCTTCCGCCAGGCCACCCATTCAGACTTACTCACTGCTAAGAACTACGTAGATCGGCTCTGACAACGCCATGGATTCCTTGTTTGTCCCGCTCGTGATTTTGATCGCGGTCATTGCGGGCGTATTGCTGCTGATGCGTTCCTTTAGCAAGCGTTCGGCCGAGACAAAGGCTGATGTAGCTGCAGCCAACTCCCCCAAGGATCCGGTTCAGCTGGCCAAAGAATCCGCGGCGAAGCTGAATGAGGAACAGCACAGGCGGCTCTACTCGCTCATTGCCCAGGGTCAGGGCATGGCAGCGATCAAACTGTATCTGCAGGCCACTGGTGAGGGGCTACGGGCGTCGCGCGACGCCGTCGGCGCTCTGGCCGCCCACCCACAGCCCTTTACGCCAGAGGCGCAGCCCAAGGATCTGTTGTCGGACGACGACGACGAGCCCGAGCGTTTCCCCTACCGGTACCGGGCCATCGTCAGCAAGGGCGATGTGACCCGCGAGGTGAGCAGCAACATGCTCAACGACGAGATCTACGGACGAATCCGGACTCTGGCAAAAAGCGGTGATGTGGAGGGCGCAGCTCTGGCCCTGACACGCCACTCGGACATCACCATCAAACAGGCCCGTGAGTTCATCGAACTCCTGGACGACTAAGCGCGACTAAAAGTCGAAATTCGAAACGTTGGTACCTCCGTGCATACTGAACGGATGATCCCTCCGGAGCTGGTCGAAGCACAGCGGCTCATCAAACGGCTTGGGAGGGAGTGCCCCCAACCCACTCCGGAGGCCGACAACGCAGAGTACGGAGCCGCTATCGCCATCATTGGCAGGGCGTCGATTCGTTTCCGGGTCGGCAAGCTCACGCCGACGAAGGTGGGTCTGTTTGTGGCTGTGTGGCGGCGATCGGCCGACGGAGGCACGGAACCTTTCCCCGCGGACCACCCTTCCGCCGACGACGCGGACACCCTGGTGATCTCAGTAAGGGAAGGGGCGAAGTCCGGTCACTTCGTGTTTCCACGGTCAGCCCTGATCAGCCACGGCATAGTTTCCGTCGGCGGCACCGGTGGGAAGCGTGGTTTCCGCGTTTATCCCCCGTGGTCCCTTACGTCGAATCGCCAGGCGCGAAAGACACAGGAGTGGCAATGCGCCTACTTCCACGACTCCAATGACATTGGATTACCTGCCAGCTGAAATACCGGCCAGCAGCTGTTCGAATGGCAGTGACTCCAAGGTTGGGGCCTTGCGCCCAGGCTGGGGGCCGCTGAGCAGTTGCACGAGTTCACCGGCAGCCCGGTCTACGCGGGCCGAGAGGGGCGAGCCGCCGTCGTCGTTTCCCCAGTCCTGGGGCCCGGCGAAGACGCCGGTAGACGCAACCCGGGTCCGCAGGTAGCTGAACAGCGGACGCATGGCGTAGTCCAGGACCATCTGGTGGCGGTCGGTACCGCCGGTGGCGCCAAGCAGTACGGCCTTGCCGTCGAGGGACTTGGGGTCCAGGACGTCGATGAAGGACTTAAAGAGGCCGCTGTAGGACGCGCTGAAAACGGGGCTTACGGCGATGATGCCATCGGAATCCTCGACGCCGGCAATCACCTCTGCGAGGCGCGGAGCGGCGTACCCGGTGACGAAGTTGTTGGCGATGTCCACGGCCAAATCTCGAAGTTCGACGACGTCGATCCTCGCCTCGTAGCCTGCCGCCTGCAGCTGCCGCTCGGCGGAGGCCGCCAACTGGTCGGCCAGCAGACGGCTCGACGACGGGACGCCGAGTCCGGCGGAAAGGACTGTGATGCGGCGGGTTTCCATGGCATTCTCCTGTTGCTCGTTCATTCCCAGCATACATGCATATGCATCTAAATGAGTGAACGGGGGAGCATCACAAACTATTCCCGCACGGCATCTACGGTCGGCGCTTCTTTCCTCCAACACCCGGGACGGCCGTGACCTGTTTCATCCAGGACGCTATTTGGTCTTCGTCGATGTCGTCCACGGATTCGAGCTCCACACCCCGCGTCGCCTTGCCCATTCCCACGGGCGTCACCGGCGGCACGGGCTGGAGTGTCACTCCATTGATAAACATGAGTTTGACGTGGCCCGCGAAGCCACCGCAGCTGAAGCACCAGCCGTCGCCGACGCCGTAATACGCCATGCCCCATTTCACCGAGCGCTGGAGCGTAGGCAACGTCTTGGCTGCCAGCGCATCGATGGCTTCGGCGATGGCACGTTGCGGCTGCGGAAGGCTGGCGACATAGGCAAAGACAGGCCCGTCACCAATTGCGGCCTTCGCAGGGCTTGCCCTGCCGGTCATGGCTTCCGGCAGGGAGAAGGCTCCGGCCTCAATGGGTTCGTCCGAGCGGTCCACAGTATTTCCCTCAATCCGTTCTGGAGGCATGCGTGGACAGGAAGTCGAAGGTCTTGTCCCTCGCATCGCGCGCCTCGGGGAAGTTCAAGTGGAACTGGTACTCATGTGGCAGCTCAGGGTCGTGGTCCGCAGCCCAAAACAATTCGGTCACCGGAACACCCGCTTCCTTCAGGCGATTGCTGTAGGGAACCGACTGAAGCCACGTCAGACCATCGCCATTGCCGCCACTGATGAAGGTCGGCGGGAAATCCTTGGTCACGAAATCGATGGTGGACATGGTGCTGCCGGCATATGTGGAGGACCAGTCCTTCGTTCCCGTGTATGCCCACAGCGAGGTTTTGAAGCCCCACGCCACCAAGCCATTGAGGTCCGCCATCGCCCGGAGATCGTAGACTCCGCAATGCAGGATGGTGGCAGCAAGGTCCGATTTCTGGAGCGCGGGTTTGATCCCCATCAGGTTGGCATACTCGGGATTAACAGTGAGAGTGGTCATTTGGCTGGCCAACTGCGCTCCTGCAGAATCGCCAGCCAGGACAATCCGCGTGGTGTCCACATTCAATTCAATGGCGTGCGCCTTGATGTAGCCAAGCGCATCGTTAATGTCGCCGATGGCCGCCGGATAGACGGCCTCCGGTGCAATCGGGTAGCTCATCCCGATGGTCGTGTATCCCTCAGCGGCAAGAATCCGCAGATAGGGTTCCACATCGCCTTGAGCCCCGGAAATCCATGCGCCGCCGTGAATCCAAACGATGGTCGGGAGCGCCGCGGTGGTGCCCGCAGGGCTGAAAACGTCAAAGGCAGAGCCAGGCTTGTAAACGACACCGGAGCGCTCCTGCAATGGAGTGTCCGGGACGTATGGCTCCATCTCGTCAATGGTGGACTGCGCACCGCGCTCAAAAACGCTGCGAATCAACATGGCGGAGGGCCAAGGAGTAGCGGACAGGGCCAGAAGGATGATCAGGACCAGGATGATGGCCAGGTCCAGTTTCCTCAGGCGGGATGGCCGCCGTCGTTTGGCCTGCAAAACTGCACTGGAACCGGGACCCAAAGGGGAATCGCCTCCCGCCCCGGTCCGGCCTGATGCCGCGCCAGTCATGTTGGTTTGAGTCGATTCCAGTGGCCCCATTACACACTCCCCCAATTGGTGTACTTGGGGACCATGCTAAGCCGCCGGAGTTGCATCACGAAGGGCACGGCAGTGAAATCGCCCGCGTCCCCTTCTTTAGACCTCCGGGCGGGGCGCCCTGAGCAGCAGTCCCTCACCGCCGTCGAACGTTACCGTGTGAAATCCGGGACCGCGGGCCACCTCCTGAAAGCCCCAACGCTGGTGGAGGGCGAGCGACGCCTGATTACGGGAATTGACCACGTACCACGCCGTATCCGCCCGCTCCCAGATCCACTCCAGCCTCGCCTCCGTCAGCGCTGCCGCCACGCCTTGGCGCCGAAAAGGCCGAGCTACCGTGATTCCGCCGAGGTAATAGCCCGCAGGCGCAGGCCCTTCGGAATAGTCCCAGTAGTGCGTTTTGGCCCAACCCACGACGGCGGAACCTCCATCGTCATTCGGCCTACCTTGCGCTGCGAGCTCCAACAAAACGGCTCAGAAATTGTTACCCGCTCCTTCGAGCACCCTTGAGCGGAGCTGGGAAGGGGGCCGCGGCGTGGCGGGCATCGCGAAGCGGGCACGGCCCCCTTCCCAGCGCAGCGACCAATTGGGACAGTCTAATTTGCGCGAAGGCTTTCAATATGAGTTCAAACTCATACTATGGGATTAGCGAATACGCCGCGTCTCACAGGGAACGCATCAGCACGCACGAGAGAAGACCATGACACACGAAACAATCGCCCCCCTGGACGGCGTCCGAGTCCTCGAACTCGGCAATTACATTGCCGCCCCCACGGCTGGCAGGCTGCTTGCCGATTTCGGCGCCGAAGTCATCAAGGTCGAGCGTCCAGGCACCGGCGACGAGCTCCGCAACTGGCGCCTCCACAAGGGCAACACCTCCATGCTCTACCGCACGCTGAACCGCAACAAGAAGTCAGTGGTCCTGGACCTCCGCACCGAGGCCGGCAAGCAGGCTGTCCTGGCCTTGGTTGCCAAGTCGGACATCCTGCTTGAGAACTTCCGCCCCGGAACGCTGGAGAAGTGGGGCCTCGGACCGGAAGTCCTCAACGAAGCCAATCCGGACCTCATCGTCACCCGCATCTCTGCCTTTGGACAGACCGGGCCCCTGTCCGAGCGGCCGGGGTTTGCCGCCGTCGCCGAGGCCTTTAGCGGTTTCCGCAATCTGGTGGGGGATCCGGACCGCGCTCCGGTGCGCGTGGGCGTCTCCATCGGAGACTCGATCGCGGGGCTTTACGCCGCCTTCGGCTCCATGATGAGCCTGTACCAACGTGAAGCACGACGCCGAAGCTCGGCTGGCGCTGTTCCCCTCGCCGAACGCATCATCGACGTCGCGCTGAACGAAGCGATGTTCTCCATGATGGAATCGCTGATTCCTGACTATCAGGCTTACGGCGTGGACCGGCAGCGCGTGGGCGGCCGGATGGAGGGCATTGCGCCCTCGAATGCGTACGTGTGCAAGGACGGTGCCAGCATAGTGGTGGCCGGCAATGGCGACTCGATTTTCCAGCGGTACATGCAGACCATCGGCCGGCCGGACTTGGCGGAGGACCCAGCGCTGCAGACAAATGCCGGGCGCTGGGCGAGCCGGGAGGAACTGGACCAGGCAATCTGCGAGTGGACCGGGCAGCTGACCGCGTCTGAAGCATTGGCGGCCCTGGAGGACGCCGGAGTTCCTGCTGGTCCCATCTACACCGCCGCGGACATCAGCACGGACAGCCAGTACGCGGCCCGCAACATGATCCAGAAGTTCGACGTTTCCACTGGCGAGGAGATTCTCCCTGGAGTAGGTTTCCCGGGCATCGTCCCCGTGATCGGGGACCAGTCCCTGCCCATCCGCAACCTGGGACCGGACCTCGGTGAAAACACTGAAGAAATCCTTGGCGGGCTCCTTCACCTGGATGCAGCGCAAATCGATGCGGCTTCCGGCCGCGAGGAGGCTGTCCGACCATGAACCGTTTTGAAAGCGCACACGCCAACACCCTGGGCAGCGCCATCCTGAGGGACGTCACCTTGCGGGACGGGCTGCAGCTCACCGGAAAACTCCTGCCAACGGAGCAAAAGATCGAAACGGTCCGTGAGCTGCTGCGCCTGGGCGTCCCGGCGATCGAGCTCGGATCCATGGCCCGCGCGGACCTCGTCCCCACCATGGCCAACACACTCGAGGTAGTCCAGGCCCTCACTCCCGAGGAACTCGAAAAGTGCTGGATCTGGGTAGCGACACCCGGCCATGTTGCCAAGGCATCAGCTGCAGGCGCGCGGAATTTCCAGTACTGCCTGTCTGCGTCGGATTCACACAACAAGGCGAACATCGGCCGGACCACGGACGAGAGCCTGGCCGCCTTGCCTGAGGCAGTTGAGTACGCGCGTGCAGTCAATGGCCGGATTCAGCTGTGCATCGCGACGTCCTTCACTTGTCCTTTCGAAGGCTACGTTCCGGAGGAGCGCATCCTCTCGATCGCCAACGATCCCAGGGCGGAAGGCACCACGGACATCGTCATCTGCGACACCTTGGGTCAAGCCGTTCCTGCCCAGGTGTCCAGCCTGATCGCGCGTGTGCGGGATGAATCCCCTGCCCGGCGGATCGTCTATCACGGGCACGACACCTGGGGCTTGGGCGTCGCCAATACGCTCGCCGCAATCCAGGCGGGCGCTGCAATGGTGGACGGCGCTTTGGGGGGCCTGGGTGGCTGCCCCTTCGCCCTGGGCGCCAGCGGCAACACTTCCAGCGAGGACATCGTGTTTGCCACACGTCCCGAATGGCTGACACCGGATGTCTTCGGGGAGCTTGTGGTCTTGTCCGAGAAGCTGCTGGCAGAGCTGGGCGAACCCAACCGTTCAAAGGCTGCCCAAGGCGCCCGCTCCCGGGCGGCAGCCTTTGACTGGGTCATCCGCTCCCCGGCCGTTTAGAAGCTAGGCTTCCCCGCTCCGCCAGCCGCCATCAGCTCCAGCCGCCGCAGAGTTTCGCGGTTGCGGACTGTGATCATTGGATCCCTAAGTACCTTTGGTACCACCTTGCCGGGGCCCCGGATCGCGTCTTCGGCCATGGACACCCGGCACTGGTTGCCACCCAGATCCTCCAAGGTGATGCGGACCTTTGCTTCACCTACGGGCCAGCCACGGGCCAGGAGTTCCAGGCTCCGGCCAGGCTCGACGGCGGTGACACTCGTGCTGTCGTTGAGGAGGAGCGGCCACGATCCCACGGAGTGATGGAGCTTGGATCCGACCTGTGGCCACTGGTCATCCACAGCACGAATTCTTGATGCACCCACCACCCACCCGGAGTATAGCCAGCCGTCAGCGATGACGTTCCAGACGTCTGCGGCAGAAGACTTGAACAGCTGGGTAACGGTGGACATGGAGTTCCCTTCTGTGTGCCTTCGTCATCTGTGGTGAGACTAAGCTAAGCATGCTTATAAATTGTCCGCCATAGGCCGCCTACACTGTTGGCATGGTGTGCAGGGGATGGCGATATTGGGCGGCAGGCCTGGCTCTGTTGTCCACCCTGCCGCTGGCGGCATGTGACGGCTCCCCCGACCAAGAACCTCCGACCAGTTCCGGGCCACAACCCATTTCGGTGGAGGTTAATCAATCCCGGGACCAATACGGCAAGCAAGCCATCCTCATACAGCTCACCAACACCACAGACACTCCCGTTACCGTGAGCGGTGCGCGGCTGAAGTCCGCGTTGTTTGAGAAGGACATCATCTGGGAGCCAACAGGCGGCGCCCTGGAGCTACCACCCCGGCAGCCCAAGAGCCTTCCCGCCAATTTACCTGCTCCGCATTGCAGGCAGTCGCCTACTGAACCCCTCAAGGCCGTCGTTCAATATTCGGAGCCAGCCAAGGGACCCACAGAAACCTCGGTTGAGGCGCGGGATCCGTTCAACGTCCTGCCCCGGAACGCCGACGAGCTGTGCTTGGCAGCCGACGTTGCCGCCGTAGCTGCCATCGTCTTGGCCCCCGATCTTGAGGTGGCCCCGGATGGTCGCACCGCCGTCGTGCGTCTTGTCATTACTCCTGCGAGCACTCCTAGTGAGTCACCGCAAAAGCTCACGATCAACTCCATCGACGGAACCAC
The DNA here is from genome assembly GCF_056394745.1 of Paenarthrobacter sp. 10N417. Taxonomy (NCBI): domain Bacteria; kingdom Bacillati; phylum Actinomycetota; class Actinomycetes; order Micrococcales; family Micrococcaceae; genus Paenarthrobacter; species Paenarthrobacter sp. 10N417. The sequence continues at coordinate 133,065 of NZ_JBFTIL010000003.1, forward strand.
CCTGCTGGCCGAATCGCCCGCGGATCCTTGGCCGCGGGACATCGCGATATCATCCGGTGCGGCCCCGAAGGAGGTGCCCTTGACTATCCGTCCGGCGCGATGCGACCCGCATGCAGTGGCCGAGGACAAGGTGGGAACGCTGTTGCCGCTAAGGATTTCGGTGGGCGCACGGGAAGGCGTACTGAAAGTTGCGGCATCGAATGAGTTGCGTGGGCGTATCTACGACTTCGTGACGGCGGCCTGTGGTGGAGACGTTCATTAGCCCACTGTCGCCAGAGCGGCCGGAGCGCATTCCACCCTGACTTTCACATGGGCTTCCACCGTCTTCACTTCGCCGTCCATCTGGTACGGCAGGGGTTTGAGCGTAGTGAATTCGTAGCTGCTCACGCTCGGCTGATCGCCCAGGCCTTGGGTGGTCGCTCGGAGGGCAGTCAGCAACACCCTCCATTTGGGCATGTGCGGAAAGATAATTACCTCGAATTTTCCGTCCGACGGGTGATCTTCGGCCTCACTGAGCGTGGCGTATTTGGCCATTTCGGGGATGTTGGCGAAAACCAGGCTGTCGAATTTCCGGCGTTTGCCATCGGATGTGCGGATGGCGAAGGGCTCGAACTTTGAGAAGGTCTTGATGACGGAGACCATTTCAGTCAGGGCTCCCTTGCTGCCCTTTTCCAGTTCGGTGGCCACAACAGGTGTGAGGCCGAAGCCAATGTAGGAATGCGCATACTCCAAAGGCTCGCCGTCTTTTTGGCCAGTGTGAATGCTCAGGAGGTCAATCTTCCGGACGTGGCCCTCAGCAATGGCCTCTTCCAGTGGCTTGGTTCCCGTGATCCGGCGGTGGTCATTGGCGTTGCCCGCAGCCATGACCGCACATACCGCCTGCGGATTTCCGGCGTGCATCACGCCGTTGACAACCTCGTTATAGCCACCATCACCGCTGACAGAGACAACCAGGACGTCGCCTCCCTTTTCTGCCGCCGTCCGGGCCAACTCAACGGCGTGTCCAGCGTGTTCGGTGGGCTGCAGGGTAATCTCCGGCGCGTAGGGAAGCATGTCCTTCAGCTTGACCTGTAATTGCTCGGCCAGTTCGGGCGCATTACCCGTGCTGTTGGGATTGAAAATAATGGCGATCGATTCAAAAGTCCGTGCAGAATCCATAATGTGCTCCTTGCGTGTACGCCCGTTTGATTACTACCCGTTCGCTCTTAATATCCCCTACGACTCCCCCGGGAAACGCCCACCAATGAGTCTGGTCATATGTTCCGCAGTCGCTAGCAAAGGTTCCACCCACGCCTGACACGTTTCCAGTGGCATCCGCAGCGTGGGGCCGCTGATGGTGACTGCGCCCACCAGGGCAGCGGCTGAATCGAACACTGGCGCCGAAAGCCCGGAAGCCCCGTCTTCCCGCTCCCCTACAGTGATCGCAAAGCCATCGGCCCGCGTCTTCTTGACCGCAATCTCCAATTCCTCGGAGCTGGTGATCGTGTAGTCGGTAATGGGCTCCAACGGGTCGCGAAGGACAGCCTCCATTAATTCAGGAGACCAAGCGAGCAGGACCCTGCCGGCCGAACCTGCGTGGAGCGGAATGATCTTGCCAAGGTGCATCTCCCGGCGGAGCGCGTGACGGGTATCTGCCATGGCGACGCATACGCGGTAGTGCTGTTCTGCTTTGAAGAAGCACGCAGTCTCACCGGTAGTATCGCGCAACGTCTTGAGCAGCGGGCTGAGGATGTCCACCACTTCCATGCCACGGGTGGCCGGAGCCGCCCAATAGGCCATCCGCATGCCGATGCGGTACGCGTCGCCCTCCCGGTCCAGGAATCCTTGGGACGTCAGGTTGGTGACGAGACGCTGCACCGTGGATGTCGGCATCCCGGTGTACTCGCGAATGTCGCTCAGCTGCAGCACCGGCTTCGAGAGGGAAAAGGCGTCCAGGATGGACGTGATCTTGCCAAGGACAAGCAAAGGGTTGCCGTTGGCCTTCACGGAAGCATCGGATGCTGACATAAGTCTCACGCTAAACGCTCGCCGGAGGGGACGCCAATCCCCGGGCCGGTAGAACTACAGCAGGACCGTGCCCTGGATGCAAGTAACAGATGCCCCTCCGACCCAGATGTCACCGCCCCCAGCCTTCACATGGATGCGACCCGCCCTGCCCAAGGCAGTGCCCTGCGCCGCCACGTATTCTTCAGGAGCCCGGCCGCTGCCGATCAGCCACTGCGCTGCACCGGCATTGAAACTGCCGGTCACGGGATCTTCCACCATCGCGTCGCCTGGAATGAACGTCCGCACTTCAAAGTCGACGTCGGAACCAGGCTCGTGCGGGCCGATCACCCCGACCTTGAGATCACCCATGGCCACCAGATCCGGTTCGATTGCGAGGACCTGTTCCGCAGACTCAAGCAGGACACCAACCCACTCTGGGCCATTCACCAGCCATGATGCGTCCAGCAAGGAGTCTTCTGTGAGCCTGAGTCCGGCTGCCAGCTGGGAGCGGACTCCAGCATCCACCGGCTCGAAGCGGGTCAGTGGTGGTGCAGCAAAAGCCAGCCGACCGGCGTCGTGCTTCACCCGGACCAAACCTGCGCCACATTCCTGCACCAGAACGCCGTCCGTCTTGGGCTCTCCTCCAGCCTGCAGCCAGGTGTGTGCGGACCCGAGGGTTGGGTGCCCAGCGAACGGGAACTCCTCGCTGCCCGTAAAGATGCGCACACGGTAATCGGCACGCGGATCTGTTGGACGGAGAAGGAAGGTGGTCTCGGAGAGATTGGTCCAATGAGCAAAGTGCTGCATCGCCTCGCTGCTCAGTCCCTCTGCGTCAACTACTACTGCCAGCGGGTTACCGCGATATGGCTGGGCTGAGAAGACGTCAACCTGGTGAAACGGGCGGATACGCAAGGATTCTGAAGTCACCGCTGCAGGCTATCACTGGTGCTTGGCCAGTCGTGCGTCTGCGAAACTACGAGCATGGCAGAGAACAAGACCCAGCCCACCAGCATGTCCGTGGATGAATTCCTGTCCTCCGTGGAGCACCCCGGCCGGCGAGCCGATGGGTTGGAACTGCGGAGGATGATGCAGGAGATCACCGGCGAGGAAGGCGTTATGTGGGGGCCCACCATCGTGGGATTCGGCAGCTACCACTACAAATACGAGAGCGGACGCGAAGGTGACTCCGCCGCCGTCGGTTTCTCACCGCGCAAGGCGAACCTGGCACTCTATGGCCTCACCTACGGTCCCGATGCCGACCGGCTGCTTCCGGAGTTGGGCAAGCACAAGACCGGTGCCGCATGTTTATACGTCAATAAGCTGGACGACGTGGACCGTGAGATCCTCGCAGAGATGATCCGGACGGGCTACCAACACGTCATGTCGGAGCTCCACACCCCGTAAATCTCCGCCGAGGTGGCATTTAATGACAATCCCAGCGCTCCGGATTGGCATTAAATGCCACCTCGGCGCGCGTTGGGGGCAACAAAAGGACCCCCACAACCGGAAACCGGCAGCGGGGGTCCTTCTTAGCAGTCAGAGACTACTTCCCTGCAACGACCTCGAGGTCGATAACAGCGGAAACATCCTCGTGCAGGCGAACGTTGGCCTGGTACGAACCGACAGACTTGATGTGGTTCGGCAGTTCAACGTTGCGCTTGTCGATGGCGCCGAGGCCAGCGGCCTCAACAGCAGCAGCGACATCAGCAGGCTTGACGGTGCCGAAGAGACGACCGGACTCGCCGGCCTTCACCTCGAGCTTGACCTTCTTCGAGGACAGAGCCTGAGCCTGTGCCTGTGCAGCTTCAACAGAAGCGTGGGCACGAGCAGCGCGGGCAGCCTTGATGGACTCAACCTGCTTCTCGCCACCCTTGGTCCAGGTCAGAGCGAAGCCGCGGGGCAGCAGGAAGTTACGTGCGTAACCGTCCTTGACCTCGACAACGTCGCCAGCAGCACCGAGACCGGTTACTTCGTGGGTCAGAATGAGCTTTGCCATGTTAGTTAATCCCTTCCCTTAGCCGCGGCCAGCGCCGGAGTAAGGCAGCAGAGCAACTTCGCGGGCGTTCTTGATTGCCTGGGCGATCTTGCGCTGTTCCTGAACGGTAACGCCAGTAACGCGACGAGCGCGGATCTTTCCGCGGTCGGAGATGAACTTGCGCAGCAGTGCTACGTCCTTGTAGTCGATGACAGTGATGTCAGCGGCCTTCAAGGGGTTGGACTTTGGTTTGGGCTTACGGAGTTCAGCCTTAGCCATCGTGGAGCTCCTTTTCTATGGAGCCCGTGGATATTGATCCACGGGATGGTGGTGTTCGACGGCGGTAGTCGCCCGGATGCCTTGCGGCAGTCCCGGCGGGTTCCGGCGTCGGACTTTTTCTTGGTGTTTAGAAGGGAGGTTCGGAATCCGGGCCGTTGCCCCAGCCGCCTGCATTGCTGACACCGGGCGTAGCCCAAGGGTCATCCTGCTGTGCGGGCTGGTTGCCGCCCCAGTTTCCACCGGAGTTGCCGCCCTGGCTTGCACCAGCTGCTGCACCTCCTCCGAAGCCACCGGCGTTACCGCCACCGAAGCCACCTTGGCCACCGTTTCCGGCGCCGAACTGGCCACCGGAGCGCTGGGTACGGTTGACTTTGGCGTTTGCGTAACGCAAGCTGGGGCCGATTTCATCGACCTCAAGCTCGATAACGGTGCGCTTCTCGCCTTCTTTGGTTTCGTAAGAACGGCTCTTCAAACGGCCGGAGACAATGACGCGCATGCCCTTGGTGAGGGACTCGGCCACGTTCTCGGCTGCTTCGCGCCAGACGGAAGCGCGGAGGAACAGGGTTTCCCCGTCCTTCCACTCATTCGACTGGCGGTCAAAGGTCCGGGGAGTAGAAGCGATGGTGAAGTTCGCTACTGCTGAGCCAGACGGGGTGAACCGCAGCTCCGGGTCATTGGTGAGATTACCGATGACCGTAATAGTGGTTTCGCCTGCCATCTACTGCCTCCTTGTTCGTTCCTGCGGTGTAAAGATCTGGAAGGGGCTGATTACTCAGCAACGACCTTCTGGTCTTCGGGGCGGATGATCTTGGTGCGCATGATCGTCTCGTTAAGAGACAGCTGGCGGTCAAGTTCCTTGGCGGTAGCCGGCTCAGCGGTGAAGTTCACCACTGCGTAGATACCTTCGGACTTCTTCTTGATGTCGTATGCCAGACGGCGACGGCCCCAGATGTCAACCTTCTCGATGGTTCCACCATCGGTGGTGATGACATTGAGGAACTTCTGAAGCGACGGCTCTACGGTACGCTCTTCGACCTCGGGGTCGATGATTACCATCAATTCGTAAGGACGCATATGTGAACCCACCTCCTTTGGGCTAAGCGGTTACGGTATTTCCGTAACAGGAGGTTCATTTGCGATGCTGTGGCTCGCTCCCCCGCCGAAGACTCGGAAGGAGGGCGCAACACAGACTTCAATATCTTAGTGCATCTCCTGCACTCAAAGCTATTCGGTGGGGTCGTGGACCGAAACCTGCCAGTTGCCGTATGTGGATAACCCCGGCTCTGCAGGAAGCTGACGCCCGCTTGAAACGACAAAACCCCTGGAAGATCAGCGATCTTCCAGGGGTCTCCTGTGCGCGGAGGGGGACTTGAACCCCCACCCCCTTTCGAGGACTAGCACCTCAAGCTAGCGCGTCTGCCATTCCGCCACCCGCGCAGGGTGATTCGAAGAAACAGTGTTTCGTTTTTCTCCGTAACAGCGACAAAGACACTAACACGAGGATGCCCATTCCGTAGATTCCTGCGTCCCGGATCAAAAGGGGAACCCGAGCTAGGGTGGGGGCATGGATGCACTGAACTCCCTGGTCCTGACAGTCGTTTTCGCAGCGATCTTCCTCTACGCCCTCTATTTCGTGGTCCGTTCGGGCGTACGGGATGGCATCCTTCAGGCCGACAAGAAGCGCAGCAGTACCGGCGTCGGTGACTAGGTGGCCATGAACAATGTGAGAGTCAGGCGCAGCCGGTTGCGCTTCGTGGTCATGGTGGCAGCGGGCGCCGCAGCCTTCGTGGTCACAGGCTTCGCAGGCAGCTGGGTTGATGCCCCGGCCGTGGGCTGGGCAACGGCCGCGCTGATCTATGTTGCGTGGGTGTGGCTGGTGATAGCGCGGATGGATCCCGCCGAAACGCAGCAACACGCGACCTCCGAGGACCCGTCCCGTGGGGCCACCGACCTTCTGATCCTCATCGCAAACCTGGCCAGCATCGCAGCCGCGGTCGCGGTGATCGTCAACTCGCACACCGAAGGATCGGACACCCGCTTTTACTCGGCCGCACTGTCCCTTGCATGCGTAGCCCTGTCCTGGATGCTGGTCCAAACGCTCTTCACCCTGCGCTATGCGGAGCTCTACTACAGCCCTGACGCCGACGCCGGTGGTGGAGTCGGTGGCATCAGCTTCAACCAGGATCGCCCACCGCAATACACGGATTTCGCTTACCTGGCCACCAGCCTGGGCATGACGTATCAGGTCTCAGACACCAACCTGGGCAACCATAGGATCCGGCTTGAGGCCTTGAAACACAGTCTGCTGTCCTACCTGTTCGGCACCGTCATCCTGGCTGTCACCATCAACCTCGTCATTGGCTTGGCCCAGTAGCCCATACCGCCCGGCGCTCAGTTCCCGGCGGCGCACCCAGGCGTAGGCTACTTGCCATGAAGCCCCGGCTGATATGGGTTGCGGCCGTCATTCTCGTGGCCGCAATCGGCGGACTGGTGTGGTTCGCGGTGGACAAGTCGCGCGTGTGCCCAGCCATTGGGAGCGCCACGCCGATCGAGCTGAAGATAGCGTCGACGCCAAGCCGCGTCCAGGCATGTTTCGGAGACAGCTGCACACCGCGGCCCCTCCAGCAGCAGACGGATGGCCGCTGGCTCGTCCCTCAGGAGCCTCCGTATCTACCTGCCGGGCAGTCAGCTTCCCCTCCCAGCGTGGTGGCCAAGGTCCGTGTTGTGGTCAAGGAGTCCGGCAAACGCCAACGGGACGCCGTCTTCGACATCCCTGCGATTCCGGGTGTTCCCGACACCACCGGCGCACAATGCCCCGGGCCCATCCAGTACCTCCCCGTTGAGGTGCCTTAACCACAAACGGGGCAGCCGCCGTCGAACGCTGACGGCGACTGCCCCGGACGAAACGAACGCTTACGACGCCGGACCGGAACCCAACGTCACACGCTCGGCTTCCCCATCACCCATGGGAGCGGACGGCGTCCCGCGCTTGCGGTATCGGAATACGCCGATGGCTACGACAACCGCAGCCAGGGCCAGCGAGAGGAAGAGCGATTCTCGTGTGGATTCAAGGATCACCATGCCGATGATGAGCGCGATGATGCTTCCAATCGCCATCCACGTGAGGTACGGGAAGAACCACATCTTGAGGTCGAGGTCCTTGGCGGCCGCGCCCATCCGGCGGCGAAGGATGAGCTGTGAGCTGGCGATGACCAACCAGACGAACAAGGCGATGGCGCCGGACGTGTTGACGAGGAACAGGAACACGGTGTCCGGCGCAACGTAGTTCAGGCCAACCGTGATGAAGCCGACCACGGTTGAGGCCAGTACTGCTGCCGCAGGCACGCCGCGCTTGGAAATCTTCATCCAGGATTTGGGGGCGTCGCCACGCTGCGAGAGCGAGAAGAGCATGCGGCTTGCTGTGTACAGGCCCGAGTTCAGGCAGGAGAGAACCGATGTGAGGACCACGATGTCCATGATGGTGCCGGCACCCGGGATTCCATAGAGCTCGATCACGGCAACGTACGGGCTCTTGGCAACTGAAGCGCTGTTCCACGGCAGGAGCGTGACCACAATGGCAATGGAGCCGATGTAGAAGATAAGAATGCGCCATACCGTGGACTTCACGGCCTTCTTGACGGCGTCCACAGGGTTTTCGGATTCACCAGCGGCGATGGTGGCAATCTCGGCACCGAAGAACGAGAAGACCACCACGAGGATGCCGGCCAGGACAGCGCCCGGACCGTTGGGCATGAAGCCGCCCTGATCCAGGAGGTTGGCGACGCCCGGCGCGGAAACGCCCGGGATCAGGCCAAGGATCGCTGCAATGCCTGCGAGCAGGAAGATGACGATTGCGGCCACCTTGATGGATGCGAACCAGAATTCGAACTCGCCGTACGACTTCACGGAGCCAAGGTTGGTAAGTGTCAGAAGCACCATGAGAACCAGTGCCCAAACCCATTGGTCGACGCCTGGAACCCAGCGATGCATGATCGCAGCACCTGCGGTGGCCTCGATGCCCAGCACGATGATCCAGAACCACGCGTAGAGCCAGCCGATGCTGAATCCCGCCCAGCGGCCCAACGCCTTGTCCGCGTAGGTGGAGAACGAGCCTGTCTCCGGGTTGGCCGCAGCCATCTCGCCAAGCATCCGCATGACGAGGATAACCACCAGGCCAGCAGCCAAGTAGGCGACGAGGATGCCCGGGCCAGCCTGTTGGATAGCGGCACCGGAGCCCACAAACAGGCCAGCGCCAATCACGCCGGCGATGGCGATCATAGAGAGATGTCGTGGCTTCAGGGACTTTGAGAGCTGTTGGTCAGCGTGCATGGGTCGGCGCCGTCCTTAGTGTCTTTGGAGAGTGCCCGAGTTGATGTGCAACGGGCCACATGGCTTTCCCACACTAGCCATCCTCGAAGGGCAGAATCCTGTGCGAGTGAACATTTTGCGCTTCTCGAAAAAGGAAGCATGCACAAAAAGTATGATAATAAGCATCGAAAGTTTCCTATAGGAAACTTTGGAAACGCCCTTGAAATGACTCTTTGAGGCTTTTTAGCCTCCTTCGGGAACTTAGACCTGGGTCCGGAAGAACAGTTCCACCGCAGAAGCCAAACGGAGCGGGTCCTCGACGCCGCACAACTCTCGCGCCGAATGCATGGACAGCAGGGGGATGCCGACATCCACCGTCCGGATGCCCAGCCGCGTGGCGGTCAGCGGACCGATGGTGGAACCGCAGGGAAGGTCGTTGTTGGAGACATATTCCTGATACGGCACATTAGAGTCCTTGCACATACGCGCCCACAGCGCAGCTCCCGTCGCGTCGGTGGCGTAGCGCTGGTTGGCGTTGATCTTCAACAGCGGCCCACCGTTGAGTACGGGACGGTTTACGGGATCATGCCGCTCAGCGTAGTTCGGGTGGACGGCGTGGCCGGCATCGGCAGAGAGACAGAACGACGCCGCCAGGGACTGACGCCGCTGGCTCACCGAGGCGCCAAGACCGTCAGAGATTCGGGTCAGGATGTCCTCAAGGATGGGTCCGCAGGCGCCCGAGCGCGAGTTGGATCCGATCTCTTCATGGTCGAACGCGGCGAGGACAGCGATGGGGCCGTCCTGAGCGCCCGCTTTCGCATGTTCGATCAATGCCACCAAGCCAGCATGGGTCGAAGAAAGGTTGTCCAAGCGGCCGGAGGCGAAGAATTCACCCTTGGCGCCGAAAACCGCGGGTGCCTGCGTGTCCGCCACGACGACGTCGTAACCCCCGATATCTGCCGGATCAACGGTGATGCCCTCGATTCGACCGGCAAGCAGGCCTAAAAGATCTTCGTTGGCCGGGTCGCCCAGCCCGAAAATCGGGTTCATGTGCTGCTGCTTGGACAGAAGGAGGCCACTGTCATTGACCGCACGATCCAAGTGGATAGCCAGTTGCGGGAAGCGCAGGAGCGGGCCGGTTGCAGTCAAGTGCTGTGTGCCGTCGCGTAGCACCAAGCGGCCGGCCAGTTGCAGCTCGCGGTCCAGCCAGGAGTTAAGGAGTGGCCCGCCGTACACCTCGACGCCGGCCTGCAGCCAACCGAACTTGCCGGTGGTGGGCTTCGGCTTCAGTTTGAAGGAGGGGGAGTCCGTGTGGGCGCCCAGGATATTGAAGCCTGTGGTTGGACCAGCATTTTGGGGAGTAACCCATGCGATCAGGGCGCCATCGCGGATGACGTAGAACTTACCCGCGCCACCTTCCCACGGCTGCAGTTCATCCAGTGAGGTGAAGCCAGCGCTATTCAGCCGGCGAGCGGCTTCGTGCACTGCATGGAAGCTGGACGGCGAAGCCGAAACATACGCACCGAGGTCCTGGACGTGGTCAACTGCTGCGGAGGCATTCGAAGGCATGCCCCCGAGTCTAGCCGCGCGCTTCGACCTCCTCGCGTCAGACCGTGACGTTCAGCGCGGCTGTGTAGCCTCCCTGGACCGAACCAGACATGGTGGCCAACTGATATATGCCTCCATCGTCACCAAAGACATTGTCATCCGCCAGGGTGCTCTTTGCGAAGTTACGGGCACTCGACTCATATCCCTCCGAGGCGTAGACGTCCTTGCAGGCTGCCTCGGTCAGGGCGATCTGGGAAACTGCCAACACCTGCCCAGCCGCAGACGTGTTGCTCATGGATTCAAATACCTCAAAGTGAATATGAGGCCACCGGCCACTGTAGGCGCCGGGATAGATGGTGGTGAAAGTGACCTGGCCGTTGCTGTCGGCTTCCTGGACGCCCCGGAGGTAGTTCTCGTTCTTCAGCCCCGAGTCGTACAGGGAATACTTTCCATTCTGGTCACAGTGCCATGCATAGACCGCTGCGCCCGCCAGCGGCGAGCACCCGTTGGCGTTGTCCAGCAGCGTTAGCGTGAAGCTCAGCGGGACACCGGTGGCCTTCGTGCTGGAGCTTCCGAAGCTTGGACTGATGTCCTTGCGGACGACTCCCGATGCTTCGAGCACATTCGGCCCATTGGAACCATCGCCGGGGTAGGGGCCGAGTGTTTCCTCGGGGATCTCGACTCCGCATTCAGCGAATGCACGCGTCACGGTACTGGTGGCGGAAGGCGTTCCGGCCGCCGTCGTGCTTTCTATTCCGGTAGCGGCAGCAGCGCTGGAAGACGACGACGGCGATGCGGTGCCACCTCCGGAACCCGGCGTACAAGCAGCCAGGGCTGCTGCCGTCCCGGCGCCGAACAGGACGCCCAATGTGCGCCGGCGGCTAAGGAGAGTGGAGAGATCGAATTCAAGGCCGCGATCGTGGTCTGGATGGGGCTGCGGGGAGGTCATGGGTCCATCAAACCCACAGGGGCTGTGCCTTGTACATGCAGAATCTGTGGCGCGCCTATGAAAGTTGCGCGCGCAGGGCCTCCAGCATCAATGTGCAATATAAACATTTCTATATGCTTGTAATGCTCGTCACCTTGTGCCACGATTGCTCCCAGTAAGCACATCCACGGAAGGCATTGCCCCATGAACATTGAACTTAAAGCCGTGCGGAAGCTGCGCATCCACTGGCCCATCCCGCTGGACACGATGACCCAACTGGCTAGTGGCGATCTGGGGGCCCTGGAGTCTGACCCAGGCATCGCCTCGCTGCTGCAAGCGCTCACTGCAACGCCGGAGCTGGGTGGCTTCGGCAATTACCACCACGTCTTCGAGTCCTCGGCAGGGTTCGAGGGCTTTACCGTCGCGGAAGGTGCCAATCCCACGTTGGGAAGCGTGGGGCAGAGGACCATCTCGCCGACATTCGTGTTCACCACATACTTCGATGACTCGCTCTCTGACCAGGCCGTTCATGAGCTCGTCCAGCGGATCGTGGATATCCACCCGTGGGAAGTTCCCGTCATCGAAGTCTCCGGGCCACTGAGTGTCTCCAGCAGCGCCCATGCTCCTGCCATTGAAAGCCGGGTAGCCTGATGAATTCCAAGTTATGGCAGCAGCTCGCGCCCCTGCTCCAAGGCAGGACGTACACCGATCTGACGCACGCGTTCCATCCGGGTCAGCCGCACTTCGCGGCCTTTCCGGATGAATCCCGCGAAGCCCTCTTTGACATGGAAAAGGGGGACGGCTTTACTGCCCACCGCTACTCGATCGTTGGCCAGTGGGGCACGCACGTGGATCCGCCGTCGCACTTTGTCCGGGGTGGCCGAACGCTTGACGAGATACCCGTGGAACAAATGCTGTTGCCCTTGGTTGTCCTGGATATCAGCGACCGTGTTCGCGACGATGACGATGCCACCCCCACGCTCGCCGACGTTCAGGGCTGGGAGGCGAGGAACGGGCACATTTTGCCAGGTTCGTTTGTGGCGCTCCGCACTGGTTGGAGCCGGCGATGGCCCGATGCCCAGGCCATGGCGAACAAGGACCAAGCCGGTATCAGCCACACTCCAGGCTGGTCACGCGAGGTTCTGGAATACCTGATCGAGAACCGTGCCGTGGCTGCGGTCGGCCACGAACAAACGGACACTGATCCCGGCGTCGCCACTTCCCAACAGGACTTCAGCCTGGAAACTTACGTCCTGGCCCGCGATAAGTGGCAGATTGAACTCCTTGCCAATCTGGACAACGTGCCCGAGGCAGGCGCCGTCCTGGTTGCTACCTGGGCCAAACCCCTGGAAGGCAGTGGCTTTCCGGCCAGGGTTTTCGCCATCCACTAGCTAGAATCAATCCATGTCAAAGACCTCAAGCATGGGCCGCGGCATGATGGCCATCCTTGCGGTCGGGGCCCGTCACGCGCAAGGAAACGACGGCGGTACGGTCGCCGACGTCGCGGCCGACCTGGACAAGGACCGCAGCCAAGTATCGCGGAGCCTCAAGGGCGCCTTGCAGGAGGGTTTCCTGGCCCGCAGGGATCAGAGGAAATACAGCTTGGGCTGGACTATCCTGACGGACGCCCAACTGGTCGCTGAACAACGGCTGAAGACGGACGGGCTAACTGCGCTTGAGGGTCTCGCTTCTGAAACCAACGAGGCATGCTTTCTTGGCGTGCTCAGCGGCAACAGCACGGTCACCATCGGTGAACAAGTGCCTGCCAGCGCCAACCTCGTGGGATCGTGGCTTGGACGTCCCTATCCTGCATATTGCAGTGACGCGGGCCAAGCACTTCTGTGGGACGCCCCGGACGATGAAGTTCGCAAGATCTTCGAGTCTGTTGAATTCGTGAAGCATGGACCCAATACGCCTTCTTCCGTGGAGGACTTCCTGGCGCGGCTCAATGATGCTCGCGAACGCGGTTACTCGATCGTGGACGAAGAAGCTGAGCCCGGACTCTACTCACTGGCTGCGCCTATACGCGACTTCAAAGGGGAGGTTGCTGCGGCCCTGCAGATAGTTGGCCCGAAGTCCCGCATTGAACCTCACCGCGAAACGTACGCCGTCGCGCTCCACTCCTGGCAGGAATGGCTGGAGTCCATGGTGGGTGGACGGCCTCAATAGCCGCCCTGAACTCAGTTCCCCGTTGCGGAACCGAGAGCCCCGGATGCGGAACCGAGCCGGTGCGCTGCCGAATGCAGCAGCGGGGCCAGTTCCGGCGCGGCCCTCTCAAGATCGGAAAGCGTACCCAGGACACTGAGCGCAGCAATGATGGCGCCTGAAGAATCCCGAACAGGTACGCCCAGTTCCCACACACCGTGTTCGAACTCCTCGGCCGCCAAAACAAATCCCCGGGGCCTGTCGCGCTCCATGAGGGCGTCGACTTCCGCCTCGGAATGCGCTGCAGCAGGCCCCCCAACTCCAATGAAGTTGACATCCTTGAGCAGGGCTTCAAGCTCGTTACGGGAGTGGTCCCATAGCAATGCCCGCCCGGAACCCGTACACCACACAGGCGTGACCATTCCCGGCTTCGCGAATCCGCCCAGGACCGAGTTGTTGGTGGAGGAACGCAGCAGCAGAACCTTGACACCATCGCGCACTGACAGCCGGGACCTAAGCCCCAGGGCCGAGACCAACTCTTCCAGTTCTGCCCGGGAATCACGCACCCAGCCAACATTAAGGGAGGCGGCCAGGCTGAAGAACCGGGGTCCCGCACGGAAAGGTCCGCGCTCCAGCCGCTCCAGCAGCCCCAAGTCGCACAGTTCCTGGGCCAGTCGCGAGACCCGGCTCTGCTCCATGTCCAGCTCAGCCGCGAGCTGGGATACGCCAAGGAGCTGACGGCCCTGCTTTTCGCGGTCAGTAACCAACCGAACGAGACGAAGCCCCTGCGCCAACGACGACGCCTCCGGTGACACCTCCAAGAAATCCCGCTCCTTCCGCCAAGCGCTCACGCCATTCTCACACGCCCGTGTCAGGGGCAAGAATCAGGGGCCCTTGGTCAGGACGACAAACGGCTTCACGGCCGGACTCTCTCTGAAGTCCGGCCGTGAAGCCCCGTGCTGGATTGATCAGGCGATCTGCTTAACCGCCGCGCGTCCATGCCTGAAGTGGAAGTAGATGTAGCAGGCGGCCACGAACGGAATACCGAAGTAAAGGGCAGCAACCTGGTTTGGATCGAAGGCAATGCCTATCAGTGAGACCAGGCAAAGCGTGAATGCCAGGATGGGAACCAACGGGAAGAACGGGGCCTTGTAGGCAAGATCGGCCACCTGCCCGCCGTTTCGGATAAATGCCCGGCGATGGAAGAAGTGGGATGCCGTGATTGACATCCATACCCCTACCACTGCGAATCCCGCCACGGAAACAAGGGCAAGGTATACCGTTTCGGGGGCAACCACGCTGCTGATCAGCGATGCCAGCCCGCCAAGCATGCTGACAGAAAGGGCAACAAGGGGAATCCCGCGCTTCGTCAGTCGCTTCAGTGCCTTTGGCGCGTGCCCCTCATCGGACAGCGAGTACAGCATGCGGGCACAGGAGAACAGTCCGCTGTTTCCGGCAGACAACAGTGCCGTGATGATGACGAAGTTCATGATGTCCGCCGCGTAGGGGATGCCCACGGAGGAGAACACGGTAACGAACGGGCTCTCATCCAAGCCCACCTGATCGAAAGGAACGGTGGCGGCGATGACGGCAATGGCACCGACGAAGAAGATCAGCAGGCGGATTACCGTGCTGCGCATGGCTTTGGGGATGTTCCGGGCGGGATCGGTAGTTTCTCCAGCAGCGACACCGATGAGTTCGGAGCCGGAGAAGGCATAGAAGACTGCCAGGGCCGTAACAAGGACCCCGGAGAAGCCATTGGGAAAGAGTCCGCCTGAGGTGTTGAAGTTCTCAAAAAGGAAGGGGTGGTTGCCGGATCCCGAGAGCGGTTGGAATCCAAAGAGCGCGGCTCCACCAAACACGATCAGCGCGATGATCGCACCCACCTTGACGATGGAGAACCAGAACTCGGATTCTCCGAAGAACCTGGAGGAAATGGCATTGAGTCCGAAGAGGATTGCTGCGAACACCACGCACCAGACCCACACGTCCACGCCGGGGAACCACCGCTGCATGAGCAGGCCCGACGCCGTGAATTCGGACCCGATGGCAACTGCCCAGCAAAGCCAATAGAGCCAGGCTGTGGCGAAGCCCGTGGCGGGACCAATGGATCGTGCAGCATAAATGTGGAAGGCGCCTGAAACCGGGTAGGCAATGGCCAGTTCACCGAGGCAAGCCATCACAAGGTAGACCACGAAGGCCCCCACCAGATATGCAAGGACGGCGCCCAGGGGACCTGCTTGCGAAATCGTGTATCCGGAACTGAGGAACAGGCCCGATCCGATAACACCTCCCATCGCGATCATGATGAGGTGGCGCGGACCCATCGTTCGGCGCAGGCCGGTTTCGGCGGCGGTGGACGAGCCGGGAGAAGCGGGAGCATCAGGTAGATGGTCCAATTGCAGGGGTGCTGAAGGTTCCATGTGGTGTCTCCGGTTAATGACAGATGCGAACGGTACGCCTGAGGACATCCGGACTGAGGGTGCCAAGAAGGGCGTCTGTAGTGACGAAGGTAACACAAGTTCGACGCATATGGTCATTAAAAACATTTGTTAATGCATATGTTGCACGCTACATGCGCCGGGGGTTAGTAGTCCGGGTTGCTCGGTACAACAAGTCCGGTCTCGTACGCGTACACCACCACTTGCACACGATCCCTCAATTGCAGCTTGCTGAGGATGCGGCGTACATGGGTCTTAACAGTGGCCTCGGACAGGAAGAACTTGTGGGCGATCTCCGCGTTGGACAGCCCCTCGGCGATGGTCGTGAGGATCTCGGTTTCGCGCGGCGTGAGATCGTCCAACAACGGATCGCGATGTGGGCCGGGCGATTGGCCGGGTACGCTGCCGCCGCGTACGTACGTCTCCAACAGCCTCTGCGTTACGCGGGGCGCCACGACGGCGTCGCCACTGGCCACAAGTCGCACAGCGTGAACGAGTTCAAGCGGGGCCACATCCTTGAGCAGAAATGCTGAAGCGCCCGCTTGCAGTCCCGAGAAGGCGTATTCGTCAAGATCAAACGTGGTGAGGATGATGACCCGGGCTTCGGAACCGGAGTCCGAAATGCGGCGCGTGGCTTCGATGCCATCCATGGTGGGCATTCGGACGTCCATAAGCACCACGTCCGGCTGCAGCTCCTGCACCTGCCGGACAGCCTCGTTTCCGTCCGATGCCTCGCCCACTACATGGAAGTTCTCTTCACCTTCAAGGATGAGTCGAAAGCCCATCCGCAGCAGTGGCTGGTCATCCACCAGCAGGATCTTGATGACGCCGTTCTCTACCACTATTCCCCCTTTTCGCCGTTCCAGTGCAGCTCGGCGTGGACCGCCCAGCCTCCCCTTTTGCTCGGACCGGCACTAACGATTCCAGCATAGATTCCCGCCCGTTCACGCATTCCGGCAATGCCCTGCCGTGTTCCCAGGCTGTCCATTGACTCGCCACCCTCCCGGGTTCCGCGGCCGTCGTCGAGCACGTCAATGGTCACCAGATCGCCGTCGCGGGCTACCTGCACGTCCACGCGGCTAAGAGAGCGCCCATAGCGGAGAACGTTGGTCAACGATTCCTGCACAATCCGGTAAACGGTGAGCTCGAACGCAGGATCGGCCGGAAGCGCGGGCCCAGTGTGCGCGTAGTGCAACGGCAGGCCGGCCGTACGGAATCCATCCAGCAGCTTGGCCAGGTTCAGCCCCGACTCGAGCGGCGTCAGTGGCGCCGGGCGGCCGGAATCGTCGCGCAGGACGCCAAGCACCCGACGCATATCCGCAAGTGCTGCCCTACCCGTTCGGGACAGTTCACCCAGGACGTCGCCGGCGCGATCGGGGTCCTTCTTGACCACGACTGCCGCACCGTCCGACAAACTGATCATTACCGTCAGGGAGTGAGCTACGACGTCGTGCATTTCCCGCGCGATCCTGTTGCGCTCGGTGACCTTGCCCAACTGCGTTGTCCGCGCCGCCCATGCGGCGATCTCGGCCTCATGCTCACGCCGCTGGCGGACCGAGATACCAATGCCCGTGGCTAGCAGGTTGGACAACATGATGGTTACAGCAGTGGCGATGTTGTTGATGAGGTGGAAGTTCTCGGGGACGTCCTGCAGGGTGTTCATACTGCTGGGACTTGTCCACATGAAAAGGTACAGCAGACTCAGTGGCAGACTCGCTGCGCCAAACACCACCAGCGAAATTGGCCGCTTCCGGGTTGTCGCCACCGCGTAGAGGGCGAACCACAGGCCCGCAGACACGTTTGAGCCCCACGGATTCAGCACGGTTGCCAGGACTTCAAGAACCGCGACGGCGGCAACCACCTGAAGCGGGTAGCGCCGCCGGAATATCAGCACAGTGGCGATCAGCAGCAAGAGCCCGACGACGAGCCACTTGCCCGCGATGATCGAGGCGATGATCGTGGGCAAGGCCAACAGCACGTAGCAAAGGACAACCACTGCATCCATCGCGCGGGGACGCTGGAAAAAGTACCGACGGATACGGCCCCGGCGGCGCTGGGCAATTTCAGCGAAGGACGCGTCGGCTGTAGCGGCCGGCGCGTCCTTCACTTGTGGAGCTTCACTCATGGATTGAGCCTAGACGTCCTAGACATCCCGCTTCTTCAACAGCACCATTGCCAGGGCAACGGGCACTACAACCCAAGCGCCGAGAACCAGGGCGGCCTGCCAGACTTCCAGCGTGTCCGGAACATGCTCGACGGCGGTCATCGCATTGATGGTGTTGCCCGGAAGATACTTGCGGGCCTCCACGAAGAAGTCGCCGGGAATGAGCTGGAAAGCAATCGGGGCCACAAAGAAAAGACCCACCAGGCTCATGATGCCTCCGGCCGAGTTGCGGACGATGGTTCCAAGAGACATACCAATCGCTGCTACGGCTGCCACGTAAATGCTGTTGACCAGCAAAAGCTTGACCGACTGCGAGCTACTGAGATCCAGCTTGAGATCGTAGTTGTTCACGATCGGGAGCGCCACGAGACCCGCAATGAAGATGGATACCGCAGTCAAGAGGAAGGCACTGACCATCACAACGATCAGCTTGGCCAGGAACGGCGAGAGCCGCTTCGGGACTGCAGCAAAGGTGGAGCGCGCCATCCCCGTGGTGAACTCGGAGCTCATGAGCAGAACGCCCAAGGAACCGAGGATGAGCTGCGCGAAGGCGATGCCCGACGTCGGGATAGTAACTGCGATGTCTCCACCCTGGGCGGCAAGGGCTGCGGCCGCTTGGGGATCCCTCCCGGCCCGCTCGGCGAACTGTCCCGTTCCCCAGGCCGAAAGTGCTGCGAAGCCAACCATGACCAAGGCTGTGGAAGCCAGGAGAATCAGCGTGGATAACAAAGTGCGGAACTTGATGAACTCGGAGTTCAGTACGCGATGGAACGCCGGTCCGGGACCGACGGAATTACGCATGGACTTGCGGTCCAAAGTGGTGGTGCTCATGTCTATTTCCCTCCGGCCCGAACGGGAACAGAGGCCCCGGCGGTGATGTGCGAGTGGTATTCCACCTCGTCTTTGGTCAACTCCATGTACGCCTCCTCGAGACTTGCCTGGAGCGGGGTCAGCTCGTAGACCATGACCTGGTTGTCCAGGGCAGTCCGGGCGATCCCGCGAGGATCCAGGCCCGAAACTTCCAGCAGCTCACGTTCGTGGACCTCAACGGAAACGCCCGTGCCGGCGAGCAGTTGCATGAGCCGCTCCGGCTGGTCCGTGCGGACGCGGGTGCGGGCCTGGCCCTTGCCGGTGATGATCTCTGCGATGGGTGCGTCCGCAATGATCTTGCCGCGGCCAATCACGATCAGATGGTCTGCCGTCAACGCCATCTCACTCATGAGGTGGCTGGACAGGAATACGGTGCGGCCCTCGGAAGCGAGGTACTTCACCAGGTTCCGAACCCAGACCACGCCTTCCGGGTCCAGGCCGTTGACGGGTTCGTCCAGGATGATGGTCTGTGGATCGCCCAGGAGCGCTGCCGCAATGCCGAGGCGCTGGCCCATTCCGAGCGAGAAACCCTTCACCTTCTTCTTGGCGACTTCTCCCAGCCCGGTCATCTCGATGACCTCCCGCACCCGGCTCTTGGGGATGCTGTGGGTCGCGGCCATGGCGAGCAGGTGGTTGTACGCCGTGCGGCTCGTGTGGACTGCCTTGGCATCCAGGAGCGCACCGATTTCACGCAGCGGCGCAAGATGCTTGGCGAACGGCTCACCGTTCACGGTCACCGAACCCGCAGTGGGAGTATCCAGCCCCATGATCATGCGCATAGTGGTGGACTTGCCGGCACCGTTCGGGCCCAGGAAGCCCGTCACCCGTCCGGCTTGGACAGTGAAACTGACACCGCCGACGGCGGTTTTCTCGCCGTAGACCTTCGTCAGGCCTTTTGCTTCGATCATGGAAGCGTTCCCTCCTCGGAGCACGTGTGCGTGCAGATGAGTTGTTGACTGTACTAACCACGCTAGTCACAGAGGGTGCGGAAATCGCCTGTCTCAGGGATGATTCAGGGTCCAGTCAGGGTAGTCCTCCCGGATGACCCTAGGATCTAGGATCCTGGGTCCACCGGCAGTGGGCAGTACACACGGAGCTCGCGCCTCTTGACAGTGAAGACGGCACTGCGCACCCCTGGCTTAGGCTCACCGTCCACGGCAAGGACCAACGGTTCTCCGATCGCCTCAATGGTCACGGTGGTTGCCTCGGTCAGATGCGTGACTTTGGAAGCGGCAACGGTACCCGTGACCACGGCCCACAGCAGTCGGGCACGGGCAAATGGTTCATCCGCCGTGATCATGCGGACGTCGAAGACGCCGTCGTCCAGCACGGGGCGTCGAAGTGGGGCATGGTCGCTGGGGTAGTACCGTCCTCGGCCCAGGTACAGGATCCATAGCTTGTGCCTCACGCCGTTAACGGTGAGCGTCGTGGGCGAGTTCACGCCGAACGTTCGCAGCGATGCCACCAGACTGGCCAGGGGCTTGCCCATGGCAGGCTGCAGTCTCTCCCTACGGCGTACGAGGTTCGGATAAACACCCACACTGGCCGTATTCAGCATGGCGATCTCACTGGCCTCAGGCTTGTCAGGCAAACCGCGATGTACGGCAACATGCCCGAAATCCACCAAGGCGGCCTGACCTTGCGTGACAGCCTCGATTGYGTCGTCAATCGAACTGGTCCCAAGATCACGCGCAAAGTGGTTAAGGGTGCCCCCGGGCAATACCAGCAGAGGCAGGGAATGCACGACGGCGGCAGCCGCCGCAGTGCCCACCGTCCCGTCACCACCCCACACGCCAAGCGCTATGGTGCCCGGCCGGGTAGCTGCCGCTTCAACTTCCGCGGCTACATCCTCGCCCTCAGCGATTTCATGAATATGCGCCTTAGGGAATACATCCTTCAAGAGTTCGCCGGTTTCCTGAGAGTACGAACCGCCGAGGACGTTGACGGCGATACTCAGCCCCTCGCCGTCGACAATCGCTGGAGCATCTGCCGGCGTTCGGCGGGGTTTGGGCTCGGCGGGCTTGGCCGGCCACCATTTACGAGTCAGCAGTGCAGCACCCGCTCCAAGAGCAGAACCAAACACCACGTCTGACGGCCAGTGGGCGCCTGTGTGCACACGGGAGTAAGCCACACCTGCCGCGAGGGGCGCGAGTACGGCACCCAGGACGGGAGAGACCATCCCCGCTCCCACGGTAAAAGCCACGGCAGAAGCCGAGTGGCCAGACGGCATTGACGAACTAACGGGCTGTGGATGCACGAACCTGAAGACCGGCAAATGCTCGGGCAGGGGTCGCGTCCTGGGGAGTGCCGTCTTGAAGATGACGTTGGTGACGCCGGAGGCAACGCCCAAGGCAAGGAGTCCGTGCAGGGCTGCCCTGCGCGGCTTTCCTGGAACACTCGCCATGATTCCCGCGATACCGAACCAGAGCTTCCCCTTGGTGGCCGCTGCGGAGAGCCGCCGGAAGAGATCATCATGTTCACCGTGAGGCTGGCGCGAAACCGCCCTGACAAGGAAATGATCGAACCTTGCCACGTGCTTGGGCCCTTTGCCCAGGAAACCTCGCATGCCACCACAGTAGCGCGAGCTTGGCCGCACGAGCCTGCGGCATTCCCGTGACGTTCAGATGCTCCATCCAAACTTTCCCTGACTACGATGAGGTGCATGCTCCGAGTCCTGCGTCCGCGTCGAAGGCCCGGCTGGCAGATCGTCGCCCCAGCCTTGTTCTTGCTCTGCGCATTCGCGGTCCCGGGAGCCATGCTTGTGGCCGGTCAGGGAGAACCCGCCCTCAACAGAATCGATACAACATGGCAGGCCTATATCTTCACCCTGCACGCCCCGTTCTGGGACGGAGTAAACGTAGTGCTCAACGCGGTTGGCTATGTAGGGATGCTGGTGTTGCACCTTGTTTTGGTGGTCGCACTGCTCATCTGGCGGCGTCCCAAGGCTGCTATGTTCACTGCACTGTCAGGACTTTCTGCCCTGGGGCTCACGCAACTGACCAAGGCCGTTGTCGGCCGCGAAAGGCCGCAAGGCGCAACGGTCCTCTCGGATACCGGTTCATACCCTTCGGGGCATGTTTCTGCCACAACCGCGTTTCTCGTCGTGTTGGCGTTGCTGATTGGCCGGCAGTGGGCGAAGGTGGTGGCCGTTCTTGGCATACTCACGATGATGATCAGCAGAACCTACCTGTCGGCTCACTGGTTAAGTGATGTCCTGGGTGGCGCTTGCCTTGCCGCCGGCATGGTTCTGCTGTTGTGGTGGCCGTTCTCAAAGATATGCGTCCAGGAGAATGAAACCGCTGGCCGGCCAACTATTTGGCGCGCAGGGGCCTCGCAACGCCAGCAAGAAGCAGGGCAACAAGAATAGGTACTCCGATCGCCAGGAGTGCCATGTGAATTCCGGTTTGATCGCCAAGGTAACCCAGAAGCGGCGGGCCAGCCAGGAACGCGACATAGCCAATCGTTGAGACCACAGAAACCCGTGCCGCTGCATGCTTGGGATCGTCGGCCGCAGCGGACATGCCCATGGGGAAGGCCAACGCCGCACCAACGCCCCAAAGAGCAGCACCAAGGCCGGCCAGCACCACGTTGCCGGCAAAGACGAACAATGCCAGGCCCAGCGCGGCCGCTGCCATGCTGGCCCGCAGGACAGCGACGCGGCCGAACCTGTCGATGACCTTGCCGCCTAGGAAGCGCATCCCCGTCATGGCAGCAACGAAGAGCGCGAAGAGCAGGGCGCCGGTCGCTTCGGAGGTACCGAGTCCATCAACTGCTGCCTTGGCAATCCAGTCATTGCCGGCGCCCTCCGTGAGGGTCGCGCCCAAAACCACCACACCGATGAGCAGGGTCCGGCCGTCCCGCCAAGCCGTGGGTCCCTTGGGAGCCGGCGCGCCGTCGTCGAGCGTTTCAGTCACTGCGGCTTCGTGCGGCAGGAAGTACCGCGGTACGGTCAGTGCGAGTAGGACAGCAAGTCCGGCGATCACGAGCAGATGCTCAGGGAGGCCAACACCAAGTTGGGAGAGCCCCGCCCCGATCAAAGCGCCTACAAAAGCCCCGCCGCTGAACGCTGCGTGAAACTGGGGCATGATGGTCCGCTTGAGCCGGTGTTCGACGTCGGCCCCTTCGATGTTCTGGGCCACGTCCCAGAGGCCGATGCCGATGCCAAAGAAGAAGAGGGCGATCGCTGTGGCCGGAACCGATGCAGCCATGAGGGAGAAGGCGATCGCCGCACCTGCCGCCCCTGCCACGATGCCGGCAAGACGAACCGTTCCGGCGGTACCGATTCGGCCCACCACCCAACCTGCGGATGGCAACGCCATCAAGGACCCGACGGCGGTGCAAAGCAGCAGGGTGCCCATTTGACCGGAGGTCAGGCTGAGAGCCTCAGTGACAGCGGGGATGCGTGCCGCCCAGCTGGCAAACACCAAGCCATTCATGGCGAAGATCAGGAACGTCGCCACCGCCGCCGCGTTGACGTTGGTGGCGCTTCTTGTGCTGGTGGTCATGCAATCACAACTTCCACAGAGAGTTTGTCGAGCCGGGCAAGATCTTCGGGGGTAGGCTTCATGTCCGTCACGATGACGTCCACAGTCTCCATGGCGGCAACCAAGGCCACCGCACTGGCATTCCACTTACTGCCGGAAGAAGCAACGATCACCCGCGACGCCGATTCCAGGCCGGCGCGCTTCACCGCGGCGTCGTCCAGGTCATGGGCCAGCAGTCCATCCTTGAGATTGAGGGCGCAGGGCGTCACCACGGCGGTGTCGAACCGCAACGAGCGGATGTTCCCTTCGGTCATGGGCCCGCGGAAAGACTGTTCGCCTGGAATGAGGCTTCCTCCGGGGAGAATGAGCTGCGGCCTGCGGCCTTCCTTGGCGTGAGTCAGCGCCTCGACGCCGTGCAATGACATCGGCATCACTGTGAGTTCACGCTGGCCCAGTCGCCGCGCAATCTCCGTGGCGGTGGATCCGCTGTCCAACCACACATGCTCGCGGTCCTTCAGCAGCGCGTCAACGGCCGCTGCGATCTTGAGCTTCGCTTCGTGGTCTTCCAGTTCTCGCTGCCCATAGCCGGGGTTGTCACCGCGTGCTACCAGGCTGCGGGCGCCGCCGTGGATCCGCTTCAGTACTCCATTGGCAGCAAGAATCTCAAGATCACGGCGGACTGTGGCGCCCGACGCTCCGGTAGCGGCTACCAGCTCGTCCACTGATATTTCTTCGCGTTTGCGCAGCAGCTCGCCAATGAGCCGATGGCGGTCAGCAGTTCCCATGATTCAACGGTATCAGGCTCGCGCTCACTTAATCACGCAGTGTGATCATTTGCTCACCGATGCTCTCTCACATCCCACCCCTCATACCCGGATGTTCTCTCCCTTGCGTCAGGAAAGTGAGAGAGCATCCGGCCAAAAGGGCAACGATGTGAGAGAACGTGGGGACTAGCGGGCGCGCTCCACGCGCTTCTCATCCCAGACGGGTTCCTCGGACTCGTAGACCTTGCCATCTGAGCCGAAGATCAGGAAGCGGTCAAAGGACTTGGCGAACCACCGGTCATGGGTGACGGCCAGGACCGTTCCCTCGAAAGCATCGATGGCACGCTCCAGGGCTTCGCCGGAGTGCAGGTCCAGGTTGTCGGTAGGCTCGTCAAGGAGCAAAAGCGTGGCTCCCGACAGCTGCAGCAGGAGGATCTGGAACCGCGCCTGCTGGCCACCGGACAGGGACTCGTACTTTTGCTCCGATTGGCCGGCCAATCCGTAGGAGTCCAGAGCACCTGCCGCAGCTTCGCGGGGCAGGCCGGATCGGTGTTCATCGCCGCGGTGCAGGATCTCCAACAAGGTCCGGCCCAGCAGATCAGGACGGACGTGCGTCTGTGCGAAGAATCCGGGCCGGATCCGGGCGCCCAATTTCACAGTTCCTTCATGCGGCACTTCAGCAATGACAACGTCCGACACCGGCAAGTGCTCCCGCTCGGGGTCGGTGCCACCGGTGGCGAGCAAGCGCAGGAAGTGGCTCTTTCCAGAACCGTTGGAACCGAGTACGCCCACACGGTCTCCGAACCAGATTTCCGTGGAGAACGGCTTCATGAGTCCAGTCAGTTCAAGCTTCTCCGCCACGACGGCGCGTTTTGCTGTTCGCCCACCCTTGAGGCGCATCTTCACGTTCTGCTCAATTGGCAGGGCCTCGGGTGGTCCAGCCTCCAGGAACTTGGCAAGACGGGTCTGTGCCGCCTGGTACCTGTTTGCCATGTCAGACCGGAACGCGGCCTTGTTCTTGTACATGTTGACGAGTTCCTTGAGCTTCACGTGCTCCTCGTCCCAACGCTTGCGGAGTTCCTCGAATCGGGCGTTCCTGTCGGCGCGTGCCTCTACATAGGAGCCGAAACCGCCGCCGTGGATCCAGGCTCCGGCACCGTTGATGCCGGGTTCCAGCGTCACGATTCGGCCGGCGGCGTTGTTGAGCAGCTCGCGGTCGTGGCTGATGAACAGCACGGTCTTCTTGGATTCGTTGAGCTTGGATTCGAGCCAGCGCTTACCGGGGACGTCAAGGTAGTTGTCCGGTTCGTCCAGGAGCAGGAGTTCGTCCGGACCAGCGAAGAGGGCTTCCAACACGAGGCGCTTCTGTTCGCCACCGGACAGCGTGGACGCACGTCGGAACTGTGCTTTGTCGAAGGAAATTCCCAAAGCCGCCATGCACACTTCGTCCCAGACCGTCTCGACGTCGTAACCGCCGGCGTCTCCCCAATCCACGATCGCCTGGGCGTACTTCATCTGGGTGGGCTCGTCGTCGTGCTCCATCATGGCGAGCTCTGCGTCTTCTACAGCCTTGGCAGCTGCCGCGAGACCGGCTTGGGCCGTCGAAACCAGCAGATCCCGGACCGTTGATTCATCCCGGACTTGCCCCACGAACTGCCGCATGATGCCCATGTTCCCGGATTTGCCCACGACGCCTTCGTCGGGTGTGAGGTCGCCGGAAATGATCTTGAACAGCGTCGTCTTGCCGGTTCCGTTAGGTCCAATCAGCGCGGTCTTGGTGCCGTCAGGCACCTTGAAGGTCACGCCGTTGAGCAGCTGGGTGCCGTCGGAGAGGAAGTAGTCGATGCCGGAAACGTCAATATGGGCCACCGCCCAATCTTCCCACGGCCAGGTATTAGGGCTCGACGGCGGAACTTGGCCTGGGTGCCCGAGCGGGCTAAGCGTCAGGCTTTCGCCGGGCAAACTGGGGTGCACGCTCGGGTCGTGGGCCGAAGGCAATCATCCGTGCAGGCAACTTCCGGAAGCTGGGAAAATTACGGAGCACAAAGAGCAACAGCTTGGGCGGCTTTGGCTGCTTGCCCGCCATGACCTGTGCGAAGATCACGCGATGCAGCACTCGCTGAAACGTCTGCACAATCACGGTTGGGGCCCACCGCCGCTTCTGGACGGCGGCGAGGTGATCGTCGTCGAGCGTTTTGCTCAGGAGCGGGGAAGCAATGATCCGGGCCGCTGCGACGGCGTCCTGCACCGCCAGGTTGATCCCCACGCCGCCGGCGGGGGACATCGCGTGCGCAGCATCGCCAATCAGCAAGAGGCCTGGCTTGTGCCACTCGGACAAGCGGTTGAGCTTCACGTCCAACAGGTGGAGATCATCCATGGAGCCAATGTGGTCCACGCGGTCGGCAAGATCTGGCCGCAATCTGGCGATGCGTGCGCGAAACGCCTCTACGCCTTCGGCCCGCAACTGCGGATCCAGTCCTTTCGCCGCAAGGTAGGCGATCTGATAAAAGTCCTTGCGGGTCAAACTCAGCAACACGTCCGAGGTCCCGAAGCTGGGCGCAATCGACGCCACGGCTTTCCTCTCGTCCGCATTCCTCGGAAGCCGGAACCACCAGGTATCGAACGGCACCGGAAATTCGCGTGGGATCAAACCTGCCCGTGAACGAAGTACGGAACTACGGCCGTCACATGCCACCGTCAATGAAGCGTTCACTTCGCCCGTCCTCACGGTTTCGCCCGTCAGGGGATCCCGGGTTCTGTAGGCCACGCCCGTCACGGCGCCGGACCCATCACGGAGCAGCTCTGTCGCCTCAGTGTTCATCCGAAGTGTGAAGGTGGGTTCCTGCTTGGCTGCCTCCACCAGAAAGTTCAGCAAGTCCCACTGGGGCACCATGGCCACGTAGTTGTACGGCTCCTTGAGGAGCCCGAAATCAGCGAGGATCACTGAATCCCCGGTCCCGGCTGGCAGTTGGAAATTGCCGAGCTTGCTCTGCGGCAGCTGCCGGAAACCTTCGCCCAGCCCCAACTCGTCCAGGAGGCGAATGGTGGAAGCATGCACGGTATCGCCACGGAAGTCCCTCAGGAAGTCGGCGTGCTTCTCCAGCACAGTGACTTCGACTCCGGCCCTGGCAAGCAGCAAGCCCAGCACAATCCCGGCCGGTCCTCCACCAACCACAACGCACTGTGTGCTGCTTTGCATAGCTTCTCCCGATTTAGCCGGCGGCGGTGAGGAACGACTTCAACAACGGCCCGCTGGTGGTCGCACCCAGCCCGCCGTCTTCCACGAATACTGCAACTGCCAAGTCTCCATGGACGGCAACGATCCAGGCGTGCGTTTTGGGCGGGTCGTCATTGCCGAACTCGGCAGTTCCCGTTTTTGCGCCAACGGGCGCTCCCGGTACCTGGGCGAGGAATCCTGCGTGCCCGGAGGTCACCACTGCCCGCATCATGTCCGACAGTGCAGCGGCTTCTTCCTTGGTGATCGGCTTGGTTGAGGGCGGTGATGCGGGCGCCGTGCTGGCGGAAGCGGACGACGGCGGCGCGCTGCCACTTTCAGTGGGCGTGGCTGTGGCGCTGGAGTTCTGGGCCTCAGGGTTCAGCACGAGTTGAGGCGACACCGGAGCGCCGTTGCCAACAGAGGCTGCCATGATCGCCGCAGACAGCGGGGAGAAGAGCACCTTCCCCTGACCGATCATGGATGCCGCGTGCTCGGTTCCCTCTGCCGCTCCGGGGACGGAACCGAGGAAGGCGTCGGCTCCCAGCTTGGGAGCTTCCACGGCCACGCCCAATGCCATCGCGGCAGACTCGAGCTGGTCCTGGCTGACGGTGTCACGGGCATTGATGAAAGCGGTATTGCAGGAGTGCGCAAAAGCGTCCCGCAGCGTAACAGAGCCCAAGGAGCTTTCCGGGTAGCCCTCGGAGTTCTTGAAGGTCCTGCCGTCAACCGTCAGGGTGGGGGTACATTCCACCTTGGAATCAGGCGTGGCGCCGTCGCGGAAGAGCGCCAGGGAATCGACGATCTTGAACGTGGAGCCCGGCGCATATTGGCCAAGCATCGCCGTGTTGTAGCCGTTGCTGCCCGGACCGGATGCGGCCGCCAGAACAGCTCCAGTAGAAGGCTTCAGCGCCACAATGGCGGACGCTGGCCCTACTCCGGCAAGCGTTTCTTCAGCCAGTTGCTGCAGCTTCAGGTCAAGCGTGGTCTTGAGGGTTGTTCCAGGCACAGGAAGGGACGAGAAGAACACTTTTGTTGCCGGGGTCTCGCCTTCCGACTTCGCTTCCTGCTTGGCGACTACCTCCACGCCGTCCTTTCCGCGGAGCAGAGAATCGTATTTCTGTTGAAGGCCGCCGGTTCCTGTCGCGTCCCCGGCCCTCAGGGCACCATTGGACTTTTCGATCTGCTCCGCACTGGCCTGGCCGACACTTCCCAGGAGCGCCCGGGCGAAAGTGCGTGTTGGTGCCAACGCCATGGAATCCAGGATGCTCGCGCCACCCGGAATGGCAGTGATCTTTGCTTCCGTAATTTCGGGGGTGTAGGCACGGAGGACGATGCCTTCCACGAAAGCTTGCGGACCCGAAGCTGCCACCTGCTTGGCGTACTCTTCAACATCCAGGCCGAGCAAGGCAGCCATAGCCCGCGCGGAGGCATCGGCCTGTTCCGCGGGAAGCTTGGTCTTATCGATGCCAACGCGGAAAACAGGGCGGTCTTCCACAATGGGAGCATCCGCGGCGCCGAGGATCTGTCCCCGCTGGGCAGGAACAGTCTTAACGGAGAGGGTCTCGTCATCCGAAAGTTCGGGCGCGAGGAGCTGGGGATTCCATTGAACAGCCCACTTGTCGCCGGACTTTTTCAACGTAGCTTCGGAGCTGTACTCCCATTTGGCCGAGCCGATGTTCCAGCTGTAGTTCAAAGGGAAGGTGGCTGTCTCGCCGTCGAGCTTCACGTCACCTGACTGAACCGATGGCTTGGCGCCGAGTCCCTCAAACACCGCTTTGAGTTGATCGTTGGCCGCGGAGCTGTCCTTGCCCTCCACGGTGAGCGAACCGACGTCGAGCGCGGCAAGCGAGGAGGCCAACTGCTTCGCTGCACCCTCGGCACCCGCGCGGCCGTCATCGCAGGCGGTCAGCGAACCGGCCATCACCAGCGCCACCAAGCCAAGAACAAGATTCCGTGTTTTCATTTTCCCCATTTGCGACATTATGCCCCGTTCCACTGACACTTTCTTGTCGCGCCCACACCCCGGACCCGTCCCACCCCCGGGTCCACCGAAAATGACTTTTAACGCTGGCGAATGATCCTGCGTTGCGCCGCCACGGCAATCGCCGCCGTTCGGTTGTCCACGCCGAGCTTGGAGTAGATGTGCACCAAGTGCGTCTTCACTGTTGCCTCGGAAATGAACAACTGCTTCGCCATGGCGCGGTTGCCCATTCCGGTGGCCAGGAGTTCCAGCAACTGGACTTCCCTGGGGCTCAATGCAGGGGACGGATTCCGGATCCTGCCCATGAGCCGGGCGGCCACCTCCGGTGCCAGCGCGGTCTGACCAGCGGCAGCGGACACCACAGCTTGCTGGATCTGCTGAGGCGGGGCGTCCTTCAACATGTAGCCGCTGGCACCGGCCTCGACAGCGGCGAGGATGTCAGCGTCCGTGTCGTAAGTGGTGAGGATAAGGACAGGCGGCGGGGGAGTCCCGGCCTCGCCGGCTTTGATCCTGCCTGTTGCCGTCACGCCGTCCATACCGTTACCCATTTGCAGGTCCATCAGCACCAGGTCCACGGGCTCACCCAGAGTGTTCAACCTACCCAGTTCTGCCAGCGCCGCATCACCGTCCGCCGCCTCGGCCACAACGCTGATACCAGGAAAATCGGCGAGCATTGCCCGGAGGCCGGCCCGCACAACAGGATGGTCGTCCACCAGGAGGATGCGGATCTCACTCATGCCGCACCATTCCCGGCAGGCAGCGGCACCCGAAGGGCAACCACCGTTCCCTCGCCAGGCGCCGACTCTATATCCAAGCTGCCTTCCAGCGCCGCCAACCGTTCGCGAAGGCCCTGAAGTCCGACGCCGGTGCCGTCCCCGCGGGCATTGCCAGCCGCCTTCGACGGTTCAAAACCCACGCCGTCGTCAAAAACATCCAGTGTTACCTCAGAGCCGAGGAAGGACAAGGTCACGACGACGGCACTCGCACGGGCGTGGGCCCACACGTTTGCCAGGGAGGCCTGGGCGGCCCGAAGCAGGGTGGTCTGGTACGTATTGGGCAAGTCCAAGGGGGTGCCCACAAGTTCGAAGCGGCAGCGCAGTGCGGTTCCCCGGGCGGCTGCTTCGGTCTCGGTTTTCTCGCAAAGCCTGCGCAACGTGTCCACCAGATTGGACTCCTCCAAAGCAGGTGGCCGGAGATCACGGACAAAACTCCGGGCCTCGGCAAGGTTGGCCGAAGCGGTGTCCTGAACTATCCTCAACCGTTCGTTCGCGGCCTTCACATCCCCCTCGTCCAAGGCTTTCCCCGCAGACCTCCCCATCAGAACGATGCTGGAGAATCCCTGCGCCAAAGTGTCATGTATTTCCCGGGCCAGCCGTTCGCGCTCCGCGAGGACCCCGGCATCGTGCTGGGTTTTGGCCAATTCTGCCCGTGTTCGTCGGAGATCGTCAGCAACAACGCGTTGGTTCTCGGCTTCCAGAAACAAGGCACGGTATGCCAACCCGGTGACCACGGCAAAGCCAGCTCCAAACATGGGTCCCAGGACCATCGCAAGCTGCAGACCGCCGTCGGCCGCGCCCCTGCTGTGGAACCACAGGGCACCAATCAGCAAAGCGGTGCTCACGACGATTGCCGGCAGGGCCAGGCGCCGGGGGAGTACGTGCAATTGGAGGAAGAAGAGTGGGAAGGCAACCCATGCGAAATCGCTGCTGACCAGGAGCAGCAACAGCCACAAGACCATCACGGCAGCAAGCCACCAGCCGGAGTATGGTGTGGGATCGAATCGGGAGCCATTGCCAGCGTGGCGTTTCTCAAGGATGGTTCCCACGAGATACACCAGGGCCAAGGCGGCTGACAGTCCCAGTCCAGCAATGACCGCCACCGGCGACGGACTGCCCGCAGTGCCTGCCAGGAGCCGCACCACTGCCACCAACAGCAGCGCCGCGAAGCCCACATGGAGACTTATCCGCAGCACACGGAGGATTGTGGCGGTGCCCATAGGAGTCTCCTGCATGCGTCCCAGCCTATCCCCGGCCTTGCGCCGCTCCCTGAAAATTCCGCGTCGTGAAGCAGGAATCAACCAATCGGATGATGGCCGGTTCAACCCCTTGATGTGCGCGAATCCATCGGGCTCCCGATGTGCCCGGATCCATTGGCCGGAAGAGTGGATTCAGACGGGACCAAGCCCGCATCCAAGCAAAGGATTCTGATGTTTCTCGCCATCCGCGACATCCGCTTCGCCAAGGGCCGCTTCGCGCTCATGGGGAGTGTTGTGGCCCTTATTACCCTGCTGCTGGTCATGCTTTCGGGGCTTACTGCCGGACTCGGAAACCAGTCGACGTCCGCCATTAAGTCACTGCCCGCACAGCAGATCGTCTTCGGCACACCGGCGGGCGGGGAGCCGAAGGCCTCCTACACCGAGTCTGAAGTTTCCAATGCCCAGCTCGAAGCCTGGCGGGAACAACCCGGCGTTTCATCGGCACAGGCGGTGGGCATTAGCCAAACCCGCTTCCAATCCTTGGCCGGGGATGGCGCTCCTAAAGGCACGGCAAATGTGGCAGTTTTTGGCGGTTCGACGGCTCCTGCCCCTGTTCAGGACGGGACGGTCGTCGTCGGCGAAACCCTTGCGAAGGAACTGACGCTTGAGGCTGGCAGCCGCGTCCGGGTCGGTGGTACGGAGCTGACTGTTTCAGAAGTTGTGCAGGACCAGTGGTACTCGCACACCGGCGTCGTGTGGACCACGCTGGACACCTGGCGAAACATCGCCCACGCTCCCCAGGGCACCGCCACGGTCCTGGCCATAAATTACGACGCCGGTGCCTCCGTCAGCGTTGATGCCGCCAACGCTGCGGCTGGCACGGTGAGCATGGATCCCGTCGGCTCTTTCCAGGCTCTCGCCTCCTACAAGAGTGAGAACGGCTCGCTCATGCTCATGCAGGCATTTCTTTATGGAATCTCTGCCTTGGTGATCGTGGCCTTCCTTACTGTGTGGACGGTGCAGCGGACACGTGACATCGCGGTCCTCAAAGCACTCGGCGGCTCTTCCGGGTATGTCCTGCGAGATGCCTTGGCTCAGGCGGCGATCGTGCTGCTGGCAAGCGCAGTATGTGGCGGTTTGCTGGGCTTGGCGGGCGGACTTCTCGCGGCCAGCGCGGCGCCCTTCCTCGTCACTCCTTTGACCACGTTGGTGCCTGTTGTCGGCGTCGTCATCCTTGGCCTCGGCGGCGCTGTCCTCGCTGTCCGCAATGTCACCAAAGTAGACCCGCTGTTTGCCCTCGGTGGCAACTAGTTTCTGAACATTCCCAGAAAGGCATACATCGTGACCCATGCACTGAATCTCATCAACATCACTCTGGAATACCCCGACGGCGACTCAACCCTCAAGGCTTTGGACGCCGTAGACCTTGCAGTTGGACGCGGGGAGTTCCTCTCTTTGGTGGGTCCGTCCGGTTCCGGCAAGTCCTCACTCCTGGCTGTTGCGGCCACGCTCGTGAAGCCCACCTCCGGACTCGTCCTCATCAACGGGCAGGACGTTTCGGCGCTAAAGGAGGCCGAACGCACGGCCCTGCGGCGCGACAAAGTCGGCATCATCTTCCAGCAGCCAAATCTTCTTCCGTCGCTGACCGCCGTCGAACAGTTGCTGATCCGGGACCATCTTCGCGGCAAAGCTGTCCGTGAGGCCCTTGGCAAAGCACATGAACTATTGGAGATTGTGGGTTTGGGCGCATCGGCAAACAAGAGGCCACACCAGCTATCCGGGGGGCAGCGTCAGAGGGTGAACATCGCGAGGGCCCTCATGGGCAGCCCCACCGTATTGCTGGTGGACGAACCTACCGCAGCACTGGACCACGAACGCAGCGAATCGATCGTCAGGTTATTGCGCCGGATAACGGACGAATTCTCCACGGCTACTGTGATGGTCACGCACGACACCGAGTTTCTCCCTCTGACTGACTCCGTCGCAACCATGCGGGATGGACGAATCAGCCGCGCCGTACTCCCGTCCGCCCTGCCCAATTAGGTCGCAGTTGAGCGCGTTTTGCGTGCTCAGAACGCGCTCAGCTGCGACTTACTTGGGGGAGCCGAGGAGAGCTTCATCCTGCGCGTCATCGTAGGCGTCGCGGGCTTCGAGAATCGTAGGCACGTGGCTCTCGGCCCACTGACGCAAAAGTGTGAGGGGTTGCAGGAGGGATTCGCCCATTGGAGTAAGTTCGTAATCCACTCGCGGCGGCACCTGAGCGTGGACGGTCCGCGTAATGAGCCCATCGCGTTCCAGGGCACGAAGCGTCTGCGTCAGGACCTTCGGCGTGACAACGTTGACCATCTTGCGCATCTCCGAGAACCGCACGGGCCCATCACCGAGGACTTGGATCACCAAAGACGCCCACTTGTCGCCGATTCTTTGGAAGATCACGCGGGATGGGCAATTGGGATCCAGGATGTTGCCTGGCAGGGCATTAGTATCCATCAGGTAACTCAGTTCCTTTGAAGCTATCAGTATCCAATAGATACCTTTGTGTTATCGCAAGGATAGCAACCCAAAGGAGAGTCATGAAAATCGCAGTCTACGGCGCAACAGGCATGGTCGGCAGTGAAATCGTCAATGAATCCATCACCCGCGGCCATGAAGTGACGGCTATCTCCCGCAAGGGCGCCGAGATCGCCGGCGCAACTGCCCAGGTTGCCGATTTGGGCGACGCTGAGGTCTTTGCCTCCATTGCAAAGGACCACGACGTCGTTGTGCTGGCTACGGGTCCCAGCCGCACCGGCGGGGATCACGGAGAGTGGCTCGATGCCATGGCCACTGCTTACAGCAACGCCGAAGGAACCCGCCTCATGATCGTTGGCGGTGCAGGCACCCTTGAGGTAGACGGCGTCCGGCTCCTCGACTCCCCGGACTTCCCCGAGGCATACAAAGCGGAGGCCACCACCGCCGCGAAGGCACTGGAAGCCGTCAAGCAGACTCCCGAGGACGTCGACTGGACCGTCCTTGCCCCCGCTCCGGTTATCCAGCCCGGCGAGCGTACCGGCGAATACAACGTGGCCAAGGATTCCCCCGCCGGAACCAGCATCTCCTCGCAGGACTACGCCGTTGCAATGCTGGATGAAATCGAAAGCCCGGCTCACCGCCGCGCACGCTTCACGGCCGCGAACTAAAGCAGGACCTGAGTCCTAACCGACAGTCAGGCCGAGCCCGGGTACCGGCAGCTGGAATATGTCCTTGAGGGCATGTTTCGCCGCATGGTACCCGGGCATCCCTGTAACACCAGGTCCGGGTGGGGTGGATGAAGAACATAAGTAGACGCCCAGCATCGGTGTACGCCAAGGCACGTTGGACACTACTGGCCGCTGCACCAGGCCCCGCAAATCCAAGAGACCTGCGCTGAAGTCACCGCCCACGTAGTTTTCGTTGTAGGCGGCCAGTTCAGCCGCCGTCGTGGTCTTTGAAGCAACCACCACGTCCCGGAAACCCGGGGCGTATCGCTCAATCCGGGCGGTGACAGCCTCAGCCATGTCCACATCGGAGTCAGCCGGCACGTGGCAATACGTCCACAGAATGTGTCGTCCCGCCGGTGCCCGCGACGAGTCCACCAGAGATGGTTGGGAAACGAGCACATAGGGCTCCGTTGGGTGTTTGCCCATGGCCACCAAATTCTCGGATTCGGCCATGGCCATTCGCGAACCGCCCACATGAACGGTCCCCGCCCGCTTCAGCCCAGATGCAAGCCAGGGAACGGGCTCGGACAGGATGTAGTCCACTTTGCAGGCTGCATTCCCGAAGCGGAATGCATCCAGAGCCCGACGATAGTTGTCGGGTATCTCAGCGCCACCCAGACGTGCGAGCGTCGGGGGTGCAACATCCAGCAGGATCGCCTTTGCCGGCCTGACCTGATCGAAAGAATCCACGCGCTCACCGGTGTGGATGGTTCCGCCGTGGGCAATGAGGTCCTCGGCCATCGCACCTGCAATTGCTGCGGAACCGCCCACAGGCACTACCCATCCGCCGGCGTGGGCCAGGACGGCAAGCATGAGTCCGGCACCGGTCGAACTGAGCGCGGGCTGCGAGCCCAAAGCGTGGGACATCACGCCGGTCAGTAAGGCCGGAGCAGCCTCTTCACGGAAGCGCCGTCCCCAGAACGGTGTTCCTTGGTCCAGGGTTGCGAGGCCAAACAACACAGCCGCAAGCGGGTCCTTGGGCACACGGAGCAACTGGTTCGACGTAAAGTCCACCACCCCATTGACGCGCGCAAGAAGCGGCGCAATCAGCCGACGGTACGCTGGGCCGTCCACCCCCAGTTCCATCGCTGTCCGTTCCAAAGACTGGTAAGCGAGGGCGGCTCCGCCCACGTCGAGAGGAGTCCCGTGCTGGACTTCGGGCACGCGCAACTCAATGCGCTGCGAAAGGTCGAACTCCTTGAAGAAAGGAGACGCCACTGCCATTGGATGCACCGCGGAGCATACATCGTACAGATGACCCGGCTCGATCAACTCGCTTGTCCGGGTTCCGCCTCCGATGGCATCGGCGGCCTCGTACAGATGTACCTCCAGCCCTGCCCGGGCCATGGTCACTGCCGCAGCCAGACCGTTCGGACCAGAACCGACGACGGCGACATCAGCCATCGCTACCCACCTCCAACTGCCGGGGTGCTTCAGGCTCGGCCGGCTCAACCCTTGAACGCCAGGGGAGAACCGACGTGGACGGGTGGAGAACGTTAACCCTGAGCCAATCCTTGGTGCCCTCGAAAGGCCCGCCATGCGGATCGTCTTCGCCCAAAGCACGTAGGGGATCCTGCGATGGATCCCAGATATCCATCACCACCCTTGCCATCAGGTACGCCGTTGCAACCATGTGCAGGGCCACGGCCAGGACGTAGTAGGACATGTCTATGTTGTGCTGCACGGACCCACCGCTGGTCGCTTGGCCCAGGTACATCCAGATGGCGGCCCAGTGCAGACCTTCGGCGGCCTGCCAGACCAGGAAGTCCCGCCAGCGCGGTCTCGCGAGTGCAAGTAGGGGAATAAGCCAGATGACGAACTGGGGCGAGTACACCTTGTTGGTGAGGATGAACGCGGCCACAATCAGGAAGGCCAACTGGGCGAGGCGCGGGCGCCTGGGCGCCGCCAAAGCCAGGGCACCGATCAACGCGCACGCAATGACGAACAGGTTCAGTGCGAGCGAGTTGATCGTGGCGGCGTTGAGTTGGCTCCATTGAAGCCGATCGGCAACGAGGTTGAACGCGAACCAGGGCGAGCTATATCCGGCGGGCCGTTCCTGGGTGAACTCAAAGAAGTAGCGCCAGCCCGAAGGGTTCATTGCCGCGATGGGAAGGTTGACGGCCAGCCACGACGCAGCGGCCGCGGCGCCAGTCATGAAGAAGGCCCTCAAACGGCCACTGCGCAGGGCCAACACCAAAATGGCACCCAGAATGAGGACGGGGTACAGCTTGGTGGCCGTTCCCAGCCCGATGCAGATTCCCGCCAGGACCAGCTTGTCGCGGGAGAAGAAGTACATGGCCAGCGCGAGCAGAGCCACCGCCCACATGTCCCAGTTGATGAAACCCGCAAGGACGATTCCCGGGGCCAAAGCCACCATGGCGGCATCCCAGGGGCGGCGCTTGTTCATTCGGGCGGTCAGGAGGACGGTAATTATCCATACGGCAACGATCAGCGTTGCGTTGACGTCGAAGTAACCCAGAATGCGTTCGCTACTCACCCCTTGGCCAGGCACCAGCAGTGCGGTCAGTCCTGCGACGATCCCCATGAGGACCGGGTACTCAAACAAGCTGCCTTGCGTGAAGAAGGGGAACACGCCATCGCCCAGGCCGCGGTTGCGGAAGAGCTCGGGGAAGTCAGAGTAGCACGTGGCGTAAAACTGTGTTGGTGTCTCCCAGCCGTTGACCCGGCAATAGTCCTTCGCCAGCACCGCCAGCAAAGCAGCGATCACGGTGAGGATAACGAGGACGCGTTCTACCGTGAACGGGGCGGGGGAGATCTGTCCTGGGGCCGAGTGGCGGCCCAAGGGCCCACCTACAACCTCCGTGAAGTTACGAAGCAGGGAGTCGCTGCGGCTTGGAACCACAAAGCGGGCACGTTTTCGCTGCCGGTGCGGCTTCGTCTCCTGCATAAATCGAGCTTACAGTCAGGCAGCTTAACTATCGCCACCAGAGCAGACCGCTAAAAGGGGGAAGCCCACGCGTAGCCGCGTGGGCTTCCTGGGGTTCAGCATGCATCTGCGGCACCGGAAACTCCTTCGAAAGGGCTGAAGGACATCAACGGATGAGTCCCATCTGGTGCAGGACGACGAAGACGTCTTCACGACCTTGCTTGAGCAGCTGGTCGTTGAACAGCGTGCGTTCCTTGGGAGCATCGCTGCTCTTGTAGAAGCGCAGGTCCTTGGGGCGCTTTGGCATATGGTTCACCTCCTTTCATTGCAGGAAATTGCCGGAATTGGGCACAACAAATAAAGCCAATTGAGTTCAGGAGAAATCTAGGCATAAAAGCGCGCGCAAATAGTCCGACGCTAATAAGGGGAGTGGGCAGACCTATACGGGAGCAGCGAGTGATCGTGCACAATTGCGTGTGCTTCCTGCAGTCGTCCCCAACAAGAAGCTGGTTCCGAACTTTGGGGAAACTGCGAACCCGCGGCTTGTTGCGTGGGTCTGCGCCTACAACTGACTGCTCAGAATGCCACCCTTGACGGGTGGCCATGAAGACCGCCGGCGTTGGAGCCGGTCCGGTAGTTCAGGGAGTGGTCAGCGCTTCGAAAAATGCTTCGAAAAAGGGCGTCGATCAGCGCAAGAGGCCGGGGTAGCAGTGACGGTCACATTCCATCCGCTAGTCAAAGTAATCATTTTTCCCAACCTCCTTTTCCGCTGTGGCATTACGTTCCGACTGATTAACCGGAGTAATGCGCGCCTTGTTCCCGGCGGGTCGCTCTGGGAACAAGATATAAGCTACCCCATGAATAGGAGTCTTGGCCAGCGCAATTCGCTATTTAGCCAAAGTTTTTCTAAATTCGCGTTTCAGAGGCCCCAACGGACAATCGCCGGCGTCCGCTTATCCCATCCAAGCGTGCAAACCTTGGCAGTTCCAAGAATGAAGTGGCGGCCTTCCCTGGCGTCCATTTCCAGCCAACGCGCTGTGAGAATACGGGAGAAATGCCCGTGTGCCACTACCAGGACATTGTCCATGCCCGATTCCAGGACACGTCCAATGATCTTGTCAGCGCGGGCGGCCACTTCGTCCAGCGTTTCGCCGTTGGGAACGCCGTCCGTCCAGATGAGGTAGTCCGGATTGTCCTTGCGGATGAGGTCGGAGCTGACGCCCTCGTAGTCTCCGTAGTTCCATTCCACCGCCAGCGGCTCGTGGACAGCATCGGGAAAACCTGCCAGTTCAGCCGTGCGGCGGGCGCGACGCAGCGGTGAGGTCAGAACGAGGTCAAAATCGATGCCCTCAAGGACTTTGCGTGCTTCAACAGCCTGCTGCTCACCCTCGACGGTCAAGGGAAGGTCGGTCAAACCTGTGTACTGGCCGCTCTTGGACCATTCCGTCTCGCCGTGGCGAAGGATCCAAAGTTGCGGACGCGGGGAGATCGCGGCGTTCATGAGGACTCCTTGGTTTCTGCGGCAGTTTCGGTTGAAGGTTCGACGACGGCGGACTCGGGTTGCGCTTCCCACCACGCCAAGAGCTTCTTCTCAGCTTCCTCCGGGGACAGCGGACCGTGTTCCATCCGTTCTTCCAGGAGGAACTTGTAGGCCCTGCCGACGACAGGACCCGGCTTTAGCCCCAGAAGCGCCATGATCTGCGCTCCATCGAGGTCAGGCCGGACAGCCGCCAACGATTCCTGCTCCAAGAGCGCAGAGATTCGATGCTCAAGGTCATCGTAGGCGAAGGATAAGCGGTCGGCCTTGCGCTGGTTACGCGTGGTGACATCGGATCGGGTGAGCCGATGCAAGCGTTCCAGCAGCGGACCGGCATCGGTCACGTAGCGGCGGACGGCAGAATCTGTCCAGCCAGCGTCTCCATAGCCATAGAACCGCATGTGCAATTCGACCAGGCGGGACACGGCTTTGATTGACTCGTTGTCGAAACGCAACGCCTTCATTCGCTTTGCCGTCAGTTTCGCACCCACAACGTCGTGATGCCTGAAGCTCACCGCACCGCCCGGTTCGAACCGGCGCGTAGCTGGCTTGCCGACGTCGTGCATTAGCGCGGCGAACCGAAGCACAAAGTCCGGACCAGGTACGGGACCGTCGGCGCCGGTTTCCAGTGAAGCAGCTTGTTCGAGGACCTGCAGGGAGTGCTGATACACGTCCTTATGGCGGTGGTGTTCATCGGCTTCCAAGCGGAGCGCGGATACCTCAGGGAGGACAAACTCAGCCAGCCCGGCGTCCACCAGGAGAT
This sequence comes from Paenarthrobacter sp. 10N417, assembly GCF_056394745.1. NCBI lineage: Bacteria > Bacillati > Actinomycetota > Actinomycetes > Micrococcales > Micrococcaceae > Paenarthrobacter > Paenarthrobacter sp. 10N417. The sequence goes on from NZ_JBFTIL010000003.1 coordinate 172,556, forward strand.
CGATGCCCACGCGCGGGTGCGCGCCATTAATCAGCTTGACCAGTTCATCGCGGACGCGCTCGGCGGAGATGATCTTGATGCGGTCAGCCATCTGGGACATGGCGAGCCGGACGTCGTCGTGAACCGACACGCCCAACTGGGAGGCGAAACGCGCGGCACGCATCATGCGCAGCGGGTCGTCAGAGAAGGAGGCCTCGGGCGCACCGGGAGTGGCGAGTTCGGAGGCGTGGAGGTCCCGGACGCCACCGAAAGGGTCCACCAGCTCCAGGCTCGGCAGGCGCAAGGCCATGGCGTTGATGGTGAAGTCGCGGCGGAGCAGGTCCTCTGTCAGGGAGTTGCCAAAGGCGACTACGGGCTTGCGCGAATCCGGATCGTACGCCTCGGCGCGGTAGGTGGTGACTTCGATCTGGAAGCCGTTCTTCTTCATCCCGATCGTGCCGAAGGCCCGTCCTATTTCCCAGAAGTTGTCCGCCCACTTCTTGATGACGGAGATCGTCTGATCGGGCGTCGCGTCTGTGGTGAAGTCAAGGTCCGGGGAGGTCCTCCCCAGGAAAAGGTCGCGCACAGGTCCACCAACCAACGACAGCTCGAAGCCGGCATCGACAAAGCGCTGCCCGAGATCGAGCACCACCGGATCGATGGTGAAGTTAACTGAAGAGCTGTCCAATACGTGCGCCATAGTTCCTTAAGCTTGGCAGATTTTTCCGCAGCATTGGGCCAGAGTTGCATCCGAAAACCAGCGGGCCCATAGCGCGTGTCTCCTGCAGTCCATCTTGCGGCCATGTCCCGGTCATCACTCGAGGGCAAGAGTCGTTAGAGTGGACTTCATGGCCAATCCGATCCCGAGCGCTCCTGGCAGGAGGACGAACGCACCGTTGCCGTCGGCAATCGGCGCCCACGTCGCGCCTGCCCCGCAGCACCCGGTCCAGGCCTCGCTTCCCACTGTGGAGGAAGTGTCGGCGGGTGGTGTCGTTGTAGACACGTCCGACGGCGAACTCCGGGTCGCGATTATCGCCCGCCTTAATAGGGGTGGCCGGCTTGAATGGTGCCTGCCCAAGGGCCATCCGGAAGGCCGGGAGAACAACGAGGAAGCTGCCGTCCGCGAGATCGCCGAGGAAACCGGCATCGAGGGCAACATCCTGGCGCCCCTGGGCAGCATTGACTACTGGTTCACCGTGAGCGGCCATCGGGTCCACAAGACCGTGCATCATTTCCTGCTCCAGGCCACCGGCGGCGAGCTCACCATCGAGAATGACCCGGACCAGGAGGCCGTGGACGCCGCGTGGGTTCCGATCCAGGAATTGGCACGCAAATTGTCCTTCCCGAATGAACGGCGCATCGCCGATTTGGCACGGGAAGTGCTTCCCGAACACCTCTGACCCGGGTGCATGGGACGATAAAGGCGATGTCTGAAGCCAAAACTACCCAGTCCGTTCAATCCGGAGAAGCACGTTCCAGCGCCATCATGGCGGCCGGAACGTTGGTTTCCCGGTTCCTTGGCTTCGCCAAAACGTGGATGCTCGGCGCTGCACTCGGCCTGGGTTCAACGGTCAATGACACGTTCATCAACGCGAACAATCTTCCCAACCTGATCTTCCTGTTGGTGGCTGGCGGCGTGTTCAACGCCGTCCTGGTCCCGCAGATCATCAAAGCCAGCAAGGGTGCGGACAGCGGCGCTGATTACATCAGCCGCCTCCTGACCCTGGCTGTTCTGGTGCTGCTGGGGCTGACGGCCCTTGTCACACTGGCCGCTCCCGTCGTTATCGACTTAACGACGCAGGGCTACTCGGAACAGCAGAAGGCGCTGGCGGTCACTTTCGCGTTCTGGTGCCTTCCACAGATCTTCTTCTACGGCCTTTACGCACTTCTTACACAGGTCCTGAATGCGCATGGCGCCTTTGGCCCGGCCATGTGGGCTCCCATCCTGAACAACGTGGTGGCCATCGCAGGCCTGGGCATGTTCATTTGGATCCTGGGTGCCAACTACACGAATCCCCACACACTCGATAATTGGGGACCAACCCAGACATTCCTGATTGCCGGGTTCTCCACGTTCGGCGTGATCGCCCAAACCGCCATCCTGATGATTCCCGTCATGAGGCTGAAACTGGGCCTGCGGCCACGCTTCGGATGGCGCGGCGTTGGACTGGGCCAGGCAGCCAAGCTGAGCGTATGGACGCTGCTGACTGCCGCCGTCGGGCAGTTGGCGTTCCTTTACGTAATGAAAATTGCCACAATTCCCGGCGCTGAGCGGCTCCGGCTGGACAATTCAGGCCAGACCACAGCGGCCTCCACTCTCCCAGGTAACGCCGTCCTTGAAGTGGCGAGCCAACTGTACCTGTTGCCGCACTCGATCATTGCCCTTTCTCTGGCCACTGTCCTCTTTAACCGCATGACGCGGGCGTCCCAGGATGGCAACAAGGCCGAACTGCGTGACGCGCTCTCCCATGGACTGCGAACCATGGCTGTCGCGACAGTTTTTGGAGCCCTGGCACTGTTCGCGCTGGCTGGCCCGCTGGGCATGTTCTTCTCCGGCGGGAAGCCCCAGGACGGCGTCATGCTGGCCCAGACGCTCACCATCCTGGCGTTGAGCACGCCGTTCATGAGCGCAAACTTCATGATGTCGCGCGTGTTTTACGCCAACGAGGACGCCCGCACACCCCTCTACGTGCAGCTGTTGCTCGCCGTCGTTTATGTGGTGGGCGCCTTCTTCATCCAGTTCCTTCCCGTAGGCCAGATCATCTATGCGATCGCGGTTCTCTACACCTTGGGCAACATCCTGTCCGTGGTGATCAGCGTCGTGTTCCTGCGCCGCATGCTGGGCCACCTCGACGGTCCACGAATCGCCAACTCCTACATCCGCATGGGTTACGCGGGCCTTGGTTCGGCGATTGCGGGTGCGCTGGCGCTGTGGCTCCTGGGCGCCTACCGTGCCGATGGTTTCGCGTGGAGCAGCCGGCCGGCAGCCTTGGTGACCGTGGTCGTCGTCGGGCCCGTCATGCTGGTGGCCTACCTGCTCCTGCTTCGCGTCTTCCACGTCACCGAGCTGCGCGATCTCATGCGCCCGCTGATGGGCCGCTTTGGCCGCGGCGCACCGGCCATGGCAGGGGCCGCTGCTGAACCCACGACGGCGGCACGCGCCACAGTCTCGGATGATACCGGTTTGATTCCTCGCATCTCGGGCGAGTTCGATGCTGCCTCCTTCAGAGCCGGCCCGGCACTCGAACCGGAGCCCGCCGCCGAGGTTCCAGCCAAAACTTCAGACTTTTCTGACACCTCCGGCTCTGAAGAACTGCACACGAACTATCTGCCGGATGAGGATGTACCGAGCACGGCCAAGGGCGGAAGGTTCCACCCGCAGGTCCCGTTGCCGGGCAGGCGAACTTACCAAGGCGATCCTGGCCACAATCCCTACTTTCCCGCCAACGGGGAAGCTGGACAGCACACCAGGCAGAAGCGGAAGAAGTGAACCGGTGCCGTCAACATGGGCGGCGGGCGCCAATCGGCTAGGCTAGAAATGAATACAGGTAGTTGCAAAAGCGGTACCACCGGCTCGCCGGGCGGACCGCGTGCAGGACCCGCAGCTCCCGGACAGCCTAGGAGGAACACGTGTCCCACCCGATCGACGTCGGATCAGTGCTTGGCGGCCGCTATAAGGTCACGGCCACCGTATTGACCTCGCATGACCAAGATCTGGTGCTCGACGGCGTGGACCAGGTCCTCAACCGCCCCGTCAGCATCCTCGTTGCCGGTCCCGGAAATGCCGAGCAGGTAGCACAGAGCGCCCGCGAGGTCGCCACAGGGGAGCGCCCTGGCCATGTCCAGATCCTGGACCTCGGAGTCAGCGACAACACCACCTACTTGATCACCAACCACAGCACTGCGCCGGATCTTCTTGATCTCGTGGTGGCCACCCACCCGCCGTACGTGGAACCGTTCTTCACGGAAACCCTCGGCAGCGAGATCTTCGGCCAGGCCCGCACCTACGAGCCCGAAACCTATGACGGCCTCTACGAAGACGACGAGCACGAAGCCGAGTACATCCAGTACGACGAAAATGGCTACCCCATCCAATCGGAATCGGATGCTGCCCGCGAAGCGACGGCCACACCTGCCGGTAACGTTCCGCCCATGCCTTCATCCAGCCCGTCGTCGGCCAGGGGTGGTCTCGCCGGGAAGCTCGCTGCGGCTGCGGCTGGCGCCGGGGCAGCAGGAGTTGCTGCCGCTGCCGCTCTGAAGAACGCCGGATCCAAGAACCACGACGCCGGGGCTGCCGCGGATGGAGCTTCCGGTGCTGGCGGTACTTCTGCTGCCGCTGCTAGTACGGAAGCCCAGCCGCGGACGCAGGCTGTACAGTCGCCGTCGTCCGGAGCTTCGCCTGCTACTACACCCGTTGCCCCGGTTCAGCCGCCTACCCAAGCCGTCACTTCGCAGCCGACTCGCGAGCCTGCTGGCGAACCAAAGGTTTCGCTCTGGTCCGAGGAGGACTACGGCCTCGCTGCCGGTGGCGCGTCCCAAGCCACGGAAGGTAGCTCAGACCCTGGTTACGATCGCGCTCCTACCAGCTTCCCGGCGTCGGCCGCTGCCACTGAAGATTACGAAGATGAAGAGGTCTACGAGGACGAAACCCCGGAACGCGAGCCGCGGTCCCTGCGTTGGCTCGTAGGCGGTCTGCTTGCTGCCGTGTTGATCGTGGGCCTTGTCCTGGCGGTCACCAACCTGGGAAGCCTCCTGCCAAGCGGCGCTCCGGCGGCCTCAGACAAAACAACGGCGTCATCGCCATCAGCGGGCACCGAATCCGAACAACCGACGCCCAGCGAGACCGCTGCTCCCGCAACGCCTCCAGCCATCGATGGCATTACGCGCCTCGGGGATTTCCCGTTCGCTGCATCGTTCGACAAAGACCTTCCCAAAGCATTTGATGGGAACCCGGCCAGTTACTGGTCCGACATGGAGTTCGCTTCCGCCAACTGGGGTGGACTCTCTGGTGAGATGCCCTTGGTGGTGAAGCTCAAGGAGCCCACAGAGGTCAAGTCAGTGGTGCTGAACCAGTTGGGCGGCTCGGGTGGAAGCATCAGCGTCTACACCAACGATCGTCCCGCAATGGACGGTGCCAAGCTCGTGGGCACCAACAGCTTCACGTCCCCGGAACTGACAATGCCGCTGGCTGCACCCACGCAGACCCAGTACGTCATAGTGGTCATCAAGACGCTGCCTAAACTTGCTGCCCCCAAGACACAGTTCGGATTTGGTCTGCGCTTGGCCGAGGTCAAGGTCCAGTAGTTCCGTTTTCGCCGCGCTTACCCAACTAGGTTGCAGTTGAGCGCGTTTTGAGCCGCCAAAACGACACCTGCTGCTACCTGGTTTTCGCATGTGGGCCTGTCTTTGTGACTGATGTGGCCATCAGTCATCCGGCGTCCCCGCTTCGATTCGCCACGCCTCCAGACGGTACCCTGAATGATGGTGGGTTTTAGGCCCTCCAAATCCAACGGAATATTTGGACCGTTGAAGGGGTTGAGTCAGGTGGCTGCCCCGAAAGCCGCAGCAYCGACTAAGGAAGAGGTTCACGCCACGTGAGCATTGCAGAAAACAGCGCATCGCAGGTGCGTGACGTCATCATCGTCGGTTCAGGCCCCGCCGGTTACACAGCCGCCGTTTACACCGCCCGCGCCAACATGAAGCCTCTGCTCATTGCCGGCTCCGTCACTGCTGGTGGCGAGTTGATGAACACCACGGACGTCGAAAACTACCCGGGGTTCCCCGACGGCATCATGGGTCCAGATCTCATGGAAAACTTCGAGAAACAGGCAGCCCGCTTCGGCACAGAGATTCTCTTCGAGGATGTCACCGAACTGAACCTCGACGGCGACATCAAGTCGGTCACCATCGGCACGGGGGAGACCTTCCAGGCGAAGGCCATCATCCTGTCCACCGGTTCGGCCTACCGCGAGCTTGGACTTAAGAACGAAAAGCGCTTGTCGGGCCACGGTGTTAGCTGGTGTGCAACCTGCGACGGTTTCTTCTTCAAGGATCAGGACATCGCCGTCATCGGTGGTGGCGACTCCGCCATGGAAGAAGCCCTCTTCCTTACCAAGTTCGCCAAGTCCGTCACAGTGGTCCACCGTCGCGACACCCTCAAAGCTTCCAAGATCATGGGCGACCGCGCCCAGGCGCACGAGAAAATCAACTTCATTTGGAACACTGCTGTAGAGGACGTTCTCGGCGATGACAAGGTAACGGGCCTCAAGCTCAAGAACCTGGTTGACGGTACCGAATCTGAACTCGACGTCACCGGCGTCTTCGTGGCCATCGGCAACGATCCCCGCACGGAACTCGTAAAGGGCAAAGTTGATCTGACCCCCGAAGGAACGATTGCCGTAGAGGGCCGGACTTCCCGTACCAACATCAAGGGTGTGTTCGCCGCAGGCGACGTCATTGATCCCACCTACCGCCAGGCCATCACGGCCTCGGGTTCCGGTTGTGTGGCTGCCCTGGATGTGGAGCACTACCTCGCAGACCTGCATTCCTGAGCTTCACCAGACCAGCAACCATACGAAGGGAAAAGTTATGAGCAACGCTAAAGACGTAACTGACGCAAGCTTCAGCACCGATGTCCTGGCTTCCGAGAAGCCAGTCATCGTGGACTTCTGGGCAGAGTGGTGCGGACCCTGCCGCAAGCTCGGCCCGATCCTCGACGAGATCTCCGTTGAATACGGCGAGAAGGTTGACGTCGTGAAACTCAACGTCGACGACAACCCTGCCATCGCTGCCGAGTACGGCATCACGTCCATCCCGGCTGTGTACCTGTTCAGCGGGGGAGAAGTGAAGAGCACGGTCATCGGCGCCAAGCCAAAGCAGTTCTTCGAAAAGGAATTCGCAGACGTCTTGTCCTAGGTTCCCCTTAGTTAGTCAGTGAAAAGCCGGCGGCTGTCCCTCCTGAAGGAGTGGGAGTCGCCGGCTTTTTGCATTTGGCCAATTTGCACCCCCTAGAGTTTGTTTCTATCGGTGTGATTGCGCCAAAGGCTCTGTGCGTCCGCCGAACTCCTCAATGCGTGTTCCCCTTACCTGGGGTAGGCAAACACGTCCTTCTCTCACATCCTGACGCGTTTCGCCACCCCCTCTCTCACATCCCCACCCCACCCGCCGGATCCTCTCTCACATCCCCACCCCACCCGCCGGATCCTCTCTCACATCCCCACCCCACCCGCCGGATCCTCTCTCACATCCCCACCCCTCCCGCCGGATCCTCTCTCACATCCCCACCCCTCCCGCCGGATCCTCTCTCAGATCCTGAAGTGCTCTGCAGACAGGGCCGTGGAGAATTATGGTCCTGCCTAGCGATGACCACTGATTGGGCGCCTATCTCAGGCCATGTTCAACCGGATACAGCAAACAGCAGCGCGCATACTCATTCTCAGTCCGCCGGGGAAGTTGCGATCGTTGCAGGGCATCAGTCGTGCCGCTCCGACGTCATCTGATGCCAATGTCCGGGTTCGCCGAATAGTTTCACCAACGCCGATGGGTTTGCGGTGGCAAATTGTCGAACAAGCCCGTACATAACGCTCCGGATCGACAGCATCATTTGGATCTGCAACTTCGCAACCGCCTGACTCTTGATAACACCCGGCTCTGAACCTCAATGCCCTTACCTCTCATGTCAAGCAACACCCAGGAGTCTCAAGCGGCCTAGTAGGGGACATGCACAGTTCTTTCCCCTATTCCCCTTCGTGCCGTTCGCTCCGCAGTGGAGGCATGCAGTCAAGATTCCAAGGTCGCTAGTTCATGCGGCTCACGTTCCGTGGAGCATCCCGGAGGCAAACAGGTGCACTTCTGGTCGCTGAGCTCCTCCGGTCAACGTCGGGGCGCTCGAGATGTTTCACGTGAAGCGGCTTCGCCGCGGCCAAACTTCGAGCCCCAAAACCATCCCGGCATCGGCTACAAATTCGGACAACAACTGCTGCCCTGCTCACATCGAGGGAGTCTCGCGGTGTTTCACGTGAAACATCTCCGTGCAGTGGTGAAGAATATTCACCTGGGGAGACAAACACGCTCTGAAGCCAAGGAGAAGGACTGTTTCAGGAAACATAGGCCCGCGAGCACTCGGCAGCATCACAAATAGCAATGAAGCAAGGGGTCGGCAACCCTGGGTACGCTCCACTTGACCGTAGTGAGTTCCCAGCCTTGCTCGTTTGCCCCCTTGCTGCTGTCCTAACCAATGCAATAGACGACTGCGATGACCGGCTTCATGAAATACCCGCTTCGAGAATCTGCCCCGGAACGACTCAATGCAAGCACAGTAATCTCTCGCGAACATCGTCTGAGCTGTTGTCCATGTCAATACGCGTTCCCTGGCGGATCTAGATAATTGAGCTTCGCCTGTCAGGAATACACCAGAAGGTATCGGCATACGCCTGAGAACGGCCACCGCGCTTCAATACGGCGCACTCTACAGTCCGACAGCCCAATAGTTCACTCCAACCTTGATCATGGAGCATAGGGGAGTGCGAACGCTCCCTCGACTTGCTAGCCCTTGCAGGTGTCAAAAGAGCCGCCCCTGCCGTCCTCCTGGGGACTAGAACTGGTGTGGCATTCGACTTAAGGTGGAGCGGCATTTCAACGCTCGTGTCCAATGCGCGAATTCCTTCGTCGGAGTTCAATGCGTAACGGGCATTCGACCCCAGGCTGCATTTGGCGGCTGGAGGACACAGCTCGGGGTGGAGCTCGACTCGTCTGGCGTCGAGAACTACACGATTGTTCCATGGACCCGGCAGGCGTGCCCAAACCTATTCAGAGCAACGAGCTCTCCAGGGCTGGACGTCCGTTTCACGTGAAACATCTTGACTGGCACCTGGCAGCTTCATTGTTTGCAGGAACAGCTCCTGCGCCAACGTGCAAAGAGTGCATTGTGCGTGCTGGTGACACCAGTGAAGCCGTACATACTCCCACACGGCCCAGACGGGGCGGTTGGAACCAAATGCGACTCAGGCCCGCGTACGGGACAGTGGGACTTCATTACTGCGGCGCGCAGACCTCCAGGAGTACCGACTGGCGCTTTCCTGAGCCCCTGCCCGGCAATAGCAAGAAGCTCATCTGGCCTGGCCATGGAAGCATGACCTACAAGTCGAGAGTTCTTCCTGCGACGTGCGTGGGCGGCCAGCTTTCTACTGCGCTCGAGATGACTCCTTCCACCTACCGTCGACGCACCTTGGGAAAATGAAGGAGCGGCAGCTTCATGGAGAACTTGCCGCCACCGGAATGTCCTATCAACTGTCGGGCCGGGAACCACCCAGCACTCGATCACGCTCGACGGCAAGAGATTGATATCGGAACCCAAGCCTTCCAAGGAAGTGCTCTGCGGGGAAACCCCAGGCGATCCGAATGTTTCACGTGAAACACACCAGTGGTACTGAGCCACCATGGTAAGTAACCTGACCGTCTAGCTGTACGTTCACAAGATGGATGGGCCCCCTGCAGAGGACTTCCTAGGCGGAAGGCAGTCTACTCCGACAGAAGCCTTACAATCTCAAGGACGACGCCGCTGACCATACCGCCCGCAAACGCCACTTACGTTAGCGCCCAGTAGGGGACGACCATAGGGAGGCCGTTGACTCGTACACGATGCGCTCCTCGTCCCGACCATTTGGGGAAATGCGTACAGCAACTTGCAGTACGCTGCTACCGTTGCCCGCCCAGCGATGGCCCCAGAAGGACAGTTAGAAATTTTCGGCATAGAGCTCGACCCAGTCCCTGGGGACGAAACATCCGATCAAAGAAGCCGGAGTCGGAGTCGAAACCTGGCTCTGACCGGCCCTCAGTACCTTCCTGCATGAACCGCGGTTCACCGGCGAACCTAATACACCACCGTGACGAGCCCCAGACGGCCTTCGGCATTGAACATGCTGTTGCCCTTGCACGGCAGTCGACTTCGCAGTTATGGACTAGACGCCGGCGCATCGAGGGTCGGTCCAATCTGAGCGATCCCGGGAAGCCAGCAGTGGCACGCAGACCCGGAGACTGGCTCACGTTATTCACAAAGTTATCCACAGGCTTATCCACCGGCCAGTTGGCCTTCAACATATCGATTCCACAGCTCTTCATTGCGCTGATCTTCGCCACCCCGATTCATCTCCCTCTGACTACTCCGGATCTGGTGAGGGTCTCCGTGTCGCCTTCGGTTCGCGTACGCGCCAAATTCCCGCAAATCAAAGTGTTTTGGGATCATGTGACATGAAATACACCCCTTTCCCTGCCGGAGCGTTTCACGTGAAACATGCGTCGAATCTTCCAGGAAGGATCGCGGTGCACGCGTCTCTTACTTTGTGCAACTTGGACACTTCTGGAAACAGGCACTCCTTAGCAAGGGACAGACTTATCCCCAAAGTTATCCACAGGCTTATCCACCTCCCAACTAGGTGTAGTCCCATGCATCTCGATGTCAGCTTCCGCCCGCCGCGCTATGCAGTTGACAGTGCATAATGTTTCACGTGAAACAGACAGTGTCTGCCGTTCGTCCTCGACGAGGGTCCGGCACGTCCTTTCAGGAGGCCATCCACGAAGCCGGGTGACCGGTCGGCCGAGCCAGACCTTTAAGGCTAACGACGATTACCGAGACGGAATATCAAGGCAAACGTACAACATCAGATCTATCAGGCAGCCAATGTCAAATCCATTCAATTCCCAACAGACCAGCCGTGATGCCTCGCTCACCCACGAGGTTCGGTGGTACGTGTAATTGCCCCTGGATAATTGGGTGTGGATCGCGCACCAAGCAAGGGCTGTGGGGTCGCACGACGGAACTCATCGCTGCTGAGCGCCAGGATGCCATGTCGCCGTCTTCCTACGTGGCACTGCGTCTCAAGGTCGACGACGACTTGGAACAAGCCGCGTGGTCCGCATAGGCCATTGCCACTGTGTTCGAAGAATTTGGGTGTGCGAAGATCTTGGATGGGCGAAAAGCTTAGGTAGTCGATGAGCTCGGATGGACATCGTGCCGACCCTCGACCCTCAGTGGCTACTGTGGGAAGTTCACGGACTATGGCTGGAAAGGCATCTGCGTCGAAGACCGCAAACGGGGGAAAGCTTCTCCCTGACGGAGCCTAAGACCTCTTGTCCCAGTTGTCTTTCCGGCCACATTGAACATTGGCGTTCTCCTCAGTTCAAGGTCCGCAGAATCGGCGCTCCATCTGCGTAGTCAGCTCGCTGGGCCAATACCATAAGGGTGGCGGCAATGCATCGGCCTGTATTGTGCAGGCCCCAGGGCGTTGGCAGGAGGGAAAAGGGAGGTCATTTGTGGTGGGGGCGCCAGTGTCGTGAAGACTTCATAGATGTACGCGACAACGGGAACGCCCAGCTCGGACCCCTCGAGCGCGCTACACGAGAACGTTCAGTTTACGATGCTCGAACCGATCGAACACCACCAGACATTGGGACAATGGTCTATCGGACTCAAGATGCCGCCACTAAGCCGTTGCATCTCACGCCGGTCCGTCGCTCCCATACCCACAACCAACAAGCACCGCTAGGACGTACGTCCAGCCGTGGCGTGGCCGGTCCGCTTCATAGGCCCGGATCTACCTCCCACATCAACTGACTCCAAAGCCCGACTGACTTCCCTTCCTGGTATGGAGATCGTTGGAGTGATGGGGAGTACTGGGCTTGATGCTCGTCGGCAGACCCTAGTGGGAGTTCGCGCTACACCATCGCGAATTACAGACTTGTAATTCCATCTTGCCTAGTTGCACTCTCCGTATCCACCAGTCCATGCTCTGCTCCTTCGGTCCAGTTGAGACAACGGGGCATTTCACGTGAAACAATCGATGTCCCTCCCTTTCGATCGCGAAGTTGCTACGCGCCTTCGCAGTGTTTCACGTGAAACGATGACCGGAAACCGTGACCAGCGGGTCATGCGGCCCCAAGCGAGCATCGGAATGACACCGTGCCACGAGAAAAGACTGCAAAGGGCCAAAGTAGTGCATTCAGTTACTCGGAGACATGAGCTCAATCTCATTCCAACGAAATCCAGACCACGGACTGTTTCTACACCTCCGCGTCAGAAGCGCGACCGCTTTAGACCTTCTCCCGGTCGTGCCGGAGTGGAACACTCAACGTCCCACGCCACATCAAATCGCTCACTTTCCTTTTAGCGCGGAGCGGGCTAGTTCAAGCAACCTCCTCCCAACAGGAAGAAGTCCAGCCATGGAAGTCCGAACCAGCCGCAATACGTACCTGCAAGGCGAAGGCTGTTCGAGGGTATGCGACGTCCCAGTTTCACGTGAAACATCCCTCATCATCAGGCAGTCGGGTGCTGCGGGATGCGGCGTCCTTTCAAAAGCCGCTGGAAAACAGCTTCGGTACCGGCCTCGAATGTTTTGGAGATGTGCCTCCACGCGGATTCCGACTCCAGCAGCTTGGCGGCCAAAACGAGGTTATAAACCCTGTTGGTTCAATGCGCGGATATGCTCATGAACGGAACCCATCGAACACGGACTCCCTTCTCCGTTGCCGCGCTGGAGTGATTGCGGCTCGTGCGCGGCAGACTTACCGGAGCAAGAAGAGATGTGTCTTTTTATCCACAACGTCGAACGCTATAAAAGCGCACAGAAAAATAGCATTCTGAAGCCCTGGGAGAACATAGTTTCACGTGAAACCACGCACTCGGAAGGGCGGCCTGCCTACCGAAGACCTAACAACTTAGCATTGAGAAGGACAAGCGCTTCGGAACACAAAGCTCCGGGGCACAAAAATGGGGTCTGCCCACATGGCAAACCCCATTCAGTTGGTCGGGAAAACTAGTCTTCAGAGCCCGGTCCCAAAACATCCATGATGCGGTTGAGATCCTCTACGCTCGCGAATTCGATGCTAACGCGGCCCTTGCGAGCACCCAACGTGATCTTCACGTTCGTATCCAAGCGGTCGGAAAGCGACGACGCCAGGTAGTCCAGGCGCTCGTGCCTCGCGTTGGGCTTGGGAATAGCACTCTTGGCTGGCGCGGTGGGGTCCTGGTACAGAGCTACGGCTTCTTCAGTGGCCCGGACAGACATACCTTCAGCAACGATCTTCTGAGCAAGACGCTCCATGGCGGCCGCGTCAGGCAACGCCAAGAGAGCACGGGCGTGGCCGGCTGACAAGACGCTGGCTGCCACACGGCGCTGCACCAACGGCGGAAGCTTCAAAAGTCGCAGCGTATTCGATACCTGAGGACGGGAGCGACCGATGCGGTCGGCCAGTTGCTCATGGGTAGTTCCAAAGTCTTCCAGGAGCTGCTGGTAGGCGGCTGCCTCTTCCAACGGGTTCAACTGGCTACGGTGCAGGTTCTCCAGCAACGCGTCTCGAAGAAGGTCGTCGTCAGTGGTGTCACGAACGATCGCCGGGATTGTTTCCAGCCCAGCGGCCTGAACTGCACGCCAACGTCGCTCACCCATGACCAGTTCGTACGGTTCTCCACCCTTTTCGGTTGAAGTACGTACAACAATTGGCTGAAGGACACCGATTTCCTTGACGGAGTGCACCAGCTCGGCCATGTCGTCTTCATCGAAGACAGATCGAGGCTGCTTACGGTTGGGATGAATGTCCGTCACCGGTATTTCAGCGAACCTCGCTCCTGGAACCTCAACCAACTCCACCTCGGGCGGAGTAGCTGCAGTGCGAGCAGCAGGGGCGGAAGACGCCGTCGAACTCGTCTCCGCACCACTCGTCTTCACCGAAGCAGACGAAGAGCGCTTTGTAGCTGGCTTGGGCGCGGCGTGCTTCGCCTCGCCGGATGGGGATGCTTCCTTCGCAGCGCCGGTAGGAGAACCACTAGCTACGCTCGACATCCCGGAGTCGGCAGTAGCTGTGGGAGCCGTAGCATCGGGCGCTTCCAGCGGCTCTGCTGTCTTACGCGCTTCCGGAAAGAACAGGTCCACTGGGCGGGAGGGCGCAGCGCCGTTTCCCTGGGCACCCGCGGGTGAGCTAGGAATGAGAGCCCCAAGACCCCTGCCGAGGCCCCTTCGCTTTTCGCTCATTGATTCATCCCTCCGATGGAATTGCCGAGTGCGGACCCGCCCAGGCTGTTGCAGTGTTTCAAGAATTCTAGCGTTCAGCGATTTCGGCAGCGRCTTCCATGTAGGACAACGCGCCGCTCGATGAAGGATCATAGGTCATGACAGTCTGCTGGTAGCTCGGCGCTTCAGAGATACGTACCGAGCGGGGGACCACGGCGCTCAGAACCTGCTCGGGGAAATGTTGGCGGACCTCAGACGCAACCTGTGCTGCGAGGTTGGTTCGGCCGTCATACATGGTCAGGAGAATAGTCGAAACCACCAGGTCAGCGTTGAGGTGCTTCTGGATCATCTCAATATTCTTCAGGAGTTGACTCAAGCCCTCCAGGGCGTAGTACTCGCACTGGATGGGAATGAGAACTTCGCTGGCGGCGCAGAATGCATTGACAGTCAACAGACCCAGGCTGGGTGGGCAGTCGATAAAGATGAAGTCCAAACGTCCCTCACCGTTTTTCTCCCGCTCTTTTGAGTAGACGTCTATGGCGCGGCGAAGCCTCTGTTCACGGGCCACCAATGAAACCAACTCGATTTCCGCGCCGGCCAGGTGGATCGTCGCTGGGGCGCAGATGAGGTTGGGAATGTCAGGGCACGGAGCCACTACATCTTTCAGCGGAAGGTCGTTGATCAGGACGTCGTAGATGCTGTCCACATCTGCGTGGTGCTCAATGCCCAAAGCTGTAGAGGCATTTCCCTGGGGATCAATGTCAATGACCAGGACGTTGAGTCCTGCAGATGCCAGAGCAGCGGCAATGTTGACGGTGGTAGTCGTCTTGCCAACGCCACCCTTCTGATTGGAGACCGTGAAAATCCGGGTCCGATCAGGTTTAGGGAGTTCACGTCCAATCAGCCGCTCGCGTCGGCGTGTTTCGTTGGCCAGTTGGCGAGCGATAGGGCTCGAATCATCGATGGAGTCCATCACGTTGTGAACCTCATCCGTCAGCGTTTCACGTGAAACGGCAGCATTATCAACTGAATTCGTTCGCACAATAGCGGATTGAAGTGACGCCGAGGGTGTGGCCATGGCCCGCGCGGACCCCAGGGACATAAAGGGGGGGATCCGTTGCGTGGAGGTTTCGCTACTGCCCACTGGTCACACTCTCACTCTCATTCGGCGCTTGCTGCCGTTCTCTAGCCTAACTGCTCAGCCGCCGACACGCGGGAAACCGGGCGGTGACTAACCCGTCTTTCCGGGCTTGTTGACGATGATCCTCACCACGGTGGTGGGTTCCTCCAAAAGCTCCTGTCCACAAACCACAACGGACGTTTCCACGCCGCCAAGTTTACGGATGACCTTCTTGGCCTTCTCAATTTCTTCGGCAGCGCTGCGACCCTTGATCGCGACAACCTCCCCCTTGCCATTCAGCAGGGGGATAGTAAGCCCAGCCAGGTTGGAAAGAGCGGAAACTGCCCGTGCCGTAACGACGTCCGCATCCACCAATCCCACAGCCAGTTCAGCGCGGGTTCGCATGATTGTCACATTGTCCAGGCCGAGGTCGTCCACGACTTCCTGAAGCCAGATGACTCGACGCTCCAGAGGTTCAATCAGGGTCAGTTCAAGGTCTGGGCGGGCAATTGCAAGGCACAGGCCAGGAAGCCCGGCACCGGATCCGACGTCTGCCACGTGGCTGTCCATGGCAATGGCTGACTCGATGACTGCACAGTTCAGGACGTGGCGGCTCCACAAGCGCGGGATCTCACGAGGACCGATCAGCCCACGTTCAGTTCCGGACGTGGCCAGATGTTCTACATAGCGCTTGGCGAGATCCAGGCGATCCCCAAAGATCTTCTCTGCTGCCTGCAGTTCAGTTGCCGTAATTTCAACCATGAGCCGCTAGTCAGCCGAGACCACGATGTGGCGGCCAGCGCCCTCGCCCTCGGATTCGGAGACGAATCCGAGATCAGCGACGGCATCGTGAACGATCTTGCGCTCATAGGCGCTCATTGGCTCCAGTGCAACGGTCCCGCCGGATTCCTTGACCTTGGCAACGGCGTCCTCAGCGATCTGCTGAAGTACCCCGGCACGTTCCTTGCGGTAACCGTTGATGTCCAATACCAAGCGGGACCGGCTTTCAGTCGCCGAAAGGACGGACAGACGAGTCAGTTCCTGCAGGGCTTCGAGGACTTCGCCGTCCCGACCTACGAGGCTGTCCAAAGCAGCGGACTCTTCGTCAGTTCCGATGGAGATGTACGTACGGCCGTTCCGGACCTCAATGTCAATGTCGCCATCAATGTCAGCGATATCAAGAAGTTCCTCGAGGTAGTCGGCAGCAATGTCGCCTTCCTCTTCGAGGCGGCTGGCCGTCTTGGACAGCGACTCTTCCTGCGTGTCGTCCTGCTCTTCAGTCTCGGCGGCAGTTACATCTTCAGTGCTCTCAGCAGACATTACTTCTTCTTCCTGTTCTTACGTTGTGGCTGAACGCGCTGGGCCCTGATTTCGGCCGCAGCGGCAGCCGCGGCAGCCTCGGCGTCGTCGTCGTCCTTCCTCTTGCCACCCAGCAGCGGCGGCAGGCCCTTCGCGGCGCGGCGCTCTTCCAGTGCCCTGGCGGCAGGCGAGCCCGGAGTGGGCATGCGGCGGATAACGAAGAATTGCTGACCCATGGTCCAGAGGTTGGTGGTGGTCCAGTAGATCAGGACACCGATGGGGAAGTTGATACCACCGATACCGAACACGAGCGGCAGGATGTAGAGCATCATCTTCTGCTGGCGCATGAACGGGCTGGCCAATGCTTCTTCGGACATGTTCTTGGCCATGATCTGCTTCTGCGTGATGAACTGCGAGGCTGTCATGGCGAGGATCATGATGATGGAGAGGGTCCAGACGGCAACCTCCGTGCCAGGTACCCCACCGTGGAGCAACGATGCAGACAGCGGCGCACCGAAGATGCTCGACTGATCGAATTCGATAACCTGCTCGTGGCTCAGCGCACCAATGCCTTGTCCGGCGTTCTTGGCAGTCGAAATACCAGACAGCACCTGGAACAGGGCGAAGAAGAAGGGCATCTGGATCAGCATGGGCAGACATGCGGAGAACGGGTTGGTGCCGTGCTTCTTGTACAGGGCCATCTGCTCCTGTGCCATGGCCTGGCGGGAGAGCTGATCGGTCTTGCCCTTGTATTTGGTCTGCAGCTTCTTCAAGTCAGGCTGCAGCAGCTGCATGCCGCGCTGGGCCTTGATCTGCTTGACGAAGACGGGAATCAGGGCGGCACGGATCACCAACACCAGGCCAATGATGGAGAGGGTCCACGTCCAGCCGTTGGCGGCGGGCATGCCAAGGAAGCTCAGCCCGTCATGGAAGCCAACCATGATGACTGATACCAACCACTTGAACGGGAACATGATTGTCCCAAAGAAGTCATCCATAAAATATCCCTATTTTCCTCAGGCCGCAGTGCGGCCTTCTTCATCAGCCTGAGCAGCCAGGAACTGGTCCGGGTTGTTCAGTACAACAATTGTGGGCGTCTGGCCTTCGGGCCAATGACGATGGCCGGCGGGAACATGGTCCACTCCACCGGCATTCCAAGGATGGCATTTGGCGAGCCTCTTGGCTGCGAGCCAGCTACCCTTTACGGCACCGTGCACCGTCACCGCTTCCAGGGCATATGCCGAGCAGGACGGAAAGAACCGGCAAACCTGGCCGTACAGGGACGAGATGACCTTGCGGTATGTCTTCAGCAGGAGAATCAGGATATTTCGGGGCAGGTCCCACATGAACTTGCCAACCGCTGCCAACAGGCTCCCRTGGGGAAYCTTGCCRGCGGGGTCGCYAAAACCAGMGGGGTCACCTGAGGAAGGAACGACGGCGGTGCTTATGTCATGCACGCGGTGTCCCTTCCCTTGTGGTGCCGTTGTGGTCTGGCGAAGCGCTGCGTGGAACGGATCCACCCAGTCGCTTCGTCGTCACTGCCAATGCGGCGTTGTAGTCCGAGAGCAGTTGCTCCCAGCTGGCAGATGCAGCTGCGGGCAACGCACGGACCACGACCGCCAGGCCCGTTCCATGCGTGTGCAAGGACAGTGCGCCTGCTTCTCTCAGTCTCCTCTTAACGAGGTTCCTGGTCACGGCGTTCCCGACGGCTTTGGAGACAATGAAGCCGATTCGACTCGGCTCCGCGGCCCCGATAGGGGCCGTATATAACACTAAGTTCCGGCGTCCATTGCGGACGCCGGAACGTACAGTTGTTGAAAAGTCGGTAGACGTCCGCAGACGGTTAGGGGTGGCTAGCACCGTCGAACCCGCAAAAAGACCCTTACCGACAAGTCAGTTATTTACGCCGACAGTTCGACGCGGCCCTTGCCGCGACGTGCAGCCAGGATGGCGCGGCCGGCACGGGTGCGCATACGAAGGCGGAAGCCGTGCTTCTTGGCCCGACGGCGGTTATTCGGCTGAAAAGTCCGCTTGCTCACGTTAGTTACTCCAGTGGATCAAAGGTGCGCCCACCCGATCAAAAGGGGAAGAACTGGCCGACGCTAAGTTTTGTATGTGCCTGCCGCCGTTGCCTGCCGCACGATAAACGTACGTCGATGCAACTGATCACAAAAGCGGACACAAAGGACTTCACAACGTTAGGGCAAAAAGGCACCCCCAGTCAAACCGGGAGCCATTCCTGCAGCTATCCACAGCTGTGCCAAAGGATGCTGCACAGCCTGTGGATGAAGTGGCTCACAAGGCCGAAATCAGAACCACAACGGTGTAATTATCCACAAGCAACTTCCCAGCTATCTTCTAGCGATTCCATCCCCTAGAGTGGCTCAGTAGCCCATTGTCCACCCGCTGTGCATAACTCTGTGGATTAACCCCGGAAACATCGCCAGTCGGAGACACTTCGGCTGCCAGCGACGCCGGCAAGCAAGTATTTAGGAACTGATTGATGACAGTAGACGAAGCCAACCACGCCAATACTGTCGGAAGTTCCTGGCGCAGGGTGCTGAGCCTTCTGGAACAGGACGACCGGGTCACACCCCGCCAGCGCGGTTTCGTCATCCTCGCCCAGGCCCAAGGCCTCATCGGCTCGACGCTTCTGGTAGCTGTTCCCAACGAGCTCACCCGCGAAGTCCTGCAAACGCAGGTCAAGGACGCCCTTGACGACGCCCTGCGCAGCGTTTTTTCCGATGACATCCGTTGCGCGATCGACGTCGACACCGATCTGGTGCCCATCCACGAAGAGCCGGAACCCGCCGTCGAACTTTCCGCGATGCCGGACCTTGCCGCGGAGCCGAAGCCCCAGCCGACACCGCCGAGCACCTCGCATGAATTCGGCCGGCTGAACCCGAAGTACATCTTCGACACCTTCGTGATCGGTTCCTCGAACCGCTTTGCCCACGCGGCCGCTGTTGCCGTAGCCGAGGCCCCTGCCAAGGCATACAACCCGCTGTTCATCTACGGCGACTCCGGGCTCGGCAAGACGCACCTTCTTCACGCGATCGGCCATTATGCCCGCCGCCTCTACAGCGGAATCCGCGTACGCTACGTCAACTCCGAAGAGTTCACCAACGACTTCATCAACTCGATCCGCGATGACGAAGGCACCAGCTTCAAGACCACGTATCGAAACGTGGATGTGCTGCTGATCGACGACATCCAGTTCCTGGCGGGCAAAGACCGGACCCAGGAGGAGTTCTTCCACACGTTCAACGCCCTGCATAACGCCAACAAGCAGGTGGTCATTACCTCCGACCAGCCTCCCAAGATGCTGGCGGGCTTCGAAGACCGGATGACCTCCCGTTTCGAGTGGGGCCTGCTGACGGATATCCAGCCGCCTGAACTGGAAACCCGTATTGCCATCCTCCGCAAGAAGGGCCTCAGCGAGGGATTGTCGGCACCGGACGACGCCCTGGAGTACATCGCTTCCAAGATCTCCAGCAACATCCGGGAACTTGAAGGTGCCCTGATCCGCGTTACTGCTTTTGCCAGCCTGAACCGACAGCCGGTGGATGTGGCCCTCGCCGAGATGGTCCTCAAGGACCTCATCACCGACGACGGCGCCCAAGAGATCACGGCGAAGCAGATCCTGGACCAGACCGCTGACTACTTCAAGCTCAGCATGGAAGAGCTTTGCAGCAAGTCCCGTACGCGAACCCTCGTCACTGCGCGACAGATCGCCATGTACTTGTGCCGTGAGCTCACCGACATGTCCTTGCCGAAGATCGGACAGGAGCTTGGCGGACGCGACCACACCACGGTCATCCACGCCGACCGCAAGATCCGTGAGCTGATGGCCGAGCGCCGTGTGATTTACAACCAGGTCACGGAGCTCACAAACCGCATCAAGCAGCAGCAGCGGGACTCCTGAATCCACATCCTGCCGCGCACTACATACCTTATTAACAGGTGCATGTGGATAACCCTGTGGATACTTAAGGGGACAAGCGCGGTTAATGGGCTTAAAACCCTTAAGGCATCTGTGGATCGTCAAAAACCGGCTTGGGAGTTGTCCCCATCCACACCCTGTTTAAAACCCAGTTAACGCACAATCCGTGAACAGGGCTTAACCGCGAAACGACGCGGCGAGATCGGGTTATCCACAGTTTCCACAGCAGTTATTAACACTACGAATCCCAAAAAATTGAAATCCCTCAAATAACAATCTCGTTCTGCGCCCCATCGGCCTGCCACCGACAGACCGATCAACCAGATCATCGGCCAGCCTGCGGCTGTCCACATACGAGGGGTGAGTGCTGCCGGGGATGGGTTAATCGCGGATCTTCCGGCTAAGCTGTCAGCAGCGCTCCCATCCTTGGGTCTGTTTGTAGTTCGCTTGAGTGCGGACCATGCAGGTTCCGGTACCGGACAGCAAAGGTTTGGTGGGTTCCAAGCAGGAATCCGCAGCTACTACTTGGCAGCAGCAATGAAAGGCGGCACCCTTCCGTGAAGTTCAGAGTCGACCGCGACGTCCTGGCAGAAGCCGTTACGTGGACCGCGCGGTCGTTGTCTCCGCGGCCGCCAGTACCTGTGCTTTCCGGCCTCCTCCTCAAAGCCGAGGCCGGAACAGTAAGCCTTTCGAGCTTTGACTACGAGACGTCGGCGCGCCTTGAGATCCCGGCGGATATCGCCACAGAAGGCACCATTCTGGTGTCCGGGCGTCTCTTGGCAGACATTTGCCGCAGCCTGCCTTCGGCCCCCGTGGAAGTTGAGACTGACGGGAGCAAAGTCACCCTCACCTGCCGCCGAAGCAGTTTCCACCTGGCTACAATGCCTGAGGCCGAATACCCGGCTCTTCCGGCATTGCCAGCCATCAGTGGCACCTTGCCAGGTGACGCTTTCGCACAGGCTGTTTCCCAGGTGATCATCGCTGCCAGCAAGGACGACACCCTGCCGATCCTCACCGGCGTGCGCATGGAAATTGAGGATGACATGATCACCCTCCTCGCTACGGACCGCTACCGCCTCGCGATGCGCGAAGTCCCCTGGAAGCCCGTCACTCCGGGCATTTCCACCAGCGCCCTGGTCAAATCCAAGACGCTGAACGAGGTGGCAAAGACCCTCGGTGGCAGTGGTGACATCAACCTTGCCCTCGCTGACGACGACAGCCGCCTGATCGGCTTCGAAAGCGGAGGCCGCACCACCACGTCCTTGCTGGTGGATGGCGACTACCCCAAGATCCGCTCGCTCTTCCCTGACTCCACCCCGATCCACGCAACGGTCCAAGCACAGGAACTCGTTGAAGCGGTTCGTCGTGTGTCTCTCGTGGCTGAGCGCAACACACCGGTCCGTCTGGCGTTCAGCCAGGGGTTACTGAACCTCGACGCCGGTACCGGCGAAGATGCGCAGGCGTCCGAGGAACTGGAAGCCCAGCTATCAGGCGAGGACATCACTGTCGCCTTCAATCCGCACTACCTGGTTGAAGGCCTGAGCGTCATCGAGACGAAGTACGTTCGTTTCTCGTTTACCACCGCTCCCAAGCCGGCCATGATCACGGCCCAGGCTGAAGCTGATGGCGAAGACCAGGACGATTACCGCTACCTCGTGATGCCGGTTCGCCTGCCAAACTAGCGATCAGCCACGTATCCACCAGCGCAGAAAAGAGTTCACCCCGTGCACATCGGACTGATCGGCCTCGGAAAAATGGGTTTCAACATGCGGGAACGCATGCGGAACGGCGGTATTGAAGTAACCGGGTTTGACCGGAATCCCGATGTCACGGACGTCGCTTCCGTGGACGAACTCATCGTTGCCCTGCCCTCCCCGAAGCTCGTATGGGTCATGGTTCCATCGGGCGAGATCACAGATGCGGTAATCACCGAACTTGGCGAAAAGCTCAACCCTGGTGATTTGGTGATCGACGGCGGCAACTCACGTTTCACCGAGGACCAGAAGCACGCTGCCGCATTAGCCGAGAAGGGCATCCGCTTCGCGGACTGCGGTGTATCCGGTGGTGTGTGGGGATTGCAGAACGGTTATGGCCTGATGGCTGGAGGCGCTGACGAAGACATCGAGCTGGCGTTGCCCGTCTTCGATGCCCTGCGCCCCGAAGGGGAACGAGCAGATAGCTTCGTCCACGTCGGCGGAGTCGGCGCCGGCCATTACGCCAAAATGGTGCACAACGGTATCGAGTATGGGCTCATGCAGGCCTATGCCGAGGGTTACGAATTACTCGCAGCCAAGGACATCGTGAAGGACCTTCCCGGAACCTTCCGCGCCTGGCAAAAAGGAACGGTCGTGCGCTCCTGGCTGCTTGATCTCATGGTCAAAGCACTCGACGAAGATCCGGGCCTGGCCTCGATCGACGACTACGTGGAAGACTCCGGCGAAGGCCGATGGACTGTGGAAGAGGCAATTGCCAATGCTGTCCCGGCGCCGGCAATCACCGCAGCACTCTTCGCCCGGTTCGCTTCGCGCGAAGACAACTCTCCGGCCATGAAGATGGTTTCAGCGTTGCGCCACCAGTTCGGCGGACACGCCACACGTCCGTCCAACTAGGCCGCAGGAGTCCAGCAGACGGCGTGTATCTTGAACATCTTTCGCTGACCGATTTCCGCAGCTACGCCCAGGTTGACCTGAAGCTTGGCCCCGGGGTCACTGTCCTGGTGGGTTCGAACGGGATCGGTAAGACCAACCTCATGGAAGCCATCGGATATTTGGCAACCCTGAGCTCGCACCGCGTCAGCACCGATGCTCCACTCCTTCGCTTCGGCGCGGAACGCGCAATGATCAGGGCCAAGCTGATCCGCGGCGAGCAGTCCACGGTTATTGAGGTGGAAATTAATGCAGGTCGGGCAAACCGCGGCCGGATTAATCGAGGAAACCCAGTCCGCGCAAGGGACATCCTGGGCATCTGCCAGACCGTCCTGTTTGCACCTGAGGATTTGGCGCTGGTCAAGGGCGATCCTTCCAACCGCAGGCGCTTCCTTGATGAGCTCCTGGTCAGCTTGATTCCCCGCCATGCTGCTACCCGCAGCGACTACGACAGAGTGTTGAAGCAACGCAACGCCCTGCTGAAATCCGCGCGGACCGGAAAATTTACCGCAGGCCATGAGGCAACGCTGGATGTTTGGGACCAGCATATGGCCCGCGCTGGTGCCGAACTCCTGCATGCGCGGCTGGAACTTGTGGAACGGCTCCGCCCGCACCTGAACAGTGCTTACGCGCAGCTCACTGACGGTTCAAAAGATGCCGGCGCGGTGTACCGCTCAACCATCCAGGGCGTACTGGACGACGACGGCGGTCCGGCCGATCGCCCAACGGAACCTTCGGCGTCGGGCGAGGACCTCAGGCTGTTGTCGGTGGACGAACTCACCGAGCGCTACGTCCATGCTTTCGCCGCATCCCGCAAGAAGGAACTCGAGCGGGGCATCTCCCTGGTGGGCCCGCACCGGGACGAATTGGAGCTCGTGCTCGGCCAAGCACCTGCCAAGGGCTACGCTTCGCACGGTGAAACGTGGTCAATGTGCTTGTCGCTGCGCCTCGCTTCCTACTACGTCATGCTCGATGATGCCCGCACCGGAGGCACTGCGCCGATCCTCATTCTTGACGATGTCTTTGCCGAACTCGATGTCCAGCGCAGGCGTAAACTGGCAGCAATAGTGGCCGGCGCCGAACAGGTACTGGTCACGGCCGCCGTCGACGCCGATATTCCCGAGGAGCTGGCCGGGCGGCGTATAACCGTTGTTCCCGAGGAGCTGGCCGGGCGGCGTATAACCGTTGTTCCGGGAGGCATCGATGGCGAAGGATAGCCCCGACGGACTTCAACCCGGCCGCGATCCGGACGAAATCGATGCTGCCCAAGCCGCGCTGAACCGTATGCGGGAAGCCGCAGCAGCCAGAGGCGAAGTCAGGCAGCGCGCTCCCCGTCCCGGATCCGCGCCTAAACGCAAGGGCCTTCGCGACACCAGGGGTTTTACCCAGTTCCATGGGACCGGACGTGACCCGTTGGGCCTGGGGAAAGTCGTCGGCCGGTTGGTGGCGGAACGTGGGTGGACATCGCCCGTGGCCGTTGGCTCGGTCATGGCCGAATGGGAAACGTTGGTGGGCGCGGACATTTCTGCACACTGCACGCCGGAGAGCTTTACTGACACCACACTTCACGTCCGTTGCGACTCCACGGCATGGGCAACTCAACTGCGATTGCTGAGTACAAGCCTGCTTGAGATGTTCCGGAATGAACTCGGGGAAGGTGTGGTGACCAGCATCCACGTACTCGGTCCGTCTGCGCCAAGTTGGCGCAAGGGTGGGCGCAGCGTCAACGGTCGGGGACCCCGGGACACGTACGGCTGAACGGCGTGCAGGGCGTTTCAACGCCCCCGAGTCGTATAGGCCCCCATCAGGACCACCATAGGGCCGTTTCAGATAGGCCCAGTGGCCTCCCATAGGCATATTCAGCTCTCGGCTGCCCCCGTATTTGCAAGGATTCGCGCATTTCCACGATAGAATTGGCGTAGATCACTGAGCGCCGGTGAAACGTCGTCGGGGTCCTGGAAGCACTTTCATGGCTTCCAGGACCCCCTTCGTCGGAGTAAACGGCGCAATCAGTCACGTGCTCGTTGAAGGCCTCGGTTTGCCGCGGCCTTCAACGGGAACGGCCGTCATCGAATACAGAGGAGTCGAAAGCGCCTGTGGCTAACGACAATGCAGAGACCTTGGCAGTAGAGCCCGACGAGGACACTGTTCCCAAGCCTGACACGCCCGCGGAAACCCCCCGGGAGTACGGTGCCAGCGACATCACTGTCCTGGAGGGCCTTGAAGCGGTACGCAAGCGTCCCGGTATGTACATCGGTTCCACCGGTCCGCGCGGTTTGCACCACTTGGTCTATGAAGTGGTGGATAACTCTGTCGATGAAGCTCTGGCCGGATTCTGCACCCATATTGAAGTCACGCTCCGTGCCGACGGCGGCGTCCAGGTTGTTGACGACGGCCGCGGCATCCCCGTTGACATCCACCCCACCGAGGGCAAGCCCACCGTCGAAGTCGTGATGACCATCCTGCACGCCGGCGGTAAGTTTGGCGGCGGCGGTTACGCGGTTTCCGGTGGTCTTCACGGCGTGGGTATCTCCGTGGTGAATGCGCTGTCCCGCCGCGTGAATACTGAAGTCCGGCGGCAGGGTCACGTATGGCGTATGTCATTCGCCGACGGCGGCAAGCCCCAGGGCGGACTCGTCAAGGGAGAAGAGACGGACCAAACAGGGACTACACAGACGTTCTATCCTGACGGCACCATCTTCGAGAGCACCGAATTCGACTTCGAGACGCTTCGCGCGCGCTTCCAGCAGATGGCCTTCCTCAACAAGGGCCTGCGAATCACCCTGACTGACGAACGTCCCGCCGCCCGGGAGGGTGAAGATGATCTTGATCTCGATGCCGTCGCTACCGAAGGCGAAGTTGCTGCCGAGCACCGCACGGTCGTCTACCAGTACCCGGACGGCCTGCTGGACTACGTCAAGCACCTGAACTCGAGCAAGAAGGTGGAGATCGTCCATGAGGACGTCATCGCTTTCGAAACTGAAGACACTGAGCGGCACATCGCCGTCGAGGTCGCCATGCAGTGGACAACCGCGTACTCCGAAAGCGTCCACACCTACGCGAACACCATCAACACCCACGAGGGTGGAACCCACGAAGAGGGTTTCCGCGCCGCGATGACCTCGCTGATCAACCGCTATGCGCGGGAGAAAAGCATCATCAAGGAAAAAGAAGACAACCTTACCGGTGATGACATCCGTGAAGGTCTGACGGCCGTCATCTCGGTCAAGCTTTCCGAGCCGCAGTTTGAAGGCCAGACCAAGACCAAGCTGGGCAACTCAGAGGTCAAGGGCTTCGTCCAGCGGGTTGTCACGGACCAGCTCGGCGACTGGTTGGAGCGTAACCCCGGTCCCGCCCGCGACGTCATCCGGAAGGCCATTTCCGCTGCCCAGGCACGTATGGCTGCCCGCAAGGCTCGCGATAATGCCCGGCGCAAGAGCCCGCTGGAATCCTTCGGCATGCCCGGCAAGTTGTCCGACTGCTCCTCCAAGGATCCTTCGCGTTGTGAGGTCTACCTGGTGGAGGGTGATTCCGCAGGTGGCTCGGCCAAGCGGGGCCGCAACCCGGAAACTCAAGCGATCCTGCCGTTGCGAGGCAAGATCCTCAACGTGGAACGCGCACGCCTGGACAAGGCGCTCGGTAATACCGAAGTCCAGTCCATGATTACAGCCTTCGGCACCGGCATTGGCGAAGACTTCGACATCGCGAAGCTGCGCTATCACAAGATCGTTTTGATGGCAGACGCCGATGTTGACGGCCAGCACATCACCACGCTTTTGATGACGCTGCTGTTCCGCTACATGCGCCCGCTGATCGAGAACGGCTACGTCTACCTTGCGCAACCGCCGCTGTACCGTATCAAGTGGTCCAACGCCGCCCATGACTATGTCTACAGCGATCGCGAACGCGACGACACCATCCGTAAGGGTGCGGCCATGAACAAGCGCCTTCCCAAGGACAACGGAATCCAGCGTTACAAGGGTCTCGGTGAAATGGACTACACCGAGTTGTGGGATACCACCATGGATCCAGATCGCCGCACTCTCTTGCAAGTCACTATGGACGATGCCCTGGCTGCCGATCAGACCTTCTCGGTACTGATGGGCGAGGACGTCGAATCGCGCCGTAACTTCATCCAGCAGAACGCCAAGGACGTCAGGTTCCTGGACATCTAGTGCCTCACAAGGCTGTAGATATTCCAGAACTGACATATACCTGAAACGGAAAACTTAGATTATGAGTGACGAAACTCCCGAAGTCCCGGCGGAACCCAGCGTCGACGACCTCATCCTTGAAGGCGAAGTTCTGACTGACCGCGTGGAGCAGGTGGACCTGCAGACTGAAATGCAGCGCTCCTACCTGGACTACGCCATGGCCGTTATCGTAGGACGCGCCCTCCCGGACGTCCGCGACGGCCTCAAGCCGGTGCACCGCCGCGTTTTGTACGCGATGTTCGACGGCGGCTACCGTCCTGACCGCTCTTTCAACAAGTGCGCCCGTGTTGTGGGTGATGTCATGGGTACCTATCACCCTCACGGTGATATGGCGATCTACGACGCCCTGGTCCGCTTGATCCAGGACTGGACCATGCGCTACCCGCTGGCGCTGGGCCAAGGCAACTTCGGTTCCCCCGGCAACGACGGCGCGGCTGCTCCCCGTTATACCGAAACCAAGATGGCCCAACTGGCCATGGAAATGGTCCGCGACATCGACGAAGAAACCGTCGATTTCCAGGACAACTACGACGGCAAGAACCAGGAACCTACCATCCTGCCGGCGCGTTTCCCGAACCTCCTGGTGAATGGTTCCTCCGGTATCGCCGTAGGTATGGCTACCAACATTCCGCCGCACAACCTGCGCGAGGTTGCAGAGGGCGTGCAGTGGGCCCTGGACAACCCCACGGCTTCACGCGAGGAACTCCTCGAAGCGCTTCTGCTGCGGATCAAGGGACCGGACTTCCCCACGGGTGCCACCATTCTGGGCCACAAGGGCATCGAGGACGCCTACCGCACCGGTCGCGGCTCCATCACCATGCGCGCAGTGGTCAACGTGGAAGAACTACAGGGCCGCACCTGCCTGGTGGTCACCGAACTGCCTTATCAGGCAAACCCGGACAACCTGGCCATCAAGATCGCCGAACTGGTCAAGGATGGCAAGATCCAAGGCATCGCGGACCTCCGCGATGAAACCTCGGGCCGTACTGGCCAGCGCCTCGTGATCGTGCTGAAGCGCGATGCTGTGGCCAAGGTCGTCCTGAACAACCTGTACAAGCACACCCAGCTTCAGGACAACTTCTCAGCGAACATGCTGGCAATCGTCGACGGCGTTCCCCGCACCTTGAGCCTGGACGCCTTTATCCGGCACTGGGTGAACCACCAGATGGATGTCATCGCCCGTCGGACCCGTTACCGCTTGCGCAAGGCTGAGGAAGAAGCGCACATCCTGCGTGCACTCCTGAAGGCACTGGACATGCTGGATGAGGTTATCGCTCTTATTCGTGCATCCAACACAACGGAAGCGGCCCGCGAGGGACTCATGGAGCTCCTGGAGATCGATGAACTCCAGGCCCGCGCCATCCTGGACATGCAGCTGCGCCGTTTGGCTGCCTTGGAACGCCAGAAGATCCAGGACCGTCACTCCGAACTCGAAGCCATGATCGAGGAGTACAACGCGATTTTGGCTTCGGAAGAGCGTCAGCGCCAGATCATCAGCGAGGAACTTGCTGAGATCGTTGCAAAGCATGGCGATGACCGCCGCACGCACATTCTCATGGGCTTCGATGGGGACATGTCCATGGAGGACCTGATCCCTGAAGAGGAAATGGTCGTCACCATTACCCGCGGTGGTTACGTCAAGCGCACACGCAGCGACAACTACCGCTCCCAGCAGCGTGGCGGAAAGGGCATCAAGGGTGCACAGTTGCGCGGCGACGACGTCGTGGAGCACTTCTTTGTGACCACCACGCACCACTGGCTGTTGTTCTTCACCAACCTGGGCCGCGTGTACCGTGCCAAGGCTTACGAACTCGCAGAAGCCGGACGCGACGCCAAGGGACAGCACGTAGCAAACCTGTTGGCATTCCAGCCAGACGAGCACATCGCACAGGTGCTGGATCTCCGCGATTACCATCAGGCTCCCTATCTGGTGCTTGCAACCAAGAATGGTTTGGTCAAGAAGACCAGGCTTGAGGACTATGACACCAACCGCACAGCCGGTGTCATCGCCATCAACCTGCGCGACGGTGACGAGCTCGTCTCTGCACAGTTGGTCAGTGAAACTGATGACCTCCTGCTGGTGTCACGCAAGGGCCAGTCCATCCGGTTCACCGCCACCGACGATGCACTTCGTCCCATGGGCCGGGCAACATCCGGTGTGACGGGTATGAAGTTCCGTGAAGATGACGAACTGCTGGCCGCAGATGTGATCCAGGACGGCTCGTTCGTTTTCATCGTGACCGAGGGCGGCTACGCGAAGCGGACCGCCGTGGATGAGTACCGACTGCAGGGCCGTGGCGGCCTTGGCATCAAGGTGGCGAAGCTCGCGGAGGATCGTGGTGACCTTGTCGGCGCCTTGATTGTGCAGGAAGAAGATGAAGTCCTGGTGGTCATGGAGGGCGGCAAGGTGGTTCGCTCTGCCGTCAGTGGCGTCCCGGCCAAGGGCCGTGACACCATGGGCGTCATCTTTGCGAAGCCGGACAAGAATGACCGCATTATTGAGGTCGCCCGCAACAGCGAACGCGGTTTGGAAGGCGAAGAGTCCGAGGACGGACAGGACGATGACGTAACGTTGGCTGCAGAAGACGGAGCCACTGAGGCGACCGTCACGTCAGAAACGGAAAACGACGCGGACCCGGATACAGAAACGGGCGCGGAGCTGAACGAAGACAACACCGGAGGTAACGAGTGAGTAATTCCGACTCATATCCCAAGCCGAGCACAGGTGTCCCCGGCGGACTCCGGCAGCCCTCGGGCAGCACGCAGGCAGGAGCGCCTGCAAGGCCCCAGCAACGCCCGGGAGCCGGCGCCGCCGGTGCCGGAGCTCCTGGACAACGTCCGGCCTCGCCTGGACAGCGCCCCGCCTCAGCCGGACAACGTCCTGCTGCAGCTCCCGGCCAACGGCCCGCACAACCCGGGCAGCGTCCGACTGGTGCGCCCGGTCAGCGCCCCGCGCAGGGTGGGCCGGGACTTGTAAAGCCGGCTCCCAAGGCCAAGGTGCGCCGTGCACGCCTCCTTGTCAGCAAGGTTGACCCGTGGTCGGTACTGAAGATGGCGTTCCTGCTGTCTGTGGCGCTGGGCATCGTCACGGTTGTCGCCGCGATCGTGCTGTGGACTGTGTTGGATCTCACAGGTATCTTCAACCAGGTGGACAGCCTGCTGGGGACCTTGGCCGGTTCCGAAGGCAGTGGTTTCGAGTTGAAGAAGATTGCTTCGCTCGGTCAGGTGGCCTCCTTCGCCACGATTATTGCCGTAGTGAACGTAGTTCTGTTGACCGCCCTGTCGATGCTCTCTGCCGTGCTCTATAACATTTCGGCAACGTTGGTTGGCGGCATCGGCGTCACCCTGACGGACGACTAGCAAAAAACCGCGGATTTACGCCGAAAACGGTGAGATTCAGCGGTCAGAATGCCTCGATTTGAGATCGGGCCGGGATGTGCTGTACAGTCATATCTCGGCCCGATGAGGCATCGGGGCGTATAGCTCAGGCGGTTAGAGCGCTTCGCTGATAACGAAGAGGTCCCAGGTTCAAGTCCTGGTACGCCCACGGAACCTAACAGGTTCAGGTAACACTGAACCGGAATGAGGTGCTTGTGAAGAAGTTGCTGGTAGTAGTCGCAGCGGCGGTCGCAGGCGTCCTGGTCTATAAAAAGGCGCAGGAATCCGAAGCCCGGAAGGATCTCTGGAGCAAGTCAACCGACAAGGTCGACTAGCCGCGGAGCCCGGCCTGGAACTGGCAAAAGCCAGTCCTGACATGGGGTATGATTGACGGGTTGCTTCTTATGGGGGCATGGCGCAATTGGTAGCGCACCTGCTTTGCAAGCAGGGGGTTCGGGGTTCGAGTCCCCGTGCCTCCACCATAAGAAAGTCCCGGTCAGAAATGACCGGGACTTTTTGCATTTAACCCATTCACACACCTGGGGCTCCCAACTGAGTCGCAGCCGAGCGCGTTTTGACGGCTCAAAACGCGCTCAGCTGCGACCTAGTTGGGCGGGACTGTCTTCAGAGCCCGTTCCAGGAAAGCCTTCAGTTCGCTATCCCCCAGCACAGGAGTCACCACCCCGAGCTCCAGTGTCGGCTGCGTTTTGGCATCGGCGGCCGCCAACGCGGCCTGGACATTCCGGCGGGCTTCAGCCACGGCCGAGGAATCCCCGCGCTTAGCGGCCTCGAGCATGATCAGGGCCTCTTCCACTCCTCGTCCGTAATTGGCCGCCGCGGTTGCCCAATGCGTGGCGTCCGCTGCGAACCCCGGCACTGCCATCTTGGGTAACAGTTCCGGCAACCTCTGCAGCAGCTCAGCTCGGGCCTTCAAGTCGCCTGAAGGCGACCTTCCGGCGTCGTAATTCGACCAGAACTGGTCTATATCCCGCCGGAGCTCCGGAGCGGACGGGGTGAGCTCGTCGTCCTGCCAATCTTGGTTCAGGTCCACGAAAGCCTTTACGGCCGAGCGGACCTCCGGATCCGGGCCGGAAACCTGTTTCAGGGCTGCGTCCATGGACTTGCCGGGATCGTACGCTGGTCCATTCCATGAGAGATCGGCGTAGTTAAAGATGGCGGGAAAAGACAGATAGGGCTCAATCATCGGATTGGTCACGATTCCGCGGACTGATTTGTACAGCTCTGGGTCGCGACCGATCACTGGTGCCATGAAGAGGTGGTCCTGCGAAAAGTCGTTGACGGGGTAGTTATCCCAAATGACGAGGTCCCGTGGGGAACCTGGGCTCCCGTAGGAGAGCCGGGCAGTCTTGGCTGAGTCGGCGCTGACCCTGTGGGAGACTACGTCTTCACCGGTCCACTGGACCACGATTCCAGGGTTCAATGACCTGCCAAGTTCCCTCTTGTAAGGATTGCTCCCGGAACCGTTGTAAAAGGTGGGAACCGTTTGCAGGGGCTCGATGTCCGGCTTTGTCGAAATGAACCGGTCATTGACGTCATTCAGGAATGAAGCCTGCGCCTTGGCCAGATTGGCTTGACCGGCACCGAAGTCCTTGAGGTCTTGTGCGCACTGGACCTTGGTGGCAATGTCGTCAAGCGGGATCACAAACGCACGGACACCGATCGAATACAACGATTCAAGCTTGGTCACTGCAAAGTTGAGATCAGCCTCGGCGGAGTAGCAACTATCGATGCCCGGGGACAGTGCGTAAGTAAAGCGGACGTGGTTGGCGGTAGCGGTATCCACCAGTTCCTTTAGTTCCTTGAGGTCCTCGTCCGAGTACAGTGCCCGCCACTTCTCCCGCAAGAATGGATCATCTTTTGGGGAATAGATGAAGGTGTTCATTTTTTGGCGGCCTGCGAATTTGATGACATCCAAACGTGCCTGATGGGACCACGGCGTGCCGTAAAACCCTTCGATGACGCCACGGGTTTCCATCAGCGGCCAATCACTGATGCGGGCAGACGCCATTGCGCCATCCTTGAGCAATT
Organism: Paenarthrobacter sp. 10N417; assembly: GCF_056394745.1. Lineage (NCBI taxonomy): Bacteria > Bacillati > Actinomycetota > Actinomycetes > Micrococcales > Micrococcaceae > Paenarthrobacter > Paenarthrobacter sp. 10N417. The sequence continues at coordinate 205,186 of NZ_JBFTIL010000003.1, forward strand.
GGCGCGCGGTCTGCACCGCATGGAAAACGCCGTCGGCATCCGCTCCGGCGAGTACCGCCGCGGGAATCCCCGAAGTTCTTCCGGTAGCTATGGCGTAGCCTTCGGCCCGGTTGACTGCGTCCTGGTTATCCGCACCGCTTTCCTTCCCCAGCTCTTTGAGTACCGGGCTTACTACCGGATCTGTTGCGGCGCCAAGGAAGACGGCCGAACTGCCGGCCGCGGGGCTGTTCAGGGCCGGCACAGTTTCTGCAGTACCCCCGGCTACTGCCACCAGGTCTTGGAGGGCGCCAATGGATGCTTGGTCCGTGCCAGGGGAAGCCACGATGTAAACGTGGCCGTTCAGAGGGATGGGATCCCCCGTTCCGGACTGGAAATGTTGAGGAACCGGGAAGACGTTTGCGACTTCGGTCTTGCCCGTCCCCTGGCCACTGGGCCGTTCCCGGGAAACCACAAGCCAGCCCGTGACGACGAGTGCGACAGCCAGGGCCGCAACTGCGATCAGCAGCAGTACTGATCGTCTCCGTCTAGCTCCACCACGGACGGGTGTTGTGTTCAATCAGGTGTCCCCTTGGGAAAGCCGTCACCGGCTGTCTGGAATGTTGAATCAAGACAACCACACTGTCCGCGCCGCACATAGAGGGCAGGACGGGTGCCTCACCAAACTAAGGTTGATCCGTGAACCTTCTCATTTCTGCGCTGGGAGTCCTGGGCGTGGCTTCCTCAGGACCACTGATCGCAGGCACTTTGGGTGCCACGTCAGTGACGGCGTTGGCGATCGCCTTCTGGCGGAACGCCATTGGCGCAGTCGTGATGGCCGCACCGGTCGCCATCCGTGAGCCCAAACAGTTTGGGAACATCAACCGGCGCGAATTTGGCTGGTCCACGGTTGCCGCCGTCGCCCTGGCCTTTCACTTCGCTTGCTTCATCACGGCGCTGCAGCTGACCTCCGTGGCTGCAGCCACTGCCTTGGTCTGCCTCCAGTCAGCATGGATCGCGGTCTTCCAGTTGTTCAGGGGCGCGCGCCACCGGTGGCCGGTTCTGGTGGGCTTGGGTATAGCCTTTGGCGGAGTCGTGGCCATTACAGGATTCGACATGGGCTCCTCGCCGCAGGCCCTGCTGGGCGACGTCCTGGCGCTGGCTGGTGGAGCCCTGGCCGGCTTGTATACCTTGGCTGGCGGCAAGGCCCGCCAATCCATGGGAACAGGCACGTACACCACGCTCTGCTATGGAATGTGTGCCGCGATTGTTGCCGGGTTGGCTTTGCTCAGTGGCCAACCGTTGGCAGGATTCGACGCCGGAGGTTGGCTTGGGATTCTCGCCATCACCGTGTGTGCACAGTTGGTAGGGCACACCGCCTTCAACCATTTGCTGGCCACAATGAGTCCCTTGCTGGTTTCCATGATCATCCTGCTGGAAATTCCGGGTGCGGCGATCCTGGCGGCGATCTTCCTGAACGAGACACTGCCCGCCGGAACATACGCCGGCCTTGCGCTCATTCTTATTGGACTCGCGGTGGTGGTCGCGGGGCAACGGCGTGGCAAAGGCGAAGCAGACCGGCGGGAGGCCGAGCTGGGCACTGACTGAGCGGGCTTAGAGGCTGCTGCGTCGAATGCCCTGCGCCGCGTTGGCCGTGTGAATGGCCCGCAGCAGTTTGGCCGGGAAGTAGACCGAGAAGAAGACCACCATGGGCGCTTTCAGGGCCATCTTTTTAACGTTGTGCGCCTTGTACGTCCGGTCGAAGCGGGTGACGTAATAGCGGTAGTCCCGCGGAGAGTCCTCAAGTCGGCGTGCCGACATGCCGGAAACCATCTGTGGGCAGTACCGGACGTGGAGATCGTGCTCAGCGAGGTGCAGTGAGAGGTCGATGTCCTCGTGCATCTCATCCTTCTCATCGAGGCACGTTTCGTCGCGGATGGTCTCCCATGCGGTACGGCGGAGGGCCATGTTGGAACCGAAGAGGAAATGGTACTGGTGCTTGGCCAATCGCAGCATCAGCTGGCGCATTTTGTCATCAGCTTTGAGCCCAAAGCGGCGCATGGGCATGTCGTAGTAGACAACAGGTCCGGTAGCCGCCTGCACGGACTGGTCCATGAAGGCCTTCTGGACCTGCTCAACCCAGTCAGGTTCGAGGACAGAATCGGCGTCGATGCGCCCAACGATCTCCCCTTTGGCGCTGTTGAGGCCAAAGTTGCGGGTGGGAATCAGCCCCTGCGTGCCGTCCTGCCGTAAAAGGATGATGGGGCTCTCCGGGTATTCCTGCTGCATCTGGCGCACGATCCTGGCGGTGCGGTCAGTGGAGAGATTGTCCACCACGATGATTTCTTCAGCAGGAACAGATTGGTAGATGGCCGCGATGAGGCACTGGCGAATGACGCTTTCCTCGTTATACGCCGGGATGACGATTGAAACCCCCGGAGGCTCGGGGACTTCCTTGAGGGCACCCGCAACGGGTCTATCGGCTGACATCACCTCAAATCTAACACCCGGCAGAGCGTCCCCAGCGGATGGTTTGGTTACAAGCTGGAAAACACTGAAGGGATCCCGGGCTGGCCGGGATCCCTTCAGATGATGTTTCAATGACGGCCTCTATGAACGCAGGCCGATGAGATCTCTAGAGCTGCGGGTCCTTGGAGGGGGACGCAGTGCCGTTGTCCTTTTGGCCGCTTGCCGCAATGTTCCTGACAGCGGTCTTGGCATCCGTAGCGACGTTGGCCGTGGAATCCTTGCCCTTCTCGAACGCATCCTTGGTTGCCTGCTCCACCTCGACAGCGGCATCCTCGGGCGTAATGTCAGACGCTTTGGATTCGGCTGGTGGAGTTGCACCCGTTGTAGCTGCCGTAGCTGATGCTGCAGTGTCTGCGGGAGCCGGCGTAGGGGCAGGGGTTGGATTGACCGGAGCCGGCGTCTTCCAAGGATCCTCCACAGGCTTGGAGGCCTTCCACGCAGCGACACCGGCAGCAACCGCGGCTGCAATAACTGTGACAACCAGCCATCCGCGCTTCTTCGGCTTCTGCTGGACAGCCAATTGCTGGGAAACAGCCTTGCTGGTTTGGTCCGCCACTGCCTTGATCTGCTTGCTGGTGGCCTGTGCCTGCTCCTGCACGCTGTGAACCACACCTGAGTCCACCAGTTTCTGCGCAACGGCATCCACTTGGGCGGGTGCGTTCTCAAGGACGTGATGAACAGCTACCGAAGCCTGGCCCAACTGCTCGGACAGCTTGGGCAGGTACTCCTCAACTACCTTGTCCCGGGCGAGTCCAAGGGCCGGAGTTGCCTTGTTAAGGGTCTCCTGGATCCTGGGCGTGGCGTCTTCCACAGCGTCATGGATCTTTGGCGCGAGATGCGCCAGCCCATCCTGAAGCCGCGGCGTAACTGTTGCCACGCCGTCGGCGAGGTTGTGCGCCGCCGACTTCAGTCCCTCTTGGATCTTGGGGGAAGCGGTATCAATGCCGTGCTGAATACGGGGAACAGCCCAACTGACGGCTGCTTCCACGCGGGGCGCCGCCCAGTCGCGGGCGTTATCCACACCAGCCGCAACGGAGTGTTCAAGGTCGCGGGCAATACGGTCTGATTTCTTCACAATTACCTCCCGATACACATGCTCGTTTGAAGCTAGCCTACGTGCCTTGAGGAACACCGGCTATTCATCTGCAGGATTCTTCCCGGATTTCACCCAGCGCGGAACCGGCTTTACAGCCATGCCGGCGTTGACCCTGCATGAAAGAATGGGGCCATGACCATCGCAACCGCAAAAGCAACGATCCACACGAGCCTCGGCGACATCAAGGTTGACCTCTTCGGCAACCACGCCCCCAAGACGGTCGCCAACTTCATTGGCCTGGCCACGGGCGATAAGTCCTGGACGCACCCCGAAACCGGCGAAGACAAGACCGGCACGCCCCTTTACAACGGCACCATCTTCCACCGCATCATCAAGGACTTCATGATCCAGGCCGGCGATCCCCTGGGCCGCGGTGTTGGCGGACCGGGCTACAAGTTCGACGACGAAATCCACCCCGAGCTGACCTTCAACGCTCCCTACAAGCTGGCCATGGCCAACGCCGGTATCCAGATGGGCAAGGGCACCAACGGGTCACAGTTCTTCATCACCACGGTCAACACCGATTGGCTGTTCGGCAAGCACAGCATCTTTGGTGAAGTAGCTGACGAGGAATCCCGCAAGGTTGTTGACGCCATTGAGGGCGTCCGCACCGGCATGGGTGACCGCCCGGTTGAGGACGTCGTCATCAACAGCATCGATATCGAGCAGCTCTAACAACAGGCTGATTCAGAGCCCATGAGCTACGGAATCCCGTCGGCAGAGCCGTCCGCCACAATTCCGGTGTGCCCGAGGCACCCGGACAGGCCCTCCTACGTGCGGTGCCAGCGCTGTGGGCGCCCCGCGTGCCCCGAGTGCCAGCGGGCGGCCGCCGTCGGGTTCCAATGTGTTGATTGCGTCAACGAACAAAAACGTACGACGCCGACATACCGTTCTCCCTATGGCGGTGCCTTGGCAACCGGCCGGCCTTTGGTGACGTTTACGATCATCGGGTTGTGCGTGCTGGTTTACATCCTTCAATGGATTGTTCCTGGCGACGCGGTATTCCAGAATTTTGCATTCGCAAATTATGCGGCTGCCAGCGAGCCGTGGCGGATGCTTACGGCGGCTTTCCTTCATTCGCAAGGATTCCTGCTCCACATCGTTCTGAACATGTACACGTTGTGGATTTTCGGACAAGCCCTTGAGCCTTTGCTCGGGCGGATCCGGTTCCTGGCCGTGTACCTGCTCTCTGCCGTTGGCGGATCCGTGGGCTATCTGTTGTTGACTCCCACCTTTCCCGTGGTTGGTGTTGTGGGAGCTTCCGGCGCCATCTTCGGCCTCTTCGGTGCCATGCTCGTGGTGCAGCGTCATCGGGGTGGTGAAACCAAACAACTGTGGATCCTCATTGCCATCAACGGCGCCATTGGCTTCTTTGTCCCCAGCATCGCCTGGCAAGCCCACTTGGGTGGCCTGATCACCGGCGGCCTCGCTGCGGCCGCCATCGCCTATGCCCCGCGGGGCAAGAACCAGGCCCTGCTGCAGGCAGGAGGCCTCATCCTCGTGGCGGGCGTCTTGGCCGTGGTCGCGTGGTTCCGCATCACTGCCGGCTAGCTCGGGCGGTTCCTGCAACCGTGACCGGTTGCCGCAGTATCGTCTTGAGTTTCTCCGATGCAGTACGGCGAGGGTCGCTTAGGTAGATCTCGTGAGCGCTTCCTCGAAGTGATCTTGGGTGAGCCAATCCGGGACCATATTCAGCAGGGTCCAATCCCAGCGTGATTTATCCCTGGCGCTTGTGAAGGTATCCATGTCCTCCGCCCACCAGAGGCCTTCCAGCGGCATCACAGTGTAGTCGCGACCCAACTCCTGTTTGCTGAAGAACTTCATCTTGTAAGCAACCGGATAGAGCGCTGCCAGCGCATCTCTGTAGTCCTGGGAGGTGTTCGGATCCCCATGACCGTCGACCATGAGGAACTGCAGGGCTGGAACCGTCACCACGGAAAACCTGCCATGCGAAGCCTTGTAGGTTTCGATGTGCTTTTTGAAGTCCACTTTCATTGGCAAGTAATCCCACTCCCCTAGTGTCGGCGTTGATGACGTTATCCACAGCCGTTGTCCACAGTGTGCGTAACTTACATACGTGTAGTTAGGTCGTTAGAGTGCTGTAAACCCGGTCAGGGCGGTAGATATCCCCCGAAAGGCATGGGTTCATCCACATCTGTGGATAACTTTGTGCCCATACCTCACTGATTTGTGGACAACCGGACCATTTCCAAGCGACCTGTGGATAAAGTTGTTAATGATGGCCTGCAGGGGCCTCTATCAACAGGCTTATCAACAATGTTAATAACTTACACGCGTGTAGTTCCCGACCGTCACGGCTCCTTTTAGACCGCTAGCGCGCGGATCCAGCACCGGAAACCCACAAGTTTTCCCCACCTGTGGATAACTTGTGGGTAGGGGGTTGTTGTTAAGTGGGTAACTCCCCAGGCCGTGAAGGTGATTACTGAGGGAGGAAGGCTTGCTTCGAGATGATTTTGCGCTTCGGTGGCCAGCTAAAACGCTGGTGAGTAAATCCAGCAATGCTCCACCGGTGAACTTTCAATGAAGATGCGGCCACTATCCACAGCGGCATGCACAGTGGGCATAACTCCTGCCCGTCGATCATGGGTCCAGGATCGGTAATGCGACAGGGGTTTCTGGGGAAAGTACGTGGATGTCCACAGAACTTATCCACGCCTGTGGAAAAAGTTACGCACTTCTGTGGAAAAGAACTGTGGGCGTCCGTGGGAGGGCGAAGCCCTACTTTTGGCCTTCTTCCAGCCAAACGCCGGACGTACCCCGCCTGTGGCTGTCAACCAAGTGGGTATCGATGATCCCTACAGCTTCCATGAGCGCATACATGGTGGTGGGGCCAACGAACGCGAAGCCCTTCTTGCGGAGCGCCTTGGACAGAGCAAGCGATTCGGGCGAGGTGGTGGGGATTTCTGCGTAGGATCGGGGCGCAGGGGTGGTTTCCGGCTTGAAAGACCACACGAAGTCCACCAGCCCGCCCTCTGTCCTCAGGGCGATGGTGGCCTTGGCGTTGGTGATGGCGGCCTGGATCTTCAGGCGGTTCCTGACGATGCCTGCGTCCAGCATGAGCCGCTCGACATCCGCGTCTGTGAAAGCAGCGACGCTTTCAGGGTGGAAATCCAGGAAAGCCTTCCGGAAGGCATCCCGTTTCCGAAGAATGGTTGCCCATGACAAGCCGGCTTGGAAGGCTTCCAAGCTGATGCGCTCATACATTCCTTGCTCGTCCCGGACCGGCATGCCCCACTCGTGATCGTAGTAAGCCTGCATCAGGGGATCCGAGGCAGCCCACAACGGCCGCGCCAAGCCGTCCTGTCCGATGATGATGCCGGTTTCCTCCGTGGTCATGAATGCTCCTCTGCGGCCGTCCCGCGGACGCCAACCCTTGCTCTTGCCTTTAGGGACATTCTGCCCGTTACCTGTGACATTTTTGCCGCTGGGATCCAGTCGCTAGGACAACCCGGTGACACGCATGGTGATATTGATTCGTCCATGGGAGAGCCCACATCCTTCCGGACAGGTTCCGGGGAGGACCTTTGGGATGCCGTGATACGCAAACCTTGATGCTCCGCCGAAAACGAAAAGGTCCCCGGATTGGAGTTTGACGTCCGTATATGGCTTGGTCCGCGTCTGGGTGTTGCCGAAGCGGAAGAGGCACGTCTCCCCGATGCTGAGGGACACTACCGGAGCATCGGAACGTTCATCCTTGTCCTGATGCATCCCCATGGCGGCACCGCGATCGTAGAAGTTCACCAGTGCGGCATCGGGTGTGTAATTGCCAGCGAGTTCGCCGAGGGCCTCGTTGCCTTCCGGCCCCGACGAGTAAGCATCCGATACGGCCTTCCTGCCCAAGCGAACCATCCACTCCGGGAACTGGAGTACGGGCTGGCCGTTTACATCCGTAGCTTCCCGCGTGTAGCGGTAGGGCTGCCAATGCCAGCCAAGGCAAACGGTCCGGACAGACATCTGATGCCCTCCCGGCAGCGTGGCCGCACGCAGCGGCACCGGGCCTTTCGTCCATTCGCCAAAGCTTTGCACGATCCACCTCTGCTGCTCCAGGCTCAGCCAGCCGGGCACGTGCACGGCACCTGGAGCTATAACCCGAGGCGCGGCGTCGTGGGTGTCAGGTTGGATAACCGTCAACGGAAACAGGGCGTCCCCGCTCATGCTGCAGCCTCAAGCGTGAGGAGCCTTCGCTTCGCTGCCGTTCCGCCGAGGTAACCGCCGAAAGTGCCGTCGGACTTCACCACGCGGTGGCAAGGAACGATGACCGGCAGCGGGTTGGTGGCGCAGGCGGTTCCAACGGCGCGCACAGCTTTGGGGCTGCCGGCGGCCTGGGCCACCTGTGCGTAACTTTCGGTCCTTCCGTAGGCGATCTGCGGCAGGTGGTGGAGGACGTTGAGGCGGAACCCGCGTGCGAGCTGGAAATCCAAGGGAAGATTGAAATCTTTACGGGTGCCGCTGAAATACTCGTCCAATTGGCGGGCAGCGGCCTCAAGCCGAGATGGCGCATGCAGAATGCGGGGACTCACCGTGTTGGCCAACGACTGCAATACGGCCTCGTGGTTCTCAAGCTCGAACGCTACCCGCACCACGCCATGCTCCGTAGCCGCCAAAAGCAGCTTGCCCACAGGAGAGTCCACCACTGTGTAGGCGATGTCCAGGGAATGGCTTTCCTGTGCAGAGCGGACAAGCCTCGCATGGAGGCTGGCCAGGGCAGGCTCGATTCCGGCGTCGAGGGGTTGAAGTAGTGTGGCAACCGCGGCGCGGTCCGAAAGGGATTCAAGAGTCATCGGATTTCTCCTTTCGCCGATGCTGGGACGGATGATGTAGTCACGGCCGTGGAATGAACCAGGAGGGCTCGTACGGATTCGGGCTCGTCTCGGAGCATGGAACGGAGGGCTTTCACACCGTCGGACCCCGCACGTCGTGCGGCATCTGGTGTCCCGCCGAGAAATGACGCAATGTCCCTATATGGGAGGCCGGCCAAATAGTGGTAGGCCACTGCCTGGCGTTGTTTAGGTGGCAACTGCCCGACGGCGTTGAGTAGCTCCGCTTGGCTGTCACCCGGAATGCCAATTTTCGAAGGCCGCTCGGGTGGCTCATCGACAGGCAAAGCGCGCCGATTGCTGGAACGGATGAGGTCGATGCATTTCCGATGCGCAATAGTGACGAGCCAGGCCTCAAGGTTGGCATCTGCAGGGAGGGCGCCATAAGCCTGCAAAGCCGCAAGAAAGGTTTCGGACCAGGCGTCGTCGGCATCGTGAAGACCCACCACTGCACGGCATACCCGGAGCACAGTGCCGCCATGTTCCTGGACGACTGCTTCGAACGGCCTCTTGGTGTGGGCCTGCTGCCGGCGCTGCATCAGAAGAGCTTGCTCTGTTTCACGGCGGCAGGCTCTTCGAGCTCGAGGAGGAAGCGCTTGTTGCGCAGGCCACCCGCGTAGCCAGTGAGTTGCCCGTTGCGCCCCACCACGCGGTGGCACGGGATGATGATGCTGATGGGGTTTCGACCCACTGCGGACCCGACAGCCTGGGCCAGGTGGGGATCGCCCATCTCGAGAGCCAGTTCACCGTAGCTGATGGTTTCCCCAAAAGGAATGTGTTGGAGCCGCTCCCAGACCTTCTCTTGGAAGGCATTGCCCCGGGCTTCAAAGGGAACGTCGAAGTCGGTGCGCTTTCCTTCGAGATACTCCCCGAGTTCGCCCCGGGTCTGCTCGAAGAGTGGTTCCTCGATCCCTGCCGGGACGCCAAAGTAGTCCGGCGGAGGCATGTGCCAATGGCCTTCGTAAAAGATGCCCGTCAAAAACTCCCCACGGGCAGTCAGCGTCAGCTGCCCCAGCGGGGAATCCATGGTGGTGTGCCTGGTGTTCATATCCTGTAGACGTTCGCGGGCACCGAAATGTGAGGTGTGGGATTCCTAGGCGCGCCAGCGCGTGGTCATGAGGAATCCGACGATTGCGATGCCGAACCCAGCCACGATGTTCCACGAAGCCCAGTCCTGAACCGGGAACCGGCCCTCAGTGATATAGAACGTGATGATCCAGATCAGTCCAATGATCATGAGGCCAAACATGACCGGCTTGTACCAAACGGGATTCGGCTTGTTCTGCTGCGCGGCGGAAGTCTGCTGGACCTGACGGGCAGGCCGCTTGCGGGGCTTGGACTCGGGCACGGATCCTCCTTGGCTGTTCGATTGAAACCCGATGCTGCCGGCCTTGGTATCCTGCAGGAAGGAAAAATTCCAGCGGTCAACGGCCACGCGGTGCTCCGGGTTGTTACTAGCTGTCAAGTCTAGCCGCAACCGGGGTAGGCCGGCGCCGCCCACGCCCTATACGAGGAGACCCTGTGGCGGACCAGCAGACGACGGCGGCTGCCGCCGTGCCGTCCGCCCAAGGGACGCAGGGAAAGCCTCCCAAGGCCCGGCGCACAGCTTCGGACGTTATCCGGAAAATCAGCCAGGTGCTGGGCGAGTTGCTCATCACCGCAGGCATTGTCCTCCTGCTTTTTGTGGGCTGGGAGCTGTGGTGGACCAACGTGGAGGCCGACGCCAAGCAGACCGAAGCCGTAAAGAGTTTTGCACAGGAATTTGCGGGACCGGTGACACCGGCTGCCAGCCAGGCTACGGATTACGGTCCGCCCGTCGTTGGGACAGCACCTGCCCACGGGAAAACGATCGGGATCATGTACATCCCGCGATTTGGTCCGGACTACACGCGGCCAATTATCGAGGGAACAGACCAGGATGTCCTGGACACACTGGGCCTGGGGCACTACGGAAACACCAGCATGCCCGGAGCCCTGGGCAATTTTGCCGTCGCAGGACACCGGCAAACGCACGGCGCTGTCCTGGATAACATCCACACCCTGGTCCCCGGGGACAAAATCTACGTCCAGACGCCAGATGGCTATTACACCTATGTCTTCCGCAACAACCAGATTGTGTTGCCCAGCCAAACCGACGTCCTGATGCCGGTCCCCACCCAACCCGGAGTCACGCCCCGTGAGAGCATCCTGACCATGACCAGTTGCAACCCGCGCTTCGGATCCCAGGAACGCATCATCGCCTATTCAGTCCTTGAGGGTTGGCAACCGGCCTCAGCGGGACCGCCGTCGGAAATCGCCACCCAAGTAGCCCAAGCCCAAGGAAAGGGGTAACGGATGTACGCCTGGATCTTTCGGAATTTGCCCGGCCCCTTGTGGGTGCGGATACTGACATCGGTGGCGCTTGTGGCCGTAGCCCTCGTCCTGATGGTGGAGTTCCTCTTCCCGTGGTTCTCACAATTCACTTCTTTGACCGACTCAACGATTGGTTTAGTGCAGCAGCCATGAGCTCAACAAAAATCCTCGTCGTGGACAACTACGACAGCTTCGTTTACACCCTGGTGGGCTACCTGCAAGAACTCGGCGCCGAGACAACCGTGGTCCGAAATGACGACGTGACACTCGCAGAAGCAAAAGAGCTTGCCGCAGCCCGTGACGGAGTCCTCATCTCTCCCGGTCCAGGAACGCCGGCAGAAGCCGGTGTTTGCATCGACCTCATCAAGTGGTGCGGCGAGGCCGCCAAGCCTATGTTCGGCGTCTGCCTTGGCCACCAGGCCCTTGCTGAAGCCTATGGCGGCGTGGTCACCCACGCGCCTGAGCTGATGCACGGCAAAACCTCGCCAGTGCAGCACGAAGGCAAGAGCGTCTTTGTCGGGCTTCCGTCGCCCGTTACGGCTACGCGCTACCACTCACTCGCTGCGGTTCGCGACTCGATCCCGGATGTCCTGGAGATCACAGCCGAGACCACCAACGGCGTGGTCATGGGCCTGCAGCACAAGACCGCTCCCCTCTGCGGTGTGCAGTTCCACCCGGAATCAGTCCTCACTGAAGGCGGCTACCAGATGCTGGGCAACTGGCTGGAGTCCCTTGGCATGACCGGCGCTGCCGAACGTGCTTCGAAGCTGAGCCCGCTGATCCAGCACTGACGTGTAGCGGCGGCTGAGGGGACGCGAGCCGTTAGTCCTTCTTGGTGGGTGTCGGCTTGGGGCTCGAGGTATCTGTTGGCGTAGGTGTGGGAGTTGGAGCCGGGGCTTTGGCTACCGTTACCGTAACTGTCTTGCCCTGATCCACTTCAGTATTGAAGGTTTCGCTTTGCGCCGTGACCTTGCCGGGGGTCACCTGGGAATTTTCCTGCTCCACCACGGCCATGACGAGGCCGTTTTCCTTCAAAAGCGCTTCGGCTTCCGACTGGGCAAGGCCTATCAGTTGGGGCATCAGCACTTTTCCGGAGGAGACCTGCAGCTCAACGTTGGAACCTGCGGCTATGGGCGCCCCGGGGGCTGGACCCGTGGTGATGACGAGTCCGATGGGAACCGTGGGGCTGTGCGTCCTCACGCTGGAGATGTTGCCCGTGATTCCCAGGCGCCGGAGGGTGTCGCGGGCGTCTGACTCGGTGCGGCCCACAATGTCTGCAGGGATAGTTACCGAGCTGGGACCGCTGGAGATGTTGAGGATGACTTCGGCGTTCTGTTCAAGCATGGAGCCCGCACTGGGCGCCGTGCCGATCGCCATGTCCTTGGCAACCTTGTCACTGGCCACACGTGCCGTTTTGGGGACCAGCTTTGCGGAGTAGAGCTCTTGCAGAGCCTGGGACTCCGACATGTTGGTCACCGAGGGAACCGCCACCTTGGCGGGTGTCGCGGGAGGCGCGTTGACGAGGCTGTAGATCCAGAATCCGGCGCCTGCGAGAACAAGGATAGTGAAGATTGCCAGCGTCGCCGCCCAAGTACGACGCCGGGACTTCTGGTGGGCGGACCGCTCCCGTTCGGGTGGGAGGTCCAGGGGAAGGGCTTCGTCCACCGGTTCCGCCATGGGGTCCTGGGTCGCGTCTTTGTAGTGCTCGACATCCAGGAATCCCACGGCTGTGGCGCTCAAGAGCTGGGTGTCCGGGTCTTCGGATGAAATGAGGTCGTTGGGGTCGGTAGGCGCCTCGCTGGTGGGGAGAGCGGGCACGGGGATGCCATTACTCGCGGCCCTGAGTGCCCGCCGGAAGGCAGCCGCATCCTGGAATCGGTCAGTCCGGCTCTTCTTCAGGGCCTTGGCAAGGACGGAATCCAAAGCCTCTGAAACTTCAGGGTTATGGACGCTGGGAAGGTCCGGTGTCTCCCGGACGTGCTGGTAGGCCACTGAAACCGGGCTGTCGCCTACGAATGGCGGCCGGCTGGTAAGCAGTTCATACAGAAGGCAGCCAGCAGAGTAGAGATCGCTGCGGGCATCAACGGTCTCCCCACGTGCTTGTTCGGGGGAAAGGTATTGGGCCGTTCCCACCACAGCCTGCGTCTGCGTCATGGTGGCAGCGGAGTCAGCCATGGCGCGGGCGATGCCGAAGTCCATGACCTTGACGTCCCCGGTATCGGCACAGACCATGACGTTGGCCGGCTTGATGTCGCGGTGCACAATGCCCGCCCGGTGGCTGTACTCCAGCGCCGCCAGCACGCCAAGGGTATAGCCGATGGAGTCTTCAACACCTAGTTCGTGCGCTTTGATCATGTCCCGCAGGGTCCGTCCTGCGACGAACTCCATCACGATGTATGGGACTCGTACGTCCTCACCCGGCCCACCCGGGACCGAGTACTCACCGGTATCGAAGATGGCCACGATGGAAGGGTGGTTCAGTGCCGCGACAGCCTGGGCCTCGCGTTTGAAACGGGCCTGGAACTGGGGATCGCGGGCCAGGTCAGCGCGCAGGACTTTGACTGCAATGGTGCGCCCCAGCAGCGTATCTGACCCACGGTAGACGTCTGCCATGCCACCACGGCCGATCAGGTCACCTAGTTCGTAGCGACCATTGAGGATGCGCTGCGAAGAGACAGGTGTGCTCTCCTCTCGGTGCGCTGGACCGGGCCGTGGCGTAGACATGGCGGCTACTTATTTGCTCGGGCTGCCGGAGCCGCTGGGGCTGGCGCTCGGGGACGTCGGATTGCTCGGTACAAGCGACTTGGACAGGTGGTATGTGACTACGGAACCAGCGGCAACCTTTGTTCCAGGCGCCGGCTCGGACCGTACGAAGGTGCCTGGTTTCTGGCCGACGGCACCATTGACGGGATCGCCCGGGACCCACCGCAGGTTCGCGGCTTCGATCAGTCCCCGGACCTCGTCTTCGCTGAGGCCGACACCGATGCTGGGCACGGACACCATTTCCGGACCCTTGGAGTACTGGACAGTGATCACTTCCCCTGGATCAACAGGACCGGTGGGGTTAAGGTCGGTTACCGTACCCACCGCGGCAGTGTTGAATACTTCCTGCCCGTTTACCTGCAGACCCAATCCAACAAGCTGGCTGCGGACAGTTTCAAAGGGTTGTCCAAGATACTCCTCGGGGATCAGGTTGATCTTCTGGGGAGTGGACTGCGTTGGTGTCGGCGAGGGGGCCTGGGACGTCTGCGTTGGGGTGGCCGATTGCGACGTTGGACTTGCGCTCCGGCTCGGGCTTGCAGATGTGGACTCGCTCGGACCGGGATTTGGCGAGAAGAAGCCCGACTGTGAAATCAGGAAACCAACCAGTGCGAACAGCACCAGCAGGATCAGGGCAACGAGTGGCCAAGTCCATGGGCTGCGCTTCTTGCGCTCCGGCTCGACGTCGTCGAAGTTGTCGTCATCGCTGTAGATAACGTCTTCTTCGTCGTTCAGCTGCCGCTCTGCCTCAAGTGCATTTGCCCGCGACAAAGGGTTGTCGGCGGAAGCGCCGGCAGCTCCAAGGGCAGCCCCGGCTGCGCCTCCAATAGCGGCGGTGGCGCCGATCACCGGAAGCGCGGAAGTCGACGTCGCGGTGTGCTCCTTGCCAAACGGCGAGGTAACGACGCCGGTGGGGGCCGTAGCGGTATTGACCGGTGCCGTGATGGGTCCAGTAGCGGCTTCGAAGAGAAGCATTCCCGGTACGGCGGCGTGGGCAGTGGTGATATCGCCGTTGCGGATAGCCTCCGCGGCCTCAGCCAGTTTGATGGCGTTGGCTGGACGGTTCTTGGGATCCTTGGCGAGCATGGACATCAGGAGGGCGCGCACCGGAGTTGGCAGCGTCTCCGGAAGCGGAGGCGGAGCGTCGTTGACCTGTGCAAGGGCAATGGCGATCTGCGATTCACCGGAGAACGGACGGTGGCCGGTGAGGCATTCGTAACCGATGACGCCCAGCGAGTAGATGTCAGACGAGCCAGTGGCAGTTTGTCCTGTTGCCTGTTCGGGAGCAAGGTACTGGGCGGTGCCCATGACCTGGCCGGTCTGGGTCAGCGGGACCTGGTCAGCCAGGCGGGCGATACCGAAGTCGGTGACCTTGACGCGGTTGTCAGGCGTGATCAACAGGTTGCCCGGCTTGATGTCGCGGTGGACCAGGCCCTGGGCATGTGCCACGGCCAGGGCGCGCGCCGTCTGGGAGATGATCGAAAGCGTCATGTCAGGCGAAAGGACCTGCTCGCGCTCGAGGATGCCGCTCAACGGATGGCCGGGCACCAGTTCCATGACCAGGTAGGCAGAGCCGGCTTCTTCACCGTAATCGAAGACGTTGGCGATACCCACGTGGTTAAGAAGTGCCGTGTGGCGGGCTTCAGCGCGGAAACGCTGGAGGAAGCCTGGGTCCCCGGTGTATTCCTCCTTGAGCACCTTGATGGCAACGATCCTGCCCAGGATCTGGTCCTTGGCCTTCCAGACCTCGCCCATGCCGCCAATCGCAATGCGACTGGTCAGCTGGAACCTGCCGCCGAGTGTGATTCCCGAAGTAGGTCTCACTTATTCAACACCGCCTCAAAAATCTTCTTTGCGTTCGGACTGGTTAGCTTGGCGCCTGTGAGCACATCCACACCTTCCATGACGATGGTGACGGCCACTTGCGGATCGTTCGCCGGGGCGAACCCGGTGAACCAAGAGTTGTTCAAACCTGAATCGCCGAGCTCGGCGGTACCGGTCTTGCCGGCTACCTGGACCCCCGGGACGGCAGCGCCGCTGGCGATGCCGTTGGAGACCGCGCTGCTCATCCATTGGGTGATCTGGTTCGCGATGGGTTGGGTGGTGCTTGTACGGAGGGCCTCGGGCTTGAACTCGCTGATTACCCGGAGATCGGGAGCACGAACCGTCTTGACCAGGTTGGGCTTCATTTGCACACCACCATTGGCAATTGCCGCCGTCATCAGGTTGATCTGCAGCGGAGTTGCCTTGACGTCGCGCTGGCCTACCGAGGATTGGGCAAGCTGCGCCTGGTCCAGATCCTTCGGGAAGACGCTGACGGCCTGCTGGAGCTTGAGCTGCTCGCCGAAGGTGTCTCCGAAGCCGAACTTCTCTGCCTGATCGCGGATCGCGTCCTGGCCGAGGTCCAGCGCGATGCTCGCAAAGGGAGTGTTGCAGGACTGTTCCAAGGCGAACGAGAACGTGGCCGTTTCACGGACGTTGCAGTTACCGCCAGCGTAGTTGGGCAGGCTCGCACTGGATCCAGGCAAAGGCAGGCTGCTGGGGTTCGGCAGTTCGCTGTCCTTGTTGTACTTGCCGGAATTCAAGGCTGCCGCAGTATCCAC
This sequence comes from Paenarthrobacter sp. 10N417, assembly GCF_056394745.1. Lineage (NCBI taxonomy): Bacteria > Bacillati > Actinomycetota > Actinomycetes > Micrococcales > Micrococcaceae > Paenarthrobacter > Paenarthrobacter sp. 10N417. The sequence continues at coordinate 221,340 of NZ_JBFTIL010000003.1, forward strand.
GAGCTTGAACACTGAGCCCGGAGACAGCAGATTACCCGTGGGCCCGCTGACATTCTGGTTCAAATTGATGCCAGGAATCTGGTTCAGCTGTGCGTAGTTCGCCGCTGCGGCGTTTCTGTCGTGGGTAGCGATCAGGTTGGGATCGTAGGAAGGCTTGGAAACCATGGCCAGGACGGCGCCTGTTTTCGGGTTGGTCACCACGATTGAGCCGCGTTGGCCTTCCGGAATGAGGTCATACGCAAGTTTCTGGATGGCGGGATCCAGCGTCAGCTCAACCGAAGCGCCCTTGGGCTCATTGCCCAGGAACATTTGGCTGACGCGGTCCAGGAACAGTTGGTCGGAATTGCCGGCCAACTGATCGCTGAGGGACTGTTCGAGCCCGGTGGAACCAAAGCCCCTGGAGAAGTATCCAGTGATGCCGGCATATAGTTCGGGCTGCGTGTACTTGCGTTGGAACGCGCAGGATTCGTTTCCCGCGACAGATTCCGCAATTGGCTTGCCGCCTACGATGATCGCCCCACGGTCATTGCAGAACGATGCCAGGATGGCCCGCTGGTTCCAAGGATTGGCGTTGAGATCGTCAGCGCCGATGACCTGGACGTAGCTGATGGCGCCGAAGATCAAGGCGAACATGGCGACGGCAGCCATCCACGAACTTCTAATTGCCTGGTTCATGGGTGCTTCACCGCTTCCGTGGGTGCGCCCGGTGTGGGTACGGCGGCCGACTTGCGGGCGGCCGGGTTGGTGCTGCTTGCAGGAGGTTTGTTGACCATCGGAGTTGTATCTATGGGCCCACGGGCCGTGTTGGAGATCATGAGCAGGAGGCCGACGATTATCCAGTTGGCCAAAAGCGAGGAACCACCAGCGGCCAGGAACGGCGTTGTGAGGCCCGTCAATGGGATGAGCCGGGTGACGCCGCCGATAACCACAAAGCACTGGAGCGCGATTGCGAAGGAGAGCCCGCAGGCCAACAACTTGCCGAACGCATCCCGCGTGCCCAAGGCGGCACGAAAACCGCGGGTAAAGAGCAACAGGTACAGCATCACGACGGCGAACAGGCCAATAAGGCCCAGTTCTTCGCCAATGAGTGCCACGATCATGTCGCTGTTGGCGAAGGGCACCAGATCCGGCCGGCCCTGGCCAAGGCCTGTGCCCACCAAGCCACCGTCAGCCATGCCGAACAAACCTTGGACGATCTGTCCACTGCCACCGGGGGACCTGCCAAAGACTTCGGGCGTGAAGGCATTGATCCAGCTGTCGATCCGGAAAGCAACGTGCGAGAAGATCTTCGAAGCGATGAAGCCGCCGCCAAGGATCAGGGCCAGCCCGATCACTACCCACGAGATGCGGCTTGTGGCGACGTAGATCATCACAATGAAGAGGCCGAAGAAAAGGACTGACGATCCGAGGTCGCGTTGGAATACGAGGACGCCAATGCTCACCAACCAGGCAGTGATCATGGGGCCGAGGTCCTTGAACCGCGGGAACTGCATGGGGCCAATTTTCCGTCCTGCCAGCAGGATGAGGTCCCGGTTGGAGGAAAGATACCCGGCGAAGAATATTGCCAGTGTGATCTTGGCAATTTCACCGGGCTGGAACGTCATAGGGCCGATCCGGATCCACACGCTTGCGCCCAGAACTTCACCGGCAGAGATGCCCGGAACCAGCGGCAAAATCAGAAGGAATGCACTCGCTGCCAAGGAAATGTAGGTAAACCGGCGCAGGATGCGGTGGTCCTTGAGGAACCAAATCACGGCGATGGATACGGCCATGGCAATAAGCGTCCAACGGAGCTGATTATTACCGGTATCGTCGCCAGGCCCATCCATGCGGTGGATCAAAGCGAGGCCGAGCCCGTTCAAGGCAACAACGATCGGAAGTATTACTGGGTCGGCATACTTAGCGCGCAGCCTCAACACGACGTGGAAGGCAAAGGCAGCGACAGCCAAGAGGCTCGACTGGAACCAGAAGTCGCTGTCCAGTCCGCTTTCGGAGTTGATGCTTACCAAAGCACTGGCGCCGATGCCAACGGCAAGCGCGAGCACGATGAGCACCAGCTCAACATTGCGGCGCGGCTTGGGCGCGGTCTCAGTCTGGATCATTTTGCCGCCTCACAGGGAGTCGGTACGGGCGAAGGCGTGGGGCTGGCAATGGCCGCTGTACTTGGAATGGGAACACTTGTTGTCGCAGATGGAGTGGGGGAAGCGCTGGTGCTGGGACAGGTTCCTGACGTGCTGCCGTAGTTCTTCAGGTTCTCGACAATACGCTGCGCATCATCAAGGTCTCCGGCAGGAACGGTCTGCCGAACACTCTGTTGACCGTACTCGGGAAGGGACTCAACACGGAGGTCAGTGACAGCCTCAAGCCGGGACAGCTGGATGGGGCCGAGCCGCTGCGAAATGCCGTTGAAGATTGCTACACGGGAATCGTACTCGCCAACGTAATAGCGGGTCTGCGTCCAAGCGTAGCCAAGCCATAGGCCCACGACGACGCCGAGCACAACAACAGCAGCAACGGCGGGCATGAGCCAGCGAATGCGGCGTCTTGCCGGTTCTTCGACTTCCAGTCGGTCCTGCTCGGCTTTGTGGGTCAGGACCGTAGCCGCGCGTCGAGCAACTGTGCGGCCTGCCACCGTCGGGATTGATCCCGTTTCGGCAGCTGTAGCTGCAGCACCCACGAGCTCATGGGGACGGCTGGCGAGCTCTTCGCGAAGGACCTCAGCGGAAAGATGCTCACCCAGGTGGGGGTCAGTAGTGGTGGGCGGCTCTTTGGAGGTTCCGTCGTCGTCATCGGACTCAGTCTTCTCCGCAGTTGGGTCGCCATTGCTGAAGGATGCACCGGCGTCGGCAACCTTGCCATCCTTGGTCGCTGTTGCCTTAAGCTCGCCCGGACTGGCGTCTGCGGGCTTGCTGGCGGAGGGACCTTCCGTCGGCTTATCTGCAGCATTTGATTCCGGCTCGTCCAGGGCGGCAAGCGCCGCGGGAGGAACGACGTCGACGGCGGCCGTGTTGACGTCGTCGTCGGTCTCCTCAACAATCTCCAGCACGACCACGGTGACGTTGTCCGGGGCCCCGGCTTCCAAGGTGAGATTAACGAGGGTTTCCGCGCATTCCCGAAGGTCCTTGGTTTCCCGGAATACCCGCTCCACCACGTGCCCTGCTACGTAGTTGAGGCCATCTGAGCAGAGCAACCAGCGTTCGCCCGGCTCGACGTCGAGGGCATCCAAGTCCAGCTCAGGGCTGGCATCGACGTCACCCAGGACGCGCATCAGAACGTTTTTGTGAGGATGTGTTTCGGCTTCTTCGGGGCGGAGCCGGCCTTCATCAATGAGTCGCTGGACGAACGTGTGGTCAATGCTGACTTGCTCGAACTTCTTGTTCCGCAGGCGGTAGGCCCGGGAATCGCCGATGTGGGCGAAATGCAGTTTGCGGTCCTCAAGGAGCAGGGCGGTGACGGTGGTGCCCATGCCGGAGAGTTTGGGATTCTGATGCACCAGCTCAGACAGCAGCGAATTGGCAGTCTGGATCTCATCGGCGAGGATCGTGTCCGCGCCGTCAGGGTAGTCATCGTGATCGAGGTGGATCATGTCCAGCACCGTGGAGGCGGAGGCGACGTCTCCGCCTGCGTGGCCACCCATGCCATCGGCAACGACTGCAAGATGGCGGCCCACGTACGCGGAGTCGTCATTCTTGGAGCGGATCCGTCCGACGTCGGATCGCGCGGCGTAGCGCATGATGAGTGGGCGCTGCGCCGGCGTTTCCTTGCCTTCCGGGGTCTCGGGAGAGGCCATGGACTACGGCCTCAATTCAATAACCGTCTTGCCGATTCTCACGGGAACGCCAAGCTCCACCGGCAGGGCACGGGTGAGCTGTTGATCGGCCAGGTAGGTGCCGTTGGTGGAACCGAGGTCCTCTATAAACCAGCGGCTGCCCTGCGGGAACAAGCGCGCATGGCGGCCGGAAGCGTAGTCGTCTTCCAGGACCAGGGTGGCTTCCTGCGCGCGGCCCAACAGGATGGGGCTTGCCGCCAAGGGGAGGGTGGTGCCTTTGAGAGGGCCCTCAGTCACTACCAGATTGCGCGCATGCTGGATGGCGGGCGCCGGGGAGGCTGCCAATTCGGGGTGCTTGCGGACCTCTCGTGCTGTGGGGGCTCCGGTCACGGCCTTGCGGCCTATCTGGAAGTCGCGGCGCATGGTGGACACGATGCTGAAGATCAAGACCCACAGCAACAGCAGGAAACCGAAGCGAAGGGCCGTGATGGTCAGTTCGCTGATGTCGTTCACGCGTGGCCACCCAGGGTTTGGGGGAGGAGGCGGAAAATGATCTTTGTACGTCCCATCGTGATGGTTGAGCCGTCAGTGAGCTCCACGCTGCCGTCCACCTTGTGACCGTTGACGTAACTGCCATTGGTGGAACCAAGGTCAACGGCCCACGTAGTGCCGTTCTGGGTGCGGACCTCAAGGTGCTTCCTGGAAACTCCGGTGTCATCCACCAGGATGTCCGCTTCCGAAGAGCGGCCCAGTACGACCGACTGGGCATTGAGGGAATACCGCTGGCCGGCAATGTCCAGGACAGGCTGGAGTCGGGTGGGCTGCCGGGCGGGTGCAGCTGGAACATTTGGCCGTGGGGCCTGTGGCGCGGGAGCAGCGTCGTCGGAGGATTTCTCGGTCCGGGAAGTTATTTCGAAGTGTCCGGCGCGTTCCTCTTCATTTCGACGGAACGAAATGCGGACCGCGCCCTGGAGCGTGTAGCCCTGGCTGCGAACGTGCTGGATGACCACATCGCACAGTTCCTCTGCCAGCGGAGTCCCCCACTCTTGGGCGCGTCCGAAATCTTCGTCGCTGAGGAGGACATCGAACACATTGGGGGCGAGAGTGCGCCCGGCTGCGATGGTGATGGACTTATTGTCCAGCTCGCGCCGTAGCTTGCTCGCGATTTCCACCGGCTCAACACGTGCCCGCGACCCCGTGGAGAAGACGTTGCGGACAGCCTTTTCAATGCCGCGCTCGACTTTGTCCAGCAAACCCATGGTCCTTCTCCTTTCCTCGCCGCGGCACCCACTGTGCCTGGTTCAATACTCCGTGCTTCGACCCGTCCACGCACACAGCAAAGTGAGCGCCGAACGGCCCTTCCACTTCCCGATACTACTGGGAGTGTCTGGGAATGGCCTTAATCCACAACGCCTTACGACGCGGAAAAGTTCGATTCCGGCCCGTCCTGACGGGGGAGCGAGGGGGTGAAATTTCCATGCCGTTAAGCAGAAGTTGTGGGGCGTGGGGACCTCCCGGCAGCGTTGTCCCCAACCGTGCAGGGCCTCGATTGGTGTTTTGTCTGGAATGTCCGTTATGCTTGATCTCGCTGCTTTTGAAGGAAATGAAGCTGGGAGACCGGTGGGGAGTCCTGAAAAAGAAGTTGCGCGCGAGTGGCGGAACGGCAGACGCGCTGGCTTCAGGTGCCAGTATCCGAAAGGGTGTGGGGGTTCAAATCCCCCCTCGCGCACGCAATTGAAAGAGCCCCGATCTTAGGATCGGGGCTCTTTTGCTTTGCCCGGAATGCCAGGCCGTACGCGACTCTCAGCCGCGCGGCGAACCCTTGAACCGGCGTCGCGAATTGCTCAGGTGCAGGCGCATGGCGGCCGAGGCAGCGGCTGGGTCGGCATCGGCGATGGCTGCGTATATAGAGGAGTGCTCGTGGACCACTTGCTCGAAGCGTTCACGTGAGTCCTCCTCGTCGCTGGCCAGGAGGCGTGTGCGGGGCATGGTGATCATCGTTTGGCCCAGCGCAGTGATGCAGTCTGTATAAAAGGGATTGCCTGAGGCTGCAGCAACGGCCCGGTGGAATTCGAAGTCAGCCTTCATGGAATGGGCCGGGTGGCCGGAACTTGCCATGAACTGCTCTAAGGCACCGTGCACTGCCTTCAATTGGTGCTCTGTGTGATTCAGGGCAGCCAGCGCTGCGGCTTCCGTCTCGACGCCGATCCGGAAGTCGAGCATCTGCAGCCGGTCTTCCATACTGACAACCGGTCTTGTGCCCGGCGCTTGAACAGGGCCGTCCGATGGCGGGGTCAGCGCGAAGCTGCCCCGCCCACGCTCAGTTTCGACGAGTCCCTCCGCTTGCAAATGTGTCAGGGCTGAGCGGACTACTGTCCGGCTGACGCCGTATTCGCTGATGAGGGTATTTTCGCTGGGGAGTTTCTCACCTGGTTGGATGACGCCGTCGACGATGCGGTTGCGAAGGTCGGCGGCGAGATCCGCAGTCAGGTTTCGGCTCATGGGTTCAAGATTACGCGCCGAATTCCACGGATTCGGTGGTCCAGGCACGGGCCTGCCCGCTCAGCGTCACGCCGAGGCCGGGGCGGTCCGGAACGATCATGCGGCCGTTCTTGGTCTCGAGGCGTTCCTCGAACAATGGATCCAGCCAATCAAAGTGCTCCACCCAGGGCTCGCGCGGATAGGCGGCAGCCAGGTGGAGGTGGATCTCCATGGCGAAGTGCGGAGCCAGGCCAAGGCCACGTTCGTCGGCAAGGGCTGCGAGACGCAGGAACTGGGTGATGCCGCCAACGCGTGGTGCATCGGGCTGGATGATGTCGCAGCTGTTGGCGTTGATGAGGCCCTTGTGTTCAGCAACGGAGGCCAGCATCTCGCCTGTGGCGATGGGCGTATCCAGTACATGGGCAAGGTGCGCGTGACCCTCAAAATCGTAGGCGTCCAGCGGCTCTTCGATCCAGATGAGGTTGAATTCCTCGAGTTGGCGGCCCATGCGCAGGGCGGTCGCCCGATCCCACTGCTGGTTGGCGTCGACCATGAGCGGTGTATCCCAGCCGATGTGTTCGCGGACGCCGGCCACGCGACGGAGGTCCTCCTTGGAATCCGGGAGGCCCACCTTGATCTTGATGCCGCCAATGCCTTCTTCGATGGACTGCGTTGCGCGCGCCTTGACCTCTTCCAACGTGGCGTTGAGGAAGCCGCCGGAGGTGTTGTAGGTCTGCACGGAGTCGCGGTAGGAGCCCAGCAGCTTGGCCAGCGGGAGTCCGGCGCGCTTGGCTTTGAGATCGTAAAGTGCGATGTCTATTGCTGCCAGGGCCTGGGTTGCAACGCCCGAGCGGCCCACTGAAGCTCCGGCCCAGAGAAGCTTGGTGTAGATCCTGCCGATGTCGTTGGGGTCCTCGCCGACGATGCCCTCCGCGACCTCCTTGGCGTGGGCGTACTGGGCCGGACCACCAGCGCGTTTTGAGTAGCTGAATCCGATGCCGCTATGGCCCTGCTCTGTGGTGATCTCGGCGAAGAGGAACACGACTTCGGTCATCGGCTTCTGACGGCCCGTGAAGACCTTGGCGTCGCTGATGGGCACGGTGAGGGGCAAACGGGCCGTTGACAGCTTGATGTGTCGAATGAGATCTACGGGGCTCATGGTTCTCCTAAGGGGTGGGCATCTTTGCCTGAAACTTAGGATACAAGTTATTAACTTGTACTACAAGGAATTGGTTTGGAAACTACTGCCGCAGCGCCCCGAACCCGCTGATCAGAGCCTCAAGCCCCAGGTTAAAAGCAACGTCCGTGGGCCGCGGATGCTGCTCCGAAGCAAGTCGGTCCACAGCGGCGGTGAAATTGGGCACCTGGTCGGCGAGCGAGCCTGCGTCGAAGATGTCTTCCGGCGCAGTGACATCGTAGGCGGCGCCAAACACGAAGGCCTCCAAGGCAACAATTGCTGAAATGATCTTCTCTTCCGGGAAGCCGGCGTCGCGGAATCCGGCGGTCACGGCCTCGTACATGGCCAGGGTCTTCGGGGCGTTGGCGACCGGCAGCACCGCAATGACGGGGATCAGCGGCGTGTGCTCCGAGAACACGTCCCGGTAGGACCACGCCCAGCGGCGCACGGCCACATCCCATGGCTCCACACCAAAAGCGGATACATCAACCATCGCGGCCAAGTGGTCCTCCACCAGCAAGAGCACGTCGTCCTTGGATGCTACGTGGTTGTAGAGGGCGGATGGCGCCACGCCCAGCGAGCGTGCCAGGGCTGCCATGGTGAGTCCGTCGTAACCCTTGCTGCTGATTAACTCCAGGGCCGCCGTCGTGATGCCGTTTTGGTCCAGGATGCGCGCCATGGGGCGTCCGGCGCGCCGCCGCGCCTTGCTGGCAGAAGCGGGGGCAACGCCCGGCTCGGGTTCTGGAGCGGGTGTGGGTGCGGGCATCGGAAGCCTTTCTGCTGCCTGTATCTCCAGCATTATTCCATCGGGTCTTCCCAGTCAGGGACTTGGCCGCTATTATCAAATATAAATGAACGCCATTCATTTATTGGTCAGCCACCACGGACGGCCACGGAGAGGACATCATGCAGAATCTTGATCGCGACGTTGTGATCGTCGGCGCCGGACCGTCAGGGTTGACGGCGGCACGCGAATTGAAGAAGGCCGGGCTCAGCGTTGCAGTGCTTGAAGCACGGGACCGCGTGGGGGGCCGCACCTGGACCGACACGATCGACGGCGCCATGCTGGAAATCGGCGGTCAGTGGGTTTCCCCGGACCAGACGGCCCTCATGGACCTGCTGGACGAGCTGGGACTGAAAATGTACCCGCGGTACCGCGACGGCGAGTCCGTTTACATCGGTGCTGACGGCAAACGCGTCCAGTACACGGGTGACACGTTCCCCGTCAACGAGCACACCAAAGCCGAGATGGACAAGCTGGTAGCCATCCTGGACGGGCTCGCCGCGGAGATCGGACCCACAGAGCCCTGGGCGCACCCCAAGGCCCGCGAACTGGACACCATCTCCTTCCACCACTGGCTCCGCCAGAACTCCAACGACGAGGAAGCCTGCAATAACATCGGGCTCTTCATCGCCGGGGGCATGCTGACCAAGCCCGCCCACGCCTTCTCGGCGCTGCAGGCCGTCCTCATGGCCGCTTCCGCGGGGTCCTTCACGCACCTCACGGACGAAGACTTCATCCTGGACAAGCGCGTTATTGGTGGCATGCAGCAGGTTTCGCTGCTCCAGGCAGCTGAGCTGGGTTCCGACGTCGTGCTTAACAGCCCGGTTCGCACCATCAACTGGGACGTGGACCGCGTGACGGTTGAGTCTGAGCGAGCCACGGTGAACGCGCGGTATGTCATCATGGCGGTGCCGCCCAACCTGTACTCACGCGTTTCCTTCAACCCACCGCTGCCGCGCCGCCAGCACCAGATGCACCAGCACCAGTCACTGGGCTTGGTCATCAAGGTGCACGCTGTGTATAGCACGCCCTTCTGGCGCGAAGAAGGCCTCTCCGGCACCGGTTTCAGCGCCGGCGCCCTGGTCCAGGAGGTCTATGACAACACCAACCACGGCGATTCCCGCGGCACGTTGGTGGGCTTTATTTCCGATGAAAAGGCCGACGCCGTGTTCGAGCTCAGCGCCGAAGACCGCAAGAAGGTCGTCCTCGAGTCGATCGCCGGCTTCCTGGGCGACCAGGCCCTCACCCCCGAGGTCTACTACGAATCGGACTGGGGCTCTGAGGAATGGACCCGCGGCGCCTACGCATCCAGCTACGATCTTGGCGGCCTGCACCGCTACGGCAAGGACCAGCACGCGAACGTGGGACCGATCTACTGGTCCTCGTCCGATCTCGCGGCCGAGGGCTACCAGCACGTGGACGGCGCGGTCCGGATGGGCCAGGCAACCGCTGCCCGCATCGTCGAGGCGCACAAGTTGAGCGCGCTGCCGGTCGGCTAGGGGCGTTGCGCCGGGATGGCACTTAACGCCAATGCTCCCGTCTGGGACCGGTGTTAAGTGTCACCTCGGCGCGCTTAGTCCGGTCTTCGGCGCGGCTTGTCCGGCCGTCGGCACGCCTGCCGCTCGCTCCGCTTCGATGAGTGCCTGGGTCAGACGCTCGACGGCGGCCTGGTAGTCAGTCCCGGGTGTCACCCGGCAGCGCTCAGCCTCCCGCATGGCGCGGGCAAGTGCTGCCGTCTCGGCAGTTCTGACGTCCGTCATCGCCGGGAAGTCTATTGCCTGCCCGGGATCGAGTTCGTAGCGCTGCCACTGCTGGAGAACGCTCGCGTGGCGGGCGGCAGCTTCCGCAAAACCAGGACGACGCCGGGGCTCAGCTGAGTGGAGACGGTCCACCCTGCGACTGGTAGCCAGCGTTGCTGCTGCAGTGGCCATCGCGACGAAGACCATGATCAGTCCGGCTGGCGCCCATTCCACTGCGGGAACGAGGATGGCGGGAAGAATCACCACCAGGCCCGCGAAGAGATCCCAGAAGATCGTGTCCGGTTCCGGGCCGCGCCCATGCGTGAGTTTTCTGTGGAGGACCAACGTGGTTACCGCTGTTGCGAGCACCAAGGCCACGCCCCACAGGAGCATCATGGCGGGCATCTGACCACCTCCAGGCGAGTACGCGCTGCTGTGCTTTCAGTATGCGCCAGAGTGTTTCCGGGCGACACCTCCCTCCGGAGAATTCACGGCTCCCCGGGCGTAGCCTTGGCACCATGAGACTGAAAATGTGCAGCATCCACGTTAAGGACCCGGCTACGGCCCACGCTTTCTATACCGAAACGCTTGGCTTCGAGACCTTGATGGCCATGCCCGAGTACAACCTCTTCATCATCAAGGATCCCGGCGCAGACAACACTTCTGTGGGACTCCTGCTGGAACCCAGCGACAACCCGATCGGCGCCAACTACATGAACGCCCTCCATGAGGCCGGGTTGGCAGCGATCACCTTTGGCGTGCCCGACGTTCAGGCTGAGTATGAGCGTCTGCTGGCTGCCGGCGTGACGTTCCAGGGCGAACCCAGTGAGGATTTCTCCGGTATCAGCGCGGTCTTCGACGACGGGTGCGGGAACTTTGTTCAACTCCACCAGGACTAGTTAAACACCCGTGGCCCTTAAGCAGCTGTGGCCGGGACCAAAGGGTCCCGGCCACAGTCAAGCTCAAAGCTACGCGTGATCACGCTTTGACGTCTTCGGGGCATCGCGCTTGGCCGCTGCGTTGTCCTTGGCTTCCTTGGTGGCTGCCTTCTTCGCAGCTTCGTCCTTGACCCGCTGGGCCTCGGCGCGGACTGCAGCGTGGGTGGCGCGCTCTACAACCAACCACTGGGGCGGAGCTTGCAGCAGCTCGGTGATTTCCGCCGTCGTGAGTGCTTCTTCGACGCCGCCGCGGGCGAGGCCGCTGATGGAGACGTTCAGCTTCTGCGCCACCACAGGGCGCGGGTGCGGGCCGTTGCGGCGGAGCTCGGCGAGCCACTCCGGCGGGTTGGCCTGGAGTTCGGCGAATTCTTCGCGGGAGATGGACGAATCCTGGAACTCCTGGGGTGTCGCTGGCAGGTAGATGCCGAGTTTCTTGGCAACGGTTGCCGGTTTCATGGACTGGGAGTTCGAGGACGTCATGCTTCAAGGGTATCTGGCCGGTACTGTGAGTGTGTGCCAGCCGCTGAAGAATCCACCCAAACAACCGAGCCCCCCACCGAGCTTCGCTTCGCTTATGTTGCGGGTGTGACCCCTGGGAAATGGATCCGGCGATGGGAAGAGCGCATGCCGGACGTCCCGTTGCACGCGTTCATGTCCGACGACGGCGAGCAGCTTTCGGTTTTGCGCGACGGTTCCGCTGACCTTAGCTTTGTCCGGTTGCCCGTGGACAAGGAAGGCCTGAACGTCATTCCCCTCTACGAGGAGCAGCCGGTGGTGGTCGCGCCCAAGGGGCACGAGATCTCCGTGTTTGAAGAAGTAGCTCTGCAGGACCTGTCCGAGGAGAACTTCCTGGACGTGGAGGAAATGGGCGGGCCCGATATGGCCTTGCAGGTGGTGGCTTCCGGGGCCGGACTGGCCATCCTGCCGATGTCAGTCGCCCGGCACCTGAACAACAAACAGACCGTGATGCGCCTTTTAACAGGCGCTCCTGGAACGCAGATTGGCCTCGCTTGGCTTGCTGGTACGGATAGTCCGGTGATCGAGGAGTTCATCGGGATTGTGCGCGGCCGGACTGCGCAGAGTTCACGCCAGCCGTCCGCCCAGCAGGAGAAGCCGAAGAAGGCGCCCAAGCCGGATCGTCGCGGGGGCGGGGCCAAGAAGCCTGCCGTCGCGCAGCGATATGCGCCGAATCCTGATAAAGGCCGCGGCAAGGGTTCGCGCAAGAAGGGCAAGCGCTAATTATTCATCGTGGATGGTGGCCTGCTGCTGCTCTGACCGGTTGAGGTAGGCGAGCAGAAGGTCCCCGGCGCGCTCCAGGTCGCCGGATTCGAGTGCCGAGCAAATCTGCTCGTTTTCCTTGAGCCAGTCGCTGTAGAAGTGCGCGTTCATGGTGGCCTTGTGGAAGTAAAGGCGCATCTCGGCGAGTACTTGGGCCATGATCGTGTTCAGCCTCCCGCTTTCGGCCAGGGCAACGATCGCCCCATGGAAATGCTGGTTGGCGCTGCCCAGGCCCTCGTTGTCATTGGCGGCTGCTGCCCGCTTTCCCTCCTCGACGGCGGCCCTGACTGCGGCAATGCGCGTGGGGGAACCGCCGGCACGGATGGAACTGACCTCAATGGCGCGGCGGACTGTATAGACATCGTGAATGTCCCCTGCTTCCAGGGTGGCGACGTACACTCCGCGGTTGGGGTGACGGACCAGAAGCCGTTCGCTGGCTAGTTCCGCGAAGGCTTCACGGACGGTGTTGCGGGAAACGCCCAAGTCCTCGGCGATGGTTGCTTCCGTGAGCTTGGCACCTGGCACGAGGAAGCCTTCGGCCAGCTGGTAGCGCAGTTCCTCGGCAACCCTCTCCGCAACCGAAGGCACCCGAAGGCGCATACGGGCGCTGGCGCCGTCGATGCCAGTTCTTTCGCTGGATTCCTGATCTGCACTGGCCATGACACCAAAATTACACGATTGCCAAAAACTAGGATCGCTGGATTGTTGAACAATCCGGTAATCTGGTGCATCCTTGATGTAACGCACATCACGAGGCAGGAATCACACCATGGCAGTCATCGACCTGAACAGCGACGTCGGCGAGTCCTTCGGACGTTGGACGCTGGGCGACGACGCAGCCATGTTCGAATCCGTTTCCAGTGCCAACGTTGCATGCGGATTCCACGCTGGCGACCCCAGCGTTATCCGCAGCACCTGCAAGAAGGCGGTTGAGGCCGGCGTCGTGATCGGCGCCCATGTCGGCTACCGGGATCTTGCGGGATTCGGCCGCCGCTTCCTGGACATTGATCCCATGGAACTGGCAGACGATGTGGTTTATCAGATCGGCGCCCTGCAAGCGCTGGCGGCCACGACGGGTGCGAGCGTCCAATACGTGAAGCCCCATGGCGGTCTCTACAACGCGATCGTCACGCACACCGAGCAGGCAAAGGCCGTCGTCGACGCCGTGAAATCAGTTGACCCCACCCTTCCGATCCTCGGTCTCCCCGGTTCCGAAGTCCTCCGTCTTGGAGACGCAGCCGGACTTCGTGGAGTTTCCGAAGCTTTCGCGGACCGCGCCTACAACCCGGACGGAACCCTCGTCCCACGCACCCAGCCAGGCGCCGTCCTTCACGATCCCGCCGAAGTGGCGGAACACGTTGTGCGGATGGCCACCGAACAGTCCGTCAGGACCATCGATGGTTCCATCCTGAAGATCCGCGCAGAGAGCATCTGCGTGCATGGTGACTCACCAGGAGCCGTCGCGATGGCTACCGCGGTGAAGTCCGCTCTCGACGACGCCGGCGTCAGCATCGGCTCGTTCCTCTAAATCCCCAAGCTTGAGCACAACCCCCTCATCCCCCCGGAGGAAACCATGACCAGCACCAACGCAGCCAAGGCCGTGACAAGGAAGCCACCGGCCGGCGCCCTCAAGGCTTACGTAGCCAGCCTCACCGGCACATCGCTAGAGTACTACGACTTCGCTATCTACTCGGTGGCATCTGCACTCGTGTTCCCCAAGATCTTCTTCCCGGGGAATGATGAGTTCGTTGCACTACTGCTCTCCTTCTCAGCCTTTGCCGTGGGCTACTTGGCCCGTCCAATCGGTGGGGTCATCTTTGGTCGCTTGGGCGACAAGATTGGCCGCAAGTACGTCCTGGTATTCACGCTCGTACTTATCGGACTCGCGACCGTCCTCATCGGTGCGCTGCCCGATTACTCAGTGATCGGCGTGGCCGCACCCACCATCCTGGTTCTTCTTCGCCTCGCCCAGGGCATCGGCGTCGGCGGCGAATGGGGCGGAGCGGTTCTGCTGTCCAGCGAATTCGGCGACCCCAACAAGCGTGGCTTCTGGTCCTCCGCCGCGCAGATCGGCCCACCCGCAGGCAACCTGATGGCCAACGGCGTCCTCGCCATCCTTGCTGCTTCATTGAGCACTGAGGCGTTCCTCTCCTGGGGCTGGCGCGTCGCCTTCCTCGCCTCCGCACTCCTGGTGGTCTTCGGCCTGATCATCCGCCTCAAGCTCGAAGAAACCCCCGTCTTCAAGGCAATTCAGGCCCACGGCGAACGACCCAAAGCACCCATCAAGGAGGTCTTCACCACCGAACCCAAGGCCTTGGTTTCAGCAGCGCTCTCCCGGGTCTGCCCTGACGTTCTCTACGCGCTGTTCACGGTGTTTGTTGCGGTGTACGCCACCAAGCAGCTTGGCATGACCACGGGCAATGTCCTGGCAGCCATCCTCATCGGATCCGCATTCCAGCTGTTCCTCATTCCGTTGGCCGGCGCCCTGACCGACCGCTTCAACCGCCGCCTTGTCTACGGCGTCACGGCCGCCGCTACGGCCGTCTATATTCCCCTGTTCTTCCTCATGATCCAGGGCAAGTCAGTGGTTATGCTGACCATCGGCACCGTGATCGGTCTGGCACTCCACGCATTCATGTATGGCCCGCAGGCCGCCTTCATCACGGAGCAGTTCCCCGCCCGCCTACGCTACGCCGGCAGCTCCTTGGCTTACACCCTGGCCGGCGTGATTGGTGGAGCCGTTGCGCCCATCATCTTCACGGCTCTCTACGGCGCGGCGTCCGGTGGCTGGTATTTGATCGCGGGGTACCTCGTCCTGACAGCAGTTGTCACGATCGTGGGCATGGTCCTGGGCCGGGATCCGAAGCCTGAAGAAGACGTTCGCCTGCTTCAGGGGTCGGCCGCCTAATTGGCGACGAAGCGGATGATGGAGACCGTGATGCAAACGACCACCGCGAAGCAATCGGCTACAGCGAAGCAATCGGTTACAGCGAAAAGGGTCCGCTCCGTGCGACCCGTTGGCACCCGTGCCGTCCTTGCCGAACTGGATGGGCTGCAGGACGTACTGGCCCTGCAGGACATGCTCTACAAGTCTCCGCTTCCCGGTCAGGTGGACGTCCTGGCAGCCGCCGAAACGGTGATGGTCGTTGGCGAATCCGCTGCGGCAACGCGCGCCATCGGCGCCCGTTTGCTCGAATTGGAACTCACCGCGACAGAGGTTACTGACTCCGGGCTGGTCGTCATCGATACCGTGTACGACGGCGATGACCTCGCCGATGTCGCGGAGCTTACCGGGCTGAGCGTGGAGGGCGTCATTGCGGCCCACACAGGCCAGATCTGGACCGTTGCATTCGCAGGCTTCGCTCCCGGATTCGGCTACATGGTGGGCGAGAATGAAGTCCTCACGGTTCCCCGCCGCTCTTCACCGCGCACGGCTGTTCCTGCTGGATCCGTGGCCCTCGGCGGCCAGTACTCGGCTGTCTATCCCCGGCGTTCTCCCGGCGGTTGGCAGCTGATTGGCCGAACGGGAGCGCGGATGTGGGACCTCGACCGTCCCCAACCGGCCCTGGTTCGGCCCGGTGACAGAGTGCAGTACCGCGCTGTTCGGGAGGTTGTCACTGCCGGTTCCGAGCACCAGTCGGAACCGGACGCTGATCACCACACGGACTCCGGCCTAYGGATACTCAACCCCGGCGCTCAAAGCCTCATCGAGGACCTGGGCCGCAGAGGTTACGGGGCCTTGGGGGTCTCGGCGGCCGGTGCCTTGGACCGGGCATCCCTGCGCCGCGCCAACCGTCTCGTCGGCAATAGTTCTTCGGCTGCCGCCATTGAGACTGTCAACGGTGGGCTGACTATGGAAGCGGTCGGCGACCAGGTGATTGCCGTGACAGGTGCGCCTGCCACCCTGACCGTCCAGTCGCCGTCGTCAGCTGAATTTGAGGAGTCTGACGGTGACGCCCAGGACGCAGTGCGAACCGTCCCGATGGCTGCTCCGTTCGCGTTGCTCGACGGCGAAGTGCTTAGCCTCGGACCGCCCGAGGCAGGGTTCCGGAACTACGTCGCAATCCGCGGCGGCATAGCGGTTCCCGAAGTCCTGGGGAGTCGTTCGGCCGATACGATGTCCGGGATCGGACCCGCCCCATTGGTGATTGGGCAGGAGCTCCCGACGGGCGATGCCACGGATTCAACGGCCGTTGGAAGCCCGGAGCTGCAGCCGAATTTTCCGGGCCTCGGTGTAACAGTGCTCGATGTGGTTCCCGGACCGCGCGCCGATTGGTTCGACCAGTCCGCAATCGAGTCCCTAACAAGCCAGGAATGGCTGGTCACACCCCAGTCCAACCGCGTCGGCATGCGATTGGACGGTACTCCTCTCCAGCGCGCCCGCGAGGGTGAACTTCCCAGTGAGGGGACTATGGCTGGTGCCCTCCAGATCCCGCCCGCCGGCCTCCCCGTTTTGTTCTTGGCCGACCATCCCATCACCGGCGGTTACCCCGTGATCGGCGTGGTTCGCGACGAACACCTTGACCTTGCCGGGCAGGTCCCCATAGGCGGACGGATCCGGTTCCGGATGGTCCCCGATTCCCCCGACTTCACCAAGAACCCAGAGAAGTGAGTATTTGATGCGAAAGGTCCTGATTGCGAACCGCGGAGAGATCGCCGTTCGCGTCGCCCGAGCCTGCGATGACGCCGGCATTTCGTCCGTGGCCGTCTACGCGGACATCGACGCCGACGCCATGCACGTAGGTGCCGCGGATGAAGCCTATAGCCTGGGCGGAAACAGCCCTGCTGAGACCTACCTGAACGTTGGGAAGCTGCTCGCCGTTGCGGAACAGTCGGGGGCTGACGCCGTCCACCCCGGGTATGGCTTCCTCTCGGAAAACGCCGACTTTGCGCAAGCAGTCCTCGACGCCGGACTCGAGTGGATCGGTCCCTCGCCTGAGTCGATCCGACAGTTGGGCAACAAGATCACGGCCCGCGAGATCGCCATCCGTGCTGGTGCGCCTCTTGTGGCCGGCAGTGATGGGCCGGTTGCCACTGCTGCCGAAGCCCGGGCCTTTGCCGAGGAACACGGACTTCCGGTCGCTATCAAGGCTGCCTTCGGCGGGGGTGGTCGCGGGCTCAAGGTTGTCCGTGAACTCGCCGAAGTGGAGGAGGCTTTCGATTCCGCAGTGCGTGAAGCCATCACAGCATTCGGGCGCGGTGAATGCTTCGTGGAACAGTACCTGGACAGGCCGCGGCACGTGGAGGCGCAGGTCATCGCCGATACCCACGGCAACGTCGTTGTGGTGGGTACGCGCGACTGCTCCCTCCAACGCCGTCACCAGAAGCTTGTGGAAGAGGCACCTGCACCTTTCCTCACCGAGTCCCAGCAGCGACAGATCTATGACGCCGCCAAAGCAATCGTCCGCGAGGCCGGCTACTACGGCGCCGGGACTGTTGAATTCCTGGTCTCCGCAGATGGGGCCGTGGCCTTCCTCGAGGTAAACACGCGCCTTCAGGTGGAGCACCCGATAACCGAGGAAACGGCTGGGATTGACCTCGTTCAGGAGCAGTTCCGTATTGCAGCCGGCCTGCCCTTGAGCATTACCGAGGATCCCATAGCCCGCGGCCATTCGTTTGAGTTCCGCATCAACGCTGAGGACGTTGGCCGCGGATTCCTGCCCTCCCCGGGCACAGTGGCATCGTTCCAAGTGCCCACGGGTCCCGGCATTCGTTTGGACACCGGCGTGCGCGCGGGCTCGTTTATTGCACCGCAGTTTGATTCGCTCTTGGCCAAATTGATTGTTACTGGTGCCGACCGCCAGCAAGCGCTGCGGCGTGCACGCCGTGCACTTGCCGAAATGGAGATCACCGGACTGCCCACCGTGTTGCCGTTCCACCGCGCTGTAGTGGAGTCCGATGACTTTACATCCGTAGCCGGGCTGCGCGTTCACACCCGATGGATCGAGACAGACTTCGCAGACCAGATCCCCGTTGATTCCGAATACAACGTGGTTGCCCCGAGTGGGGTGCGGCGCACCATCACTGTGGATGTCGACGGCAAGCGGCTGGCCGTGGGACTTCCGGCTGATCTTCTGGATGGTTGGGCGCGGTCAGGGCAGGGGCTCCCCTCAGGTTCGGTTGTTACTGGGCTACCGAGTGATTACCTGGAAGGACCTGATTCAGAGGGATCCTCGCCAGTGGAGTCAGCTTTGGTCTCCACCATGGCCGGCACAGTGGTGAAGTGGCTCGTGGAGCCCGGGACCGAAGTCTTGGCAGGTGACCCCTTGCTGGTGGTGGAGGCCATGAAGATGGAAACGCAGGTGGCAGCACACCGTGCAGGTACGCTCTCCGAGGTGCTCTCGGCACCCGGCGGTGTGGTGACCGCGGGAGCCGTACTGGCGCACATTCAGTAGTAGCTACTAGTCCGTGGCCAACCCGCTATTCCGTGGCTGGGCAGCAACGGAATAGCGGCTTGGCAACGTGATGGGCGCGAATGGTTCTAGGCGTGCGTCGCCGCAGAGATGCCCAGCACACTTTCCAGCAGGTCATTCCGGATCTTGCCCGAAGGGTCGTTGGTGACGGCGAGGCTGCAGAAGTCCTCGAAGCGCGGATAGAGCGCGGCGAAGTCGTACAGGCTTGGCGTGAAGAGCTTGCCCCAGTGCGGCCTCGCGCCGAAGGGACGCAGTGCTTCCTCCAGTTCCGGGAGTACCGCTTCCACCTCGGCTTGCAGTGGCTTCCACGTGAAGTGAAGGGCGACGCTTTGCTGCCGATAGAACGGGCTGAGCCAGAACTCATCAGCGGCTACTGTCCGGATTTCGGAGATGAACAGCAGGGGTGCCAGCTTGTCCGCCAGCTCTCGGACAGCTTCAAGCGCTGCGGGTGCGTGCTCCAACGGCAGCAGGAATTCGCTCTGCAGCTCCTCACCGTTGCTTGGTGTGAATTCGTGGCGGAAGTGCGGCAGGCGGTCCAGCCATTTGCCGGGCTCGTCCAGCTGACCCGTGCAGTTCTCCGCAGACATGTCCGGCAAGGGATGCATCGCCGCCCTGGCTGCGGTTGCTCCGAACAGGTCCGGCAACGGAGCTTCGGTGTCCAGCGCCTTGAGCCAGACCTGCGGGATGGACTCGCCGGTGTAATTGGTGAAGAAGCTGACGCTGTACGCGGCAGATGCGATGTTTGCGAAGTCAGACAGGGCCCGCTCCCATGGAAGTCCCGTGAGCACACGCTGCCGCATCTGATAGCTCGGCCGGACGGCCAATTCCAGTCCTGTGACGATCCCAAGGGCTCCGAGTCCCACAACGCTGGCGAGGAACTCGTCGTCGTCCTCAGTAAGTGTCACCAGTTCGCCATTTGCACGCACCAGGTCAATGCCTACGACCGCGCCAGCCAGGGAGGGATTGCCGACTCCACTGCCATGCGTCCCGGTTTGGATCGCTCCCGCTACCGAGATGTGGGGGAGTGAAGCGAGGTTGTGGATGGCATAACCCTGTTCCTCAACTGCCCGGCATAGTGCGCCATAGCTGATGCCGCCGCTGACCTTGACGATGCCCTTTGAGGGATCAAGTGAGATTTCCTGGGGCAAGGCATCCAGGAGAAGGTGGATGCCATCGGTGTCTGCGACGTTGTTGAACGAGTGGCGGGAACCGAGGGCCTTGATCCGCGACGCGTTGGCAACAAGCTCCCGCAGCTGGTCCACGGACGTGGGCCTCTGGACTTCGGCGGACGAGTACTCGAGGTTTCCTGCCCAGTTCTTCATTGCATGATCTTCCCACTTGGTGACTTATCGGCTCCCGCAATTGTTAACGTTCACAACTAATTGCGTCAAGAGGCGTCCAACTGGTTGAAGCAGTCTTAGCTGGAGCCTTGGGACGCTAGTCCTTCAGTGGTCGGCGAGCCAGCCAGGCCGCGACAATCGCGCCGGAGATGTTGTGCCACAGGGAGAAGACGGCAGAGGGCAGCGCAGCCAGCGGACTGAAGTGCGCCGTGGCAAGGGTGGCGGCCAGACCGGAGTTCTGCATGCCCACTTCGAAGGCCAGGGCGCGGCGGGCCTTGTCATCCAGACGGCCGAGCTTCCCAGCCAGGTAGCCCAGGCCCAGCCCAAAGCCATTGTGGAGGACGACGGCCAGGAACACGATGGCGCCGGCTGCGACGATCTTGCTGGCGCTGCCAGCCACGACGATCGCCACGATCAGTGAAATCACGACGGCGGACGCCCACGGAAGTGCCGGAAGCACCTTTGCGACGAGCTTGGACAGGAAGAGTCGAGCGAGCAGGCCTGCGATGACCGGCAGCAACACGGTCTTCACGATGTCCAGCACCATGGCGCCAGCATCAATGTGCAGGAACGAACCGGCCAGCAGGAGCGTAAGTGCAGGCGTGACGATGGGAGCGATCAACGTGGAAACCGAGGCAACAGCGACCGACAATGCCACGTCACCCTTGGCCAGGAACGCCATCACGTTGGACGCCGTACCGGACGGCGCGCAGCCCACAAGAATAAGTCCGACAGCGAGCTCGGGCGGTAGTTGAAGCAAGACAGCGATCAGGAAGCCTGCCCCAGGCATGATCACGTAGTGCGCAACGATGCCCAGTGCCACAGCCCACGGCCGTCGCGCCACAGAAGCGAAGTCGGGCGGCGTCAGCGTGAGGCCCATGCAGAACATGATGACGCCGAGCAGATAGGGGACGGCGACGCCCATCGGCTTGAACACTTCCGGAAGCAGGAACCCGAGGACGCCAGCCACCACAACCAGGATCGGGAAAACCGTTACGGCTATTCGCGCGACCTTTGCTTCTGCGGCGAGGGCCGCGTTGACGGGCGCAGGGGACGAAGTTTCGGTCTGGGAATTCGTTGCCTCAAGCATTTATCCATGCTCACATTTGTCCCGTGGCTTCACCGAGTTCGTTACTTCCGGCGCGGCGTATATGTCAGATGACTGTTCTTTTGTTCCCAACTAAGTAGCAGTTAAGCCCGTTTTGACGGCTCATAACGGGCTTAAGTGCTACTTAGTTGGGATTAACCGTTCAGCTTTCCCGCGAGCCGCTCACGCATGTGGATACTGGCCTCGTTGAGCCCGATGAACTCCACCTCGCGACCGTGGTTGCGGTACTTCTCAGTGACGGAATCAAGCACAGCAATAGTGGATGCATCCCAAAGGTGCGAGTTATGGAGATCGATGACCACACGATCTATTCCTTCCGAGGAATCCTTTGCGTAGTCGAACTGTGTGTACAGATCATTTGACGACGCGAAGAAGAGCTCGCCATCCACCGTGTACGTTGCCACCGTCTCACCGTTGAGCTCCAGTTCGGTCCGCTCTACGGTGGCGAAGTGGGCTACACGCCGCGCAAACAGCACCATCGCGGTCAAAACGCCGACGCCGACACCCACCGCCAGGTTATGTGTTGCCACAACAGCGGCCACAGTGATCAGCATGACGGCGGTCTCTGACTTGGGTAGCCGCTTCAAGGTGGATGGCCGAACAGAGTGCCAGTTGAAGGTGATCAGGGAAACGAAGATCATCACGGCAACAAGCGCCGCCATGGGAATCATGCCCACAACGTCCCCAAGGACTACCACCAGGATCAGCAGGAACACGCCCGCCAAGAACGTTGAGAGCCGGCTCCGTGCGCCCGATCCCTTGACGTTGATCATGGTCTGTCCGATCACGGCACAGCCACCCAAGCCTCCGAGGAATCCTGTGACAATGTTGGCCACCCCCTGGCCCCAGGAAACCCGTGTCTTGTTGGACCGCGTGTCCGTGATGTCGTCCACGAGCTTGGCTGTCAGGAGTGATTCCAGCAGGCCAACGAGGGCCATGGACAATGCGAAGGGCGCAATGATCTGGAACGTCTCCAGGTTCAGCGGGACATTCGGCAGGAAGAACCCCGGCAGGCTGTGGGGGAGCTCGCCTTTGTCACTGACCGTGGGAACATCGATATGCCCCAGAACGGTAACCAGAGTAATGACCACGATCGCCACGAGCGGCGCAGGAATGGCCGTGGTCAGGCGGGGTAGCCCAAAGACCATGGCGAGTCCCACGGCAACAATTGGATAGACCATCCAGGGGACGTTGAAGAGCTCGGGCATCTGCGAGATGAACACCAAAATTGCCAGTGCGTTCACGAAGCCAATCATCACCGACCGCGGAATGAAGCGCATGAGTCGCGTGACACCGAGGACAGCCAGGATGATCTGGAAAACACCTGCCAGGATGATCGTGGCGATCAGGTAGTCGAGTCCGTGCTCCTTCATCACGGGAGCGATGACCAATGCCACAGCCCCTGTCGCTGCAGAGATCATGGCTGGACGACCACCCACGAGAGCAGTCACCACGCCCATGGTGAAGGAAGCGAACAGCCCAATCCGGGGATCCACCCCCGCGATCACCGAAAAAGCAATGGCCTCCGGAATGAGCGCCAGTGCAACTACCAGTCCAGCCAGGGATTCCGTCAGCAGGCGGCGGGGCGAGCGGAAAGTCACCCGCAGTGACATGAGTTGCTCGGGAGTCATGGCGTCCTTACAGTGCAGTCTGGCGGTAACGCTCAATCTGCTTTAGACGCCGCTGGAGGCTGTCGCGCCGCGGGTGCGGAACGACGTCGGGCGCCTCAGCGGTGAGGTCAATATGTTCGGTTCCGTACTGCCACAGCAGGAGGTCATCCAGGAGGCGGTCGGGGCCCGGGGAGTAGCGGTGATCCAGGGCTTTGCGGACCTCTGTGATCCGGTTGGCACTCAAGAGCCCCGCGAGTTCCACGGTTTTGGTGAGTCCGTGGGCCGCAAGGAGTTCGGCAGCCCACCCCCAGTCGTCATCAACTTTACGGTCAACGTGGGGCAGGAGCGTACGCCAGACGTCCCGAACCCGGTTGGGAGTCAGCGGGGAAGCGCCCTCGCCGTGCAGGTCCCAATAGCTTCTGACCTCTTCGTAGCGCTCGTGGAGGTCAGCGAAAGCGCTCTCCACGGTTTCCAGCATGGCCGCAGTGGCGGTGAACTGGCGATCGAAATGCGGAGTCCAGGCGCGCGGATCCTCCGCCTTGAAGCGGATATCATGCTCGATCTCGCTCCAGGCGTGCGCAAAAACCGTGCGGATCTGGCACTCGAAGAAGTAGCTGCCGTTGGCCGGCATGTCCGGGTTGAAGACGTGCTGATACTCCTTGACGGCCTCGTTCTGGATGGTGCGCAGGATGAGGTGCCGGCTGGAGTATCCGTACGTGCCCGATTCGATGGAACCGATGTCCTTCTCGCGGTCTCCGCGGCAATCGAAGAGCTGGCGCTGGCGCTTGATGATGTTGGCTACGGCTGCGTTCTCGGCAGGCAGTTTGGTGATGACGCGGATGCCCACCATATCATTCAAGGTGCGGAAAGGGTCCGGGAATTTGAGGACCCGCGGGCCCCCCGGCTCCAAAGGATCATCCGTGCGTGAGATTTTTTCGCGGAACGACTCCACTGTTTTGGTTCGTCCGGTGACAAACAGGGGAGTGACCTCGGCGTCGTTGAGCATGTCCCTTAGGGTGAGCAGCACATCCCGTGTGACCCGCTTCAGGGCAGGGCGAACGCGCTCATAGAGCGCCACGTTCGCATCCACTGCATCGCGCTGGTCCTGGTCCAGGCTGTCCCAATTGCTTGCCATGCCCCCAGCTTACGGGGCGGGTCCGACACTGGCGCGGGCCACCCGCCGTCGGGGTGCCCTAGCCAAAGTTGCGGGACGTCACGATAGGCTCGGTACAAAGGAGGGCGCAATGTTGCGGCACAAGTACAGCTACGGCGAACACCCCAGTCAATGGGGCGAACTCTTCATACCTGAACCGAACAACGGAAACCATCGCGGCGCGTCAGCCGTCGCGGGTGGCGTCGCGGTTGTGATCCACGGCGGCTACTGGCGCTCACAGTACGGCGCGGAGCTCGGCGAGCCCTTGGCCCGGGACCTCGCGGCGCATGGAATAACGGCCTGGAACCTTGAATACCGGCGGGCCGGCAACGGCGGTGGTTGGCCCCATACGTTCGAAGACATTCTGGCCGGGATTGACCATCTCGCCGAAATCGCCGGAAAGCACGAGCTCCACCTTGGCAAGGTAGTCGCTTTGGGGCACTCGGCCGGAGGTCACTTGGCTGTGTGGGCGGCCGGACGGCAGCGCCTCTCGGCCATCGGAACGCCCGACGCCGACCGCCAACTCGTGCGTGGATCTGAAGATAACGCCGTGCACCTGACCGGCGTTGTCAGCCAGTCCGGCCTGCTGAACCTGGCCGCGGCCGAAAAGCTGAACCTCAGTAACGGTGCCGTCTGCAACCTTATGGGTGGCGATTCAGCTAGATACCCCAAAAGGCATAAATACGCAGATCCCATGAGTTCACTGCCCATTGATGTTCCAGTTTTCGCCGTCCATGCCACCGACGACGAAGACGTTCCAGCCAGCCAGTCCGAGGCCTATGTCGCAGCGGCAACCGCAGCCGGCAGCGCAGCGCAATTGCTGCGTGTCCCCGGGGATCACTTCGATCTCATAGATCCAAAGGCCGTGGCCTACAAGAAATGCCGCGAATTGGTACAACGCCTGCTCTCCTGAATCACTGGTAGCGCCCGCCCTTCCTCTGGCAGAGTGGTCCCATGCTGACTGTGATTGGCGAGGCCTTGGTTGACGTTGTGCAGCGCCCCAGCGGAATCGAGGCGCACGTTGGCGGAAGCCCACTCAACGTCGCCGTTGGCTTGGCGCGCTTGGATCATCCCGTGCAGTTCATTGGGCGGTTTGGCCAAGACGCGTACGGCGATTCCGTCGCGGCGCATCTCCGGTCCAGTTCGGTGATGGTCCCTCTTCCGCCCGACGGCAAACCCACCAGCGTTGCCACGGCAGTGATCGACGACGAAGGCGCGGCCACCTACACCTTCGATCTCACCTGGGATTTACCGGGCCTCGGGGGGCGGTTGCCGCTCATGCTGCAGGGCGCCACTTTGCTGCATACGGGTTCGATAGCCACCGCTTTGGAGCCTGGTGCCGCGGACGTGCTTGCCGCCGTCGAGCATGCCCACCCGAGCAGCACTATCAGCTTCGATCCCAACTGCCGCCCCAGCATCATTACTGACCGCGAGTACGCACGGAGGCAGGCCGAACGCTTCGTAGTGCTCTCCGACGTGGTGAAGGCTTCTGACGAAGATCTCGAATGGCTGTATCCGGGAGCTGATCCGCTGGAGTCCGCACGCCGCTGGTTGTCTCTGGGCGGCACGGAAGGACCTGCATTGGTGGTGGTCACGCGGGGCGCGCGTGGTCCGTGGGGAATCACAGCCATCGGCGAGACCCAGGTCCCCGCACCTTC
Source organism: Paenarthrobacter sp. 10N417 (assembly GCF_056394745.1). Taxonomy (NCBI): domain Bacteria; kingdom Bacillati; phylum Actinomycetota; class Actinomycetes; order Micrococcales; family Micrococcaceae; genus Paenarthrobacter; species Paenarthrobacter sp. 10N417. The sequence continues at coordinate 246,788 of NZ_JBFTIL010000003.1, forward strand.
CGTGACGGTGGTGGATACTGTTGGTGCCGGCGATTCGTTCATGGCGGGGCTGCTGTCAGCGATAGTTGATCGCGGGCTTGACGGTGCGCAAAACCGCGGAGCACTCCGAGCCATGCCGGCTGAGACCCTTGCCGCCATCATGGACCACGCGACGCGTGCTGCCGCAGTCACGGTGTCACGGGCTGGCGCCAATCCGCCGACGCGGGCCGAGCTGAACCATAGGGCTGTTGCAAGCTAAAACTGTTGCCGGCGAAGTCCGGCCAAGAGGAGGTGCGCCATGAAAGACCACGATCCTTATACTGGGACGCCCGCGCCGGAATTACAGGTTGCGAGCGAGTCATTCAGCGGCGGCGATACTCTCGGCCCCGATCAACGGAGCGGGATTCTGGGTGCGGGCGGCCAAGACATTTCTCCTCAGCTGAGCTGGAGCGGAGCTCCGGAAGGAACAAGGAGTTTCGCGGTCACTATGTGGGACCCGGATGCTCCCGGTCCCGGGGGCTACTGGCATTGGGCGGTACTTAATATTCCTCCTGAAGTATCAAGCCTTCCGGCCGGCGCGGGTGGCCCAAACGGTCACGCGTTGCCCGCCGGCGCGTTCCAGTTAAAGAACGACGGCGGCCGCACCGGCTAACTTGGGGCGGCCCCGCCCAGAGGGCATGGACCGCATCGGTACATAGTGGCCGTACATGCGCTGGACGTGGAGGACCTGGGCATCGAAAAGGATTCCGAAGCACGCATACTTGCTTCAGCCCTTCCTTCGCACACCTTGGCGCGCGGAACCATCACGGGTATGTTCGAGCGTTAGTGGCGGCCTTTGGGTTCTCAACAGCCACGTAGACTGACATGATGCGGCTCGTAGCAAGTGATATTGACGGCACCATTCTCGGTCATGACGGCAAGATCAGTGATCGGACCGTCAAGGCCTTCAAAGCATGCCGGGATGCCGGGGTGGAGCTTGTGTTCGTCACGGGCCGCCCGCCGCGGTGGTTGTACCCGCTCCAGGAGCAGCTCGGCCACAGCGGAATCGTGATCTGTTCCAACGGCGCAGTGGTGTGGGATCTCGAAACGGAGAAGCCCATTTCTTCTTGCACCTTGGATATCAAATCCATTTTCGAAGCGCGCCGAATCATCAAGTCCCTGCGGCCGGATGCGTTGTTCGCAGTGGAAACTCTGACTGGTTTCCAACTGGAGCCGGGCTTTCTCGAGAATGAAACCAGTGAGCTCCTCGCGGAGTTCACTCCCGCACCGCTGGATCAGACGCTAACGGCGGATGACGCCGTCGTGAAGTTCCTGGCGATAACCCGTAAGGGCACCCCGGACGAATTCCTTGCCGAAGTGCAGCCCGCTGTTGCCCATCTGGTCAGCACCACGCACTCGGCGCCGCGCACCGCAATGCTTGAGATGTCCGTGCCCGGCATCAACAAAGCCGTCACCCTCGCGAAGTACGCTGAGTCGCTGGGTATCGAGGCCGCCGACGTTGTGGCATTCGGGGATATGCCCAACGACATCGAGATGCTTCGCTGGGCCGGCCACGGCTACGCCATGGCAAGCGGCCACCCGGAAGCGATCCTCGCTGCGGGGCAGCAGGCGCCGCACTTCGACGACGACGGCGTGGCCCAGATCCTCGAGGCGAAATTGACGGAGCAAACGGTCTAAAGCCACTGCATCACGGATGACGGACGCCGCTACCTGCCAGCACTGCTCGGTAGCCCTCCATGTAGGTGGGGAAGACGAACTCGAAGCCAGTCCGGCGCAGCCTTTGATTGGAACAGCGTTTGTCGCCAGGGCCGGCGGGGGCGTCTTCCAACGCCGTCGGTGGTTCAGGGCTTCCCATTTCCAGGGCAAGAAACCGCATGACGTCACCCATCTCGGCCGCATGGTCGTCTACGCCTACATAGACCGGATCCGGGTCCTGACCCATGGTGGTGAGGTGGACGATCATGGCCGCGGCGTCGTCCCTGTGGACACGGTTGGTGTGCCGGGGGCGTGCTGGAATCACGGCTTGTCCTGACCGGACTTGGTTGATCAGTCGGGTTCGCCCCGGACCGTAAATGCCGCCGAGCCGCAGGATGATGGGTTGGGTTCTGGTACCCCGGGTGCGGGCAAGGAACAGATTCTCAGCCTCCACCAGCACTTTGCCGCTGAAACGCGTGGGCTCGGCGGGTGTGGTTTCGTCCACCGCCCCTCCGTTGGAGTCCTTATATACGGCTGTGGAGGAGACGAATAGCATGCGGGCCGGTTCGACAGAATCGCGTTCCAAGGCGTCCAGAACATTTTGCAAGCCTTTTATATACGCTGTCCGGTATGCCTCCTCGGTGGAGGAATCGGCGGCTACAGCGACCACGACAATTTTCACATCTCCTGGGACGGCTGGGACTTCACGTGAGAGGTCCGCCCGCATGCCCCGAATCCCCGCGGGGAGCTTTTCCGGAGAACGGCGGAGACCGATCACGTCCTGGCCCAGCGCTGCAAAACGCAGTCCGGCTTCGGTTCCAAGGTCGCCGCACCCGGCAATCAACACAGTCATGCAACTAGTTTGGCAGCCGTGACGTGCGCAAAGCTGTCACCAACTTCCCAGTCTCCATACAACCCGCGTTCAACTTGCGCCCGTAGGCTTTCAGCCACAGACCCGTTTAGCTTGTTGGATGTAGGGGAATCATGGCCAAGCGCAGGATCAACGACTTCAACACCGCTCCGTTGCGGCGGATCGAACCGGATCACCACTGGAGGTCGCTTCGCGAGGGGGACCGCGTGAGTGTGGCACTAACTCCGGGGTACGAATCGGCTGGCGTAGTGGACGCCGTTACCGGTGATGCAACGGCAGTTTGGGTGGAGCTCGACGGCGGTCGCGGACGCACGCTGGTGCACATCAGCGATGACGTGGCGGTGGTCCCCCTGGAGAAGGCGACGATCACAGAGGAGTCGTAGGCGCCTATGCGCCATGGGCTACGCTTCGGATGTGACGCTGCCATATTTCCTCCGCAAGGACGGCACTGTGGGCCCACTGGCCTTGGCTCATCGCGGATTCTCCATGAATGGCTTGGAGAACTCCATGGCTGCTTTCCGTGCCGCCATTGAGCTGGGCACCCTGCACCTTGAAACGGACGTTCACACCACCTCAGATGGCGTCCTGCTCGTTTTCCACGACTCTTCCTTGGATCGGGTCACGGATTCGTCTGGCCGGATCGCCGAGCTCACGGCAGTCGAGGTGAGGCAGGCCCGGATTGGCGGAGTGGAATCCGTGCCGACTTTGGACGAGCTGGTGGCAGCCTTCCCCGATGCCCGCCTGAACCTGGACGTGAAGGACTGGAATTCCGTTAAACCGATGGCCGAGGCTATCGAGAAGCATGGCATCCATCGCCGGGTGTTGGTGACGAGTTTCTCTGACCGGCGTCGTCGTGCAGTCTTGAAACTCCTCAGCCAGCGGACGGCTTCCTCGGCTGGCAGCACCCTGACCGCGGTCTTCGTACTTCTTGGACCCATGCTTCCCGCGGGGCTGGGCCGCAAGATGCTCACCGGCGTCGATGCTTTCCAGGTGCCGGTCCGCTATGGGCGATTGCCCGTCGTGACTCCAGGTTTTGTTCGTCGCGCCCACCGCTTGGGCATCCACGTTCACGTCTGGACCATCAACGAGCCCGCTGAAATGATGCGTCTGTTGGACCTGGGCGTGGACGGCATTGTGTCCGACCGGCTGGACCTGCTGAAGGACGTCCTGATGCGCCGCGGGCAGTGGGTCTAGCCCCATTTTGTTCCCACCGAGATGGCATTTAATACCGATTCCGCTTCGGAACTTTGGGTTCAAATGCCATCTCGGTGGGAACTTACTCAGTACCCTTTCTATTTTGGGTAGGCCCGGATTAGGGTCGAAGTATCCGTACTCTTCGTTGGCACATGGCTCGCCAACCACGTGCTGGCATCGGAAGGAAGGAAAATCTGACATGGCTTCGGAATCTCACACCACCACGGATCACGACGAGATTCGCAAGTGGGTTGAAAGCAACGACGGTAAACCGGCCAGCGTCAAAAAGACCGGCGACAAGAACGACGTGGGTATCCTGCGTATCGATTTCCCCGGCGGAGCTGGCGAAGATTCGCTGGAACACATCAGTTGGGACGAATGGTTCGACAAGTTCGAGGAGAGCAAGCTGGCTTTCCTCTACCAAGCAAAAAAGGTCAGCGGCGAGGACAGCACCTTCTTCAAGTTGGTGAGCCGTTAGGCGCGACCAGAACGTAAGTCGAGTACATCGGAAGGATGATTACCGTGGCTGAGCGAGGAAACTCAAAGCACGGATCGCATCTGGATGACCAGATGCAGCACGAAACCGAGGGAATGATCAGGGGGAACAAGCCAACCCATGTGGAAGAGGGTCGGGAGACCGAGCCCTTCCCTGATGAAACAGATGCGCGAGAAGTCCGGGAGGCGTTAAACCCGAATACCGCTGCCGACGCCGCGGCGGAGGAGGGGGGAGGGTCCAGTGAGTGAAGCACTGAAAAAGTACGCGGATCTTTACCGACAGCCTGGACCATGGTGCTTGGCCTACCTCGAGGCGAGTACCGGAACAGTGGACAGCCTGGAAGCCGCGGACGTCCAACCCGACAATGTGCGGGATGCGTTGGCGGGTCAGGGAGCGTCCAAGGAAGATCTGGCCGCCATGGAATCCGCCATCCAACCCGCCGAGGGACTGCCCGCCCCGGTTAGTCGTTTTGTGTTGGTGCGGGATGGGCAGGTGATGGTTAACGAGCTGTTGCCCGGGCCACTCTCGGGGCTCGAAAGAATTTCCATGGACTCCATTCCCGACCTGCTGCCTTTGATGAAGCACCAGCCGGACGAGTTCCCATATGTCGTGGCCGAAGTCAGCCGCGATGAAGGCGAAATCAGACTACATCGGGCCGGCAGGCCGACTGTTGAGGAGAGCCAGCACGTCCAGGGCTCGGACGAGAATCTCAAAAAGGTTCCCAGCGGCGGTTGGTCACAGGGGCGGTATCAACACCACACTGAGGAGATTTGGCGGCGCAATGCCGATCAGGTGGTGAATGAAATCGACAAGGTTGTGAGGGAAAAACGAGCCCGCCTGCTGGTCCTTGCCGGTGACATCAGGGCGCGGCAACTCGTTGCCGATCAACTGTCCGAGGCGAGCAAGGCCATCCTGCGCATGGTGGATGCCCATACCCTGGCCCCTGGTTCCGACCGTCAAAAGTTCGACGACGAGGTTAATTCCTTGGTTGCCCAGCAGTGGGCGGAGGAACAACAGCAGCTGATGGAGCGCTTGGCCGAGCAGGAAGGGCAGGCCAACCCCGAGTCGGCTACTGGAAACGGGGCTGTGGTTCACGCCCTCCAGCAAGCCCAGGTGGATGTGCTGATCCTCGATGATCAAGCGCTCTCCGAACACACCCTGCTTGCGCTGGGTGCTGAACCGTGGATCGCCAGCTCTGAGGACGAAGCCTTGGGAGCTGAAGTTCTAGGAAAGGTCCCTGCACCCGCGGCCATGGTGCGTGCTGCGGCTCTAACGGATGCCCGCGTTCAGCTGGTCCCCTCCGCTGCGTTGCCTGACGGCGTCCAGGTGGCAGCCCTGCTCCGGTGGCCCACTGGACCGGAACGGCCGGGAGGCGCGTAACCATTCGACCAGAAAGGCCAAGGCGTCGAGCCTTGGCCTTTCCTTTAGGCGATTGCTTTTATTCGTTGTGGGCTTCGATGGCTGCCTTACGGACCTGGCTGGCCCGGATCCGCTCGAGATCGAACTTGCCCTTCCGATCGAAAGTGAAGATGCCATTCTTTTCCTGGAAGACGTCCGTCAGCTGCGTATAGCAGTAACCGAACATGTCCGGGTTATCCAGGAGCACGCCACATAGTGCGTCGAAGCGAGCATAGAACTCCTCCTCGCTTCTGACGCGCTGCCCGTAACCCCACGACGTCGATACATCAGTTCCGAGGCCCGCTTCTGCTGACGCTTGGCGCGCCTCCGTTTCGTTCCACCAAATGCCGCCGAATTCCGACACGAAATACGGCTGGCCGGCGTAAGGAACGGAGTATTCCTCACCCTGCGGGTTCCGGTTTACAAAGGGCTTCCCGTCCGAAAGGCCCTGCTGCTCGATCCGGAACTTGTCCGGATTCTGCTCGTAGGAATGGGAATCGTAAATGTCTGTTTCGCGGATGCGGTGCGAGTACCCCGATGCATCGATGACAGGCCGCGTGGGGTCGGTCAATTTCGTGGCAAGGAACATGGCCTGCGTGACATCATCCAGTACCGTGAGTCGATCGTGCAGGACCTGGTGTGTTTCGTTCAGCGGGCACCATCCGATGATCGAGGGATGGTTGAAGTCGCGCTGCAGCACCTCAAGCCATTGGGCTACGAAACTCGCTGTCGGCTTCTGGTTGTGGCCAACGGTTCCTCCTCCGGAGACGCCCCAGTCGCCGAACTCGCCCCAGACCAAGTAGCCGAGTCTGTCTGCATGGTAGAGAAAACGCTCTTCGAAGACTTTTTGGTGGAGTCGTGCACCGTTGAATCCTGCCGTCATGGCCAACTCGATGTCCTTGATTAATGCAGCGTCATCCGGCGAAGTCATCAGCGACTCCGGCCAATAGCCCTGATCCAGCACCAGTCTTTGGAACACGTTCTTGCCGTTGAGACGAACCACTTTGCCATCAAGGGCAACTGAACGAACGGCTGCGTAGCTGCTGACGCGGTCAACCGCGGTTCCGGCAGCGTCCCGAACCGTCACCTCAAGGTCATAAAGGAAGGGATCCTCAATGCACCAAGGGCGCAGGGATTCGGCGGGAATGCTCAGCCGGAATGTTGGCGTGAGGTCCAAGTCTGCCTTGGCCGTGGCTTCCACCCTCAGATCGTCCTTATCGCTGAGGACAGCGGTCACCGTGTGCCCCGTGCGGTTCTGGCTGATCGGAACCTCAATCGTGATGCTTGAGTCGGCCAGGTTGGGAGTCATTCGGAGCCGTTTGATGTGGACCTCGGGTACAGCTTCCATCCAGACCGTCTGCCAGATTCCAGTGGTGCGGGTGTACTGGCAATGAGTGTTGTTGTACCAGGTTGCCTGCTTGCCCCGGGCCTGCGTTTCGTGCCGCGAATCGCGGGCCCGGACAACAATGACCGCTTCCGTGCCGGGTTCGGCCACTCCACCAAGATCGGCGGTGAAGGGGGTGAAACCACCCCTGTGGCGGCCCACTTCAATGCCGTTCACCCAGACAGTCGCGTCGTGATCCACAGCGCCGAAGTGCAGGAGGACGTTCTGGCCGGCCCACTCCTGGGGAATGGTCACCGTACGTCGGTACCAAACAGCTTCCATGAAATCCACGTGCGCAATTCCGGAAAGTTCCGACTCCGGGGCGAACGGCACCAGAATCTCACCCGTGAGCTCGCGCTTGGCGAGTCCGCGCTCCAAACCCGAGTCGCCGGCGTCGATCTCAAAACCCCAGGTTCCGTTGAGGTTTATCCAGTTCTCGCGGACAAGTTGGGGACGAGGATGCTCGGGCTTGGGAAGGGCCGGCATCATCTTGGGCTCTGTCAACGCATCTCCTTGGAAGGGGAAGGGTTCAATTTCCAGTCAAGCGCATCGCCGGAAAATGTGCATCTACCGGCCCGCCTGCTCGGCGCACGGCACTAAATTGTCTCTGTCCGCATTGTCTCTGGTCGCCGCATTGGAATCGTGACGTGAGATGGTGTTTGTACACCAGCCGCTGCGCGAGGAGATTGACGTGACGAGTTTCCGCTTGGCCATCATTGATGATTATCAGCAGGTCGCCAGCGACTACGCCCCTTGGGATTCACTGCTCGACGACGGCGTGAAGGTCAGCGTTTTCAGCGCACCATTTGTTTCGGAAGAGCAAGCCGTGGCAGCCTTGGCGCCGTTCGACATCATTGTGGCGATGCGTGAACGGACGCGCTTCCCTCGTCGCGTGCTCGAGTCATTGACCAACCTGAAACTGCTCGTGACTACGGGCATGGCCAATGCTGCGATCGACCTTGAGGCGGCGTCGGAGCGGGGCGTCCTGGTGTCCGGAACGGGCGGTTCGCCTGCAGCGGCACCGGAGATGACGTGGGCGTTGCTGCTCGCTTTTGCCCGCAACCTGGTTATGGAGGAAAACTCGCTGCGGGCAGGCGACTGGCAGACCGCCGTCGGGTTTGAACTCGAAGGCAAGACGCTCGGAATCGTCGGCCTCGGCAAGATAGGGAAGCGGATCGCGGGCTACGCGAAAGCCTTCGGCATGGATGTGCTCGCTTGGAGCCAGAACCTTGCGGCAGAGGCGGCCGAGGAGGCTGGTGCTCGAAAGGTCACCAAGGAGGAGCTGTTCCGGGAATCCGACGTGGTGACGTTGCACCTACGGCTGTCCGATCGGACCGAGGGCATAGTCGGTTCGGAAGAATTGAGGCTCCTGGGTCCCGAGGGCGTACTCATCAATACCGCGCGCGGGCCACTCGTGGACGAGGCAGCGCTGATTCGTGCACTGGAGGAAGGCTGGATTCGCGGCGCTGCCATGGATGTCTTTGATGAGGAGCCGCTGCCGGCTGGGCATGCTTTGCTTCATTCATCGCGAACCGTGCTCTCGCCACATATCGGCTACGTGACACACGAAAGTTACCGGCAGTTCTACGGCGGCGCATTCGAGGACGTTAAGGCCTGGCTTGAGGGCGCGCCCATTCGTGCGCTGAACGACTGACGCCATCTTCGTAATGGGCAACCGCTTTCCCGGCAAAAGCTGGCAAGATGGACCCATGCGTATCCTCATCGCCCCGGACAAATTCAAGGGATCCCTGACCGCCGCGGAAGCCGCATCAGCCATGGCCGAGGGCGCCTTACGCGTCTATCCAGACGCCATAACTACCCAATTTCCGGTAGCTGACGGTGGCGAAGGTACCCTCGACGCCGCCATCGCCGCTGGCTACGAAGAGCGGAACCACGCCGTTGTGGGTCCAATTCTCAAGCCGGTCGGAGCTTCCTGGGCCATCCGTAAAGATTCTTTCGGCGGAGCCACTGCTGTAATCGAAACCGCCCAGGCTTCGGGTTTGGCCTTCATGGAGCCCACCCCCGAGAATTCGTTGCGGGCCCACAGCTACGGCTGCGGACAGCTCATAGCCGCTGCGCTTGACGCCGGCGCCACCGAGATTGTGTTGGGACTTGGCGGTTCCGCAATGTCCGACGCCGGTAGCGGCGCCTTGCGTGCGCTGGGGCTCAAGCCCGTGGACGCTGCCGGAAATGTGGTGCCGCTTGGCGGAGGTTTCCTTGCCGACGTCGTTGCCCTGGACATCTCCGAGTTGGATCCGCGGCTTTCGCGCGCCAAGTTCCGGATCGCCGTCGACGTCCAAAACCCGCTGTTCGGCCCGGATGGCGCCGCGTATGTTTTCGGCCCGCAGAAGGGGGCAGACGAAGACGCTGTTGAAAAGCTCGACGCCGGCCTCCGTAACTGGGCCTCGCTCCTTCGGGAAGCCACGGGCCGGGACGTCAACGTTCCGGGAGCCGGAGCGGCAGGCGGGTTCCCGGCTTCGTTCCTTGCCTTTACCGACTCCGCGCTTGAAGGCGGCTTCGCGCTGGTCGCCGGACTCACAGGCCTTGCTTCGCACCTCAGCGAGGCGGACCTCGTGATTACGGGCGAGGGTTCCATGGATGAGCAGTCGCTCACCGGTAAAGCGCCCATCGCCTTGGCTGATGCCGCAAGCGTGTACGGAATACCCGTGGTCGCTGTGGCAGGCCGAATCACGGTGACGCCCGAGGATCTCGCCAAACACGGGATAGTTGCTGCGGCCCAGTTGTTGGACGTCGCTCAGCGCAAGGACGGTGTTCCGGACGTCGCCGACGCCGTTGCCAATGCAGCCAAGTATGTTGCATGGGCTACAAGTCAGGTGCTTGAGGGGGCCTAGCTTCTTCTGGGCTACTGCCTGTAGCCCTCGACCTCGCCGATGGGTCGCGGTTCGGCGTCGTCGGGATTCTCACCAGCGTGCTTCTTGGCCCGGCGCTGGCGGAGCAAGTCCCAGCACTGGTCGAGTTGAGCCTCAAGCTGGGCCAAGCGGGCGCGGCTGCCGTCGCCGTCGACGTCGTCCTCAATTCCGCCCCCGACCGCTGCATCCCGCAGGCGGTGCTCCTCTTCCACGAGTGACTGAATCCGTTCCAGAAGATCCTGCTCGTCCATGGTTCGCTCTCCTTGGTTCACTGGATAGTTGCTTATACGAACGTAGTCTGGCTGGCCGGATGCGTCTACGGGTGGCCGACGGCATACTGGGGACATGAAATTCACTACGACCATCGTCGGCGATGGCAACAAGGCTGGCATTGAGGTTCCCGAGGATATTGTTAGTGCGCTCGATGCCGGCAAGCGGCCCCCAGTAGTTGTAACCATCAACGGCCAGAGCTATCGCAGCAGCATCGCGGTGATGGGTGGGAAGTACATGGTGGGTGTCAGCTCTGCGAACAGGGACCTGACTGGGGCGTCCGCAGGCGACACCGTGGACGTGAATCTGGAAGTGGACACCCAACCGCGTGTAATCGAGGTTCCGGACGACCTCGCTGCGGCCCTTGAGGCGGAGCCCGAGGCGAAAGCCTTCTACGGGACGTTGAATTACAGTGCCCAGCGCCGATACGTGGAACCGATTGGGGACGCCAAAACGGAGGAGACCCGGGCTCGGCGGATCGCGAAGGCTGTCGCTGATTTGAAGGCGGGGAAGAAGTAGGGTTTAGGCCGGGCCGCCGCGCGGGGCGTTTCAGTCCTGGCGTCGGCTGTAAGTGCTCACAACGTTGCCTTTGCTCGTGGCGTACTGATCCTCCAGAACGAGGCGGCTCAATGGGTCGCCGTCCTCAAAGAGTCGCCGTCCACTGCCGGCAACCACGGGGTGGGTCATGAGGGTCAGCTCATCCAGGACGCCCGCGAACAGCAGTTGTCGCACTACGGAGATGCTGCCGCAGACTGCGATCTCTCCACCGTCACGCCCTTTCAGGTCAGTGACGAACTGCTCCAGCGGCCCATCGATGAGGTGCGAGTTCTCCCATTCGAGGGGCTCGGACAGCGTGCGAGATGCCACGAACTTCTCCACGGGGTTGATGAAGGCGGCAAAATCTTCGTCTTGCGAAGCATTCGGCCAATATCCGGCCCACTCCTGGTAGCTGATTCGGCCTAGAACCACCGTGTCCACAGTGTTGATCATCTTGGTCAGTCCCTTGCCCAGTTCGTCGTCGAAGCTGTCGAACTGGAACTTGAACGGGTCCTGAACTACGCCATCCACGGAGTGGAACAGGCCGGCGGTTACCTTGCGCATCGGTTCTCCTTTTAGGCTGCCGCCGTTGCCAGGCGACGACGGGACGGCAGTTCAGTGACGTTGCTCGACTCAGTGTTCAAGCGGACGGGAACTTCGAAGAGTTCCGCGTAGACCTGAAGCTCGCCGAGCGCGTCCGTGTCAACGGTGGCTTCGGAAAGGTCCATCTCGACGTTCAGGCCGCCGCCAAGGCTCTTGGTTCGCTGCACCACGGGGTAGAGGCCCTGCACGCTCGAAGTAGTGACGTGACCGGTTGCGGCAATCTGGATCTGTTCGACGTCAACGTCGCCTCGAACAACGACGGAGAGGTTCTCGCTGGTCAATGTTCTGCCTTTCATCAGATTGCTGCCACGCTGCAGCGTCCCCAGCGTATGTGCACGGTGTGACCTGCGCAACATTACGGCGGCACGGCTTGCATCGGCGGTGGCCGCCAGCCAGGCCACTGTTAACGCAGGCGTCGATGTTCTGCGCTGCGCTTCAGGGTCAGCGTCATAAGCACTTGCCGGCGTCACGTTGACCCGCATCGGCCGAAGAAGCTGATGGGACTGGTCAGCTAACCGGCCGAACGCTCAGCTACGTCACGGACGTCGAGGTTGAAGCGCTCTACAGCCGAAACCAGGTCGGCATCCTGGGTATGACCGGTCGCTGGATTACCCTTACATGCAGTGCCCCCAAAATACAGTGATGGTATCCCGGCGATCATGACGCCAAATCCTCCTATTTCTTTATTATGACTTCTGATCAGGCTTACAGTCGGCATTATTCCATTGTAATTTCCGTTTTCTGCAGCGACCCCTCAACGACGTGTTAGAGTAAATTTCGGTAAACGGAACAAGAATGATTGGTGTCATTAAGACCGTTCGCATGGACGACGGTCTGGCTTGACCCTTCGGGAATAATTTTCCGAGCCAGACGCATCGAGTAAACATACGGATAAGTTATGGGGACCCGTTGAATAATCCATTTAATTCCCAGTTGCCACGCCTTGGGGTAGGTCCAATGTCGCGGCTTACCGTTCAAGCCATGACTGATGTTGCCTATCGGCAACAGGCACCAATCATGGCGATTGCAAGTCGGCGCCAGATTGACCATAAAGAGGCAGGCGGCGGGTATGTGGAAAATTGGACCTCGGCCGAGTTCGCCTCTTCTCTTTCGGCAAATGACCCCTCCGGCCTCATTGCAATCTGCCGCGACCACGGAGGACCTTGGCAGCAACCACTTCAATGGTCTGCTGATCCAGTGGTGGAGCTCGAGAATGCACTCGCCTCTTTCCGGAGCGATATCGACGCGGGCTTCAACCTTCTGCATATCGACACGTCCAAGGCGTCGAGCGGTTCAGTCGATATCGAGAGCGCCCTCGATCGACTAACTCTGCTCTACAGAGGGGCCTGGGAGCATGCCCGCCTCAAGGGTCGAGACATTTCCTTCGAAATTGGCTTTGAGGTTCAAGGCGAGGAGATGAACGATCCCCGGCAATTTCAAGTGGAACTGAACCGAGCCCTTGATGGTCTTTCCGCAGCAGAATTGCCGATGCCTGTCTTTGTCGTTGCCCAGACGGGCACGAAGGTGGTCGAGGACAAGAATACCGGCGCCCTGGTGCGGGGTGACCGGAACAGGGTCCTCGACGGAATCAGTGTCCTTTCAGCGCTCTGCCATGACGCCTCTGTCCAGCTGAAGGCTCACAACGTTGACTATTTAGACCCCGCCGAGGTCACTCAGCTCATGACGGCCGGCGTAGATGCCATTAACGTTGCGCCTGAGTTCGGGGTCATCGAGACACGTGTCCTTCTCCAAGCCATGCGGGACCTAGATGCCCGTGATCTCCGTGAGGCTTTCGTCAGTGCTGCAGTGGAATCAGGCAGATGGAAGTCCTGGATCGTGGCAGGCAAGACATACGATCCCGAAACGCTCGCCATCTTGTCCGGACACTACATATTCAGTTCGGAAACTGGGAAGCGGATTCGAAACGAGGTCGACCGAAGACGCGCCGAGATGGGACAGCCGTCCGTTGATATCGAAATACTCGACGCGCTCCGCTCGAGCATCGAGGGCTACCAATCCGCAACGCAAAAGACAACGAACAAGACGGAGGCACACGTAAATGGCTGACTGGATTCTTGGCCTTGGTGGATCTTCGCACGACTACTCAGCTGCCCTCATGCACGGCAACGACATCATTGTTGCTATCGAAGAGGAACGCATCTCTCGGGTTAAGTACGGCCTCGGTAACGGCTTCCAAAACCCTATCCGGGGAGCCATTCAGTATTGCTTGGATTACGCCGGAATCGGACTAGACGATATTCATTCAGTTGTCTCAAGCGATTTGCTCCCGCATCGGGTCCGCTCAATGTTCGCGGCGGACCAGTTAACCCTCTACCCTCACCACCTTTCTCACGCGGCATCCGCGTGGCTCCTGACTTCGCCAGGAGAAGAAGGAGGCGTCATCGTCTATGACGGGCTTGGGTCGGTCGCCGAACATCCGGGCCCGGATATGCGCGCCAAGCGTGAGACGTTCACGTTCTATGCAGTGTCCTCGCTAGGCGATTTCACCCGTGTTGGTGGGACGTACGGCGAAGGATTTGTCGAACACACAATGTTTCCAATGGGCTACACCAATTCGGTAGGACAGATTTACGAGATCGTCAATGCAGCTGTTGGGTTCGCCGGCCTCGAGTCAGGCAAAACGATGGGGCTAGCAGGCTGGGGTAGTCCTCAGTACTTGGATGAATTTGCTAAGCATGCCCGGATTGGAGACTCGCTGGACTCGCTCTTCCAATTCAGCCCCTTCGATGGCTTCCTAGAAGAGCTTCAAGCAATTAAAGACCGCGATGGTGACACTTTCGCCACTCATGCGGATCTGGCAGCGACGGTTCAGACGATTCTCGAGAGGGTGCTGCTGCGCGGGTACGAGCTCCTTCGCGACGAGGCCCCCACTGGAACGCTAGCAATTGCGGGCGGTTGTGGGCTCAACACGGTTGCCAACGGAGTTCTTGCCGCACGGGCAGCAGCCGACGGGAGGAGAGTGCTTATCCCACCTCACTCCGGCGATGCCGGTCTTTCATTTGGCGCCCTTTATCTCTTCGCAAAGGAACGTGATGCCGAAGTTCAGGTCACCTTCCGAGGTAAAGCAGTCGATGATCGGGTCGCTCGGCCGTCCAAAACGTACGCTGCAGATGCGGCCCGCGCAGAAGTACGAATGTTCTACCCGGATCTTCTTGTTGAGCCGAGCCTGATGAGTCCTGAACAACTGGCTGCCCGTTTGGCAGATGGAGAAATCATTGCTGTATTCGAGGGTTCATCCGAATTCGGACCTCGCGCCCTTGGCGGCCGCTCAATTCTGGCCGACCCGCGCAAAAGCATGGTCAGGGAGCGAATTAACCGTCAAATCAAATATCGGGAGCCTTTCCGCCCCATAGCTCCTCTCATCCTGGATAGTGAATTTAGCGACTACTTCGAGCCGTCGAGTGCAGCGGACCCTTTCATGCTGAAAGTCGCGCAGGCAACTGAACTCTGCAAGGCATCAGCTCCTGCTGTAGTTCATATTGACGGCGGCTCGCGAGTTCAAACGGTGCCCTCAGAAGGAGACAGCTTTCTTACAAGAACGCTTCGCGAGTTCTTTGCCATCACAGGGGTGCCGATCCTGGTAAACACGTCGTTCAACAGGCGTGGTGAGCCCATTGTCGAGACTCCTCTCCAGGCGCTCCGTGCCCTCCATGAAATGCCTCTCGACGGCCTCTGGCTGGAAGGCCAGTTCGTAACCCGCGTTCCATCGCACTTTCCCCCCGCTGTCAGATGAATGTCGCGTCTCGTGTGATCCCTACGGACGCAGGGCGAAAAGTAGAAATTCTGGCGGGTGTTGACGCGCGAAATCTCATCGTGCGTAAAACCGCAGAAGAAGGGGCGGACGCCTCCCCTTTGCTGGAACAGGCGAGACACCTGCACTACATGCATGACACCCACAATCTGCGCATGTACCCAGAGGTCATTCGGACCTTCGACACTGGCTTTGACATGACTTTTGTGCGCGGCGAAACGTTGTCCTCGTACCTCGATAAATCCAGTCATGCGGACGACGCCATTGCCAATGCTGTTGACGCATTATTCGATCTTGCTCTCACGCTACGGAAGCCGTGGCACCAGGAGGCCGAGCATAGGATCAACTTCCTTCGCGCAGAAGCACTGGAGCGGCGGGGCCGGTTTAAGCGAGCCATCGCCAAGACACACCTATCCTTGAAACCGTCGACGCGATCTCTCGTTTCGCTGCTCGATCAGGTCGTAGCGGACTCCTCGAACTGGGTCTCGCGTGCCATCGACAGCCAAAATGTGGATCAACGGGCCAGACTTTCAATAGCCGTTCACGGTGATTTTGTGCCCTCAAACGTCATTCTCCATGGGCCAGAAACGACGTTTCTAGACGTGCGTGGGGTCTGGTATCAAGGGGTCCCTTTATGGGATCCAATCATGGATCTGGCATCTTTCTGTGTCTTTGCAGAGTCGATTTGGCCAGCTCTGGCGGACTCTGGATTTGCCACGCCCATGCGCCATCCCTTTAGGGAGGGCGAAGTTTTGACGGCCGCCTTAAAATCCATCGCGCTCCAAGCATGGCTTCGAAACGACGCGCATTGGCGGGCGCGGTTCGACGTTTACCGGGGCTTTCGTGTCCTAGGCAATATTGCAAACCATCTCACCACGACTCGCCAAGACGGATTTGACCACGCGATAGCTGTGCTGGGCCCCTACCTATCAATCTCCAAGAGGATTGCTGCTCATGCCACCTGATGTTCGGAATCGGTCGCTTGTCTTCGATTTTGACGGCACTTTGGCGTACCCGAAAGCTCCAATTGGGAAGGACATCTCCGATCGGCTTGGCCTGATTCTTTCCGTCGGAAGAACGTGCATGGGCATCATCACGAGCGCGCCCGCGAAAGACCTTCGGAAACGCATCCCGTCGGTTTTATGGACGTTTGCATGTTCCGATAATCTGATTCTTTTGCCTGACGGGGGAACTTCTCGGATTCCGGAGGGGCAGCCCTCGCCCGAGCCCCCCGGACCATCTGCTAGCTCCGTTGATTCCCTAACGGCCCTCGCTAACTCGGTTGCCCGCGAGCTCGGCCTTCCAAACCCAATGCTCTCGATGTCCGGAAGTCAGCTTCTCGTGTCCTTCACATCCGAGACCGCGGCGCAACAATCGCGCGAGGGCCAAGCACGCGACGCATATTTTCTTCTTGCAGGCCGGGCCAACCTTGGAGTTAACGTCTACCGGGCGGGACAGCGGTCGGTCTCTGTCGTAGCCGACAATTGGAATAAATTGCGAGCGTTGGAATGGCTGGCGACGAGATGGGGCATTGCCCTTGAAGACCTGACCTATATGGGTGATGACTTCGGGCCTGGAGGTAACGACGAGCCCATCCGCAACTCCGCAGCGCATGTTGTGTCGGTCGAGACCCCCCAAGAAACGTTCCTCCGCGTCGACGCCCTGATGAAAGAAGAAGACCTATGAATGAAGCTCACTGGGACCGGCTGGAGGCGACCAGGGCGTACGCAGGTCGCGTGAAGTTGACCGACTACCTCGTTCGCCTGCCCAGCGGCGAGTTGGGCCATTACGAAGTTGACGAGAGCATGCCCTTTGCCGTGGCCGTGCTGATCGAGCAAGACGATGAAATACTTTTGACCCGCCAGTACCGCTTCCCTCTAAACGCCTGGATTTTTGACTTACCGGGAGGTGCCGGCGAGGAAGGAGAACTTCCTGAGATTGCCGCGCGCCGTGAAGTGCAGGAAGAGCTCGGACTAAGCATTGATTCCATAGTGGCCCTTCAACACTTCTTCCCAAATCCTGGACGGTCAGCTTGGCCGGTTTATTTGTTTCTCGCCAAAGTCGCCGAGGAAGGCCTGGCTGCTCTAGACGACCCTTGGGAACGAGTAGCAGGTCGGCGCGTTAAGAAGTCCCATGTCAGGGAAATGATCGCGGCGGGCGAGCTTGTTGATCCGTCTCTTCTCATAGCTTGGCAGAGCGCTACGGCGAAGGGCCTTCTCGGTGTTTAGCGACAGAGCCCCTACCGCCCAGAGAAACAACTCTCTTCTCTTCGGCGCGGTCATGGTTGATGCCGTAGGAGTTGGGTTCTTCCTCCCGATCTCTCTCCTAGTGCTCATTCGACGTAATGGACTCGACTCGGTCGACGCAGGTGCCGCAGTAACCGTCGGGGCGCTCGTGGCCATCTGTACGATTCCGAGCGCGGGCCAGCTGGTGGGTCGACTCGGGCCGCGTCGCGGGCTACAGACCAGCAATTTACTTTCTGCAGTAGGAGCTGGCCTCTATCTGGTTGCGTATTCGTCCCCCTTGGCAGCGGTAGCGAGTTTTGTCGGAATGTTCGGTGACAAGGTATATGGCGCCGCGTGGCCGGCGCTTGTTGCCTCGATGTTCGGCCGCGACAGGGTTGGGAGCTGGCTGGCGACGGCGAATGCTGTTCGTACAGGCGCCGTGGCAGTCGGTTCCATCGCTGCGACTGTGCTTTTGGCCAGCGGTTCAACGCGCGCACTGACTTGGGCAGTGGTAGCCAATACCGCAAGCAAGACGCTCTCTATGCTGGCTGTCGCATGGCTGAGATCCGAGAAGTGGGCTCCATCCGAGAAAACTTCTTTCAAGGATGTACTTGAACCTTTGGCAAACCGTTCATTTATGCGTCTCCTGACAGGGCAGACACTCTTATCAGTTGCTTGGGCGGTGACGCCGGTAGTCTTTCCGCTCCTGCTCGTGGCCGGCCTCGGATTACCCGTTTTCTGGGCCACAGTTGTGCTCGCCGTGCGTTATGGCGTGATCGCTCTCTTGCAAATCCCTATCAGAAAAGCGACCAATAGCTGGTCAGATTCAACCGTCATGGGAACGACGTACGTCCTAGTCCTTGCCTCTCTCATCCTCTGCTCCGTGATGCTGTCGTCTCGTAGCCACAATTTTTCAGTGACGGGATCGGCGGCTCTCATCGCAGTGGTCGGTATAGCACTGGCGGAAATTCTCTCAAAACCAGCCGCGTCGCAAGCAGCTGTACTGGCATCGCCCACCGGCCGCGAAATACCTTTCATGGCCCTCTTTCAACTCTCCTGGACCCTGTCATATGCCGCTGCGCCGCTACTAGTAGGAGTAGGCGTCGAGAAGCCGCTCTTTATGTGGGTTGCCCTGATTCTGCTAGTCGGAGCTGGTGGCTTCGTCCAATTGATCCCCCAACTGAAGGAATGGCATGCAAAGCTTCGATGAGGATGAGACCGCTAGACAAGATGACTGTGAGTTGATAGCCGCAGCCGCAATAACGGCCGTTGACATCAACGCGCCTGCCCAAAGTCTTCCGCGCTGGAAACAGGCAGAGCTGCTTTACGAAGCTGCTCGTATTGCGGTGTCCGAGGTACTGCCTGGCGACCCTTCTTGGTCAACCCTGCAAAATCTGGACGCCCCTCAATCGCGAGCCCTGTACAGAACCGCTGTCATGTCGCTCGAGCTGAGCAAAGCGAATGGGAACGGTAAAACTCGGGAACTTGCTGAGCGCGTGCGTGAAGGCGCAAGGCTCATCTACTTCACTAGTCCCTTTACCTTTTCGATCCAGACGGCGACCAAAGACAGGGTAGTCTCAGGACCTCAGATTCGCGTCGTAGTGCCATTTCGAGACGATTCAACGCGGCAATCTCGGTTTCAGAATCTGATCACACTCGTCGAACGTCTGAATCAACAAACCCTACGGAAACAAATTCGAATCGTGGTCGTGGAAGGCGACATCTCTGAGCGTCACGAGTACTTGCTTTCATGCCTGGTCGATGAATATGTATACGTTCAACATTCGGGTCCGTTCAACAAATCGATGCTCGTAAATCGGGGTGTTGCATCATCCAACGGTGACGAGGATATTCTGATTCTCGACGGCGACCTCTATCTGCCTGACAACTTTATTGAGCTAATCGTCCACGCTCGGCAAGAGAAGGGGAGGAACTTCGTGCCGGGAAACAGGGGGCTTTTTCTCGACAGCAAGTCCTCCGATGATCTGCGCAATCATGACACACCTGACGCCGCCATCGAGCTTTCCGGCTATGCACTAGCCGATCCTCGAGGTCTTTGCGTCGCTACCAACGTTAGAGACTTCCGAGCCATTGGCGGCTTTGATGAATCGTTTATTGGTTGGGGAGGGGAAGATCGGGACTTTCACATGAGGCTGAATGCGGCGAGACGTGTTGGTCGACTCAGGGGTGATTTGTTTCACTTGGCTCATCAGCGTCCCGACATGAATCCGTACACAGAGTCACTCGCCTGAGGCTGCCCCGAGCCCGGACAGGTGGTTAGTTGGTTAGGCTGCCAGTGTGAATTGGCGGCGTTCGTACTCTAACGGGCTGAGACAGCCGATGCTGGAGTGGCGCCTTCGGCCGTTGTACCACCCGTCGATCCAGGTGTAAGCGCTGCGGCGTGCAGCGTCGAGATGGAAGAACCGCGCCAGATCCGCCCGCGCCAGCTCACCCCTAAACCGCCCAAAAACAGCGGTCTGATCATCACTGAGGAATTCCACCGCCACGCCCTCACACTACCGAACCACGAGGCTTAGCGTTCAATCCTGTTCCATTACTACCAAGACCCCGGCCCGCTCCTGCTGCACGATCTCCAATTTGCCAGGCCAGCAGCGCGCGGCTRTCCGTCAGCTTTTCGGCCCCCAGCGGGCAACGATGGCATCCTCAATAGCTTTCCGCTGCGAGATCCCATGTTCAGCAATAGCTTGGTCCAGCAGTTCCATAACCGATATGGAGATTCGAGGGCCGATTGCGATGGTGGCCTCCCGCTTCTTTGTCGTCGCAGCAGCGGGAGTCTGTTGGAGGGCGGGCGCGGAAGCGGGTTGAGTCTTAGTGCGGGCGCGACGATGTCTACGGGATCCAGGCGCTCGTCCGGCGCCGGTTTGGGGCCGCGACGGGCTGGAAGGACCGGCCTGTCTTTCATAGTCTCTGTCATCGGATGATCTTCTCTGCTAGTTCCTTGTAGGCGTCAACGACAGGCGAGCCCTTTCGGTACTCCCCGTACCATTCCTGAGTAAGCCTCATCTTCTGGACGATTGTCCGGTGCGGAACTAGCGGCATCAGCAGCATGCCAGTATCCCTCAGCTGATCGATACTGTTTGCAGCGATCCTGCTGATCGGGCCGTTGATTCAGTGGCTGATGCCCTTGTTTACTGTTCCCGCACGCCCGCAAGAACCCATGCCAGCCGCTGCTGTGCGCAGGCAGTAGGCATTCGGGGAGGGCAGTGACGCCAAGCCACGCCGACTCGCGAAACGCAAGTGCCGCCGTCGTACTTCCTGTGAAAAGTACGACGGCGGCACTCGCCGTTTGTTCCGGGGCTGAACGCTAGGCGGTCTGGCCTGCGTGCTGGCCTTCCGAGATCTCTTCAACAACCTTCGCGTTGAACGCCGGCAGGTCGTCCGGATTCCGGCTGGTGACGAGGCCTTGGTCCACCACCACTTCCTCGTCGGTCCAGTTGGCGCCCGCGTTCCGGAGGTCGGTCTGGAGCGTATGGTATGACGTGACGTTGCGGCCCTTGATGACGCCCGCGTCGATGAGGATCCACGGTCCGTGGCAGATCGAGGCCACCGGCTTGTGTTGCTCGAAGAAGGCCCGCGTGAAGTTCTGGGCGTCCTTGTCGACCCGTAAATGGTCGGCGTTCACGACGCCACCGGGGAGTACCAGTGCGTCAAAGTCGGATGCGTTCGCGTCGGCTACCGCGAGGTCGACGTCGAAGGTGTCACCCTTTTCGACGCCGTTGAATCCCTGGAGCTTTCCCTTGGAGAGGGCTACGAGCGTGGGCTGGCCTCCGGCGTCCTTCACGGCCTGCCAGGGGCTGGTGAGTTCGACCTGCTCCACGCCGTCCGTCAGAAGGAATGCGACCTTCTTGCCTGTGATGCTGTGTTCTGACATTGTTCCTCCTCCATTTGCGCGGTGGATTGCTTCTTGAGCGTGGGCCGCCGCCGTGAGAGTTGTTTGTCTGACTTGTTCAAGCCTAGGGAAGGTCATTTTAGTAAGCAAGCTGAGTATTCATTTGCCGTCGATTCCGGGTGCGCACCGCCGGTCTCCGGGTCTACCCCTACTTCCCCTTCTTCCCCCGCTTAGCCGCAGCATTCATCGCCGACTTCACCGATGGCGGCAGTCCCGCCGTCTCGGTTTCCGGCTCAGCGACCGTCCCGCGCCAGCGGGCCAGTCCTTTCATGCCGTGATAAATCACCAGCGCAGCGGCAGACCCCAAAGCAATGCCGGTGAACTTCAGCTCGCCAATGGTCCACGTGTAATCAGCAATCCCGATAATCAGGGCAACAGCAGCCGTCGTCAGGTTGATCGGGTTGGAGAAGTTGACCTTGTTCTGCACCCAGATCTTCACGCCGAGCACACCGATCATGCCGTACAGCATGGTCGCCGCGCCGCCGAGGACGCCGGGTGGCACGGTTGCGATCAGTTCGCCGAATTTCGGGGAGAAGCTCAGCAGGATGGCGAAGATGCCGGCCACCCAGTAGGCCGCCGTCGAGTAGACCTTGGTGGCGGCCATGACGCCAATGTTTTCCGCGTAAGTCGTAGTACCGGAACCGCCGCCGAAGCCGGCAAGTACGGTTGCGGCGCCGTCCGCCATCAGCGCCCGCCCGGAGACGCCGTCGAGGTTTTGACCGGTCATCGCGGCCACCGACTTCACGTGCCCCACATTTTCAGCGACCAGCACCAACACCACCGGCACGAACAGCCCCACAACGCCGACGTGGAACTCGGGCGTTTGGAACAGCGGCAGGCCCACCCATGCGGCAGCGTCCATCTTCTCGTAGCTGACCTCGCCGCGCATCATCGCCACGAGATAGCCCACCACCACGCCCACCAGAATGCTCAGGCGCCCCAGAATTCCGCGGAAGAGGACGCTGACCAGGATGATCGTGACCAGCGTGACCAGGGCGGTGACCGGAGCGAGGTCGAAGTTGTTCTTCGCGGCCGGGGCCAGGTTGAGGCCGATCAGCGCGACAATCGCGCCCGTGACGATCGGCGGCATGAGCCGGTTGATCCATTCAGCGCCAAACTTCTGGACCACTGCGCCAATAAGGGCCAGCACGACGCCGGCAAGCACCACGCCGCCCAAAGCGCCGCCAACGCCGTACTGCTGCTGGGACGCCATGATTGGGGCGATGAACGCGAAGCTCGAACCCAGGTAGCTGGGCACGCGGCCCTTGGTGATGACGAGGAAAAGCAGCGTGCCGATGCCCGAGAAGAGCAAGGTGGTGGCGGGCGGCATGCCGGTGATGATGGGGACCAGGAAGGTTGCGCCAAACATCGCAACGACGTGCTGCATGCCGATGCCAATAGTCAGGGGCCAAGCCAGCCGCTCGTCGGGCGAGACCACGTGGCCCGGGCGGATCGACTTCCCGTTGCCGTGGAGCTTCCATTTGGTGCCGAGCATGCTCATGGCGGGCCTTCCTCAGAAGAATGTTGGGATTCGGTGCAACATTACCGCCATTGCGGGGCCCGCTCTACGCGCCTCGCTCGCCGTTTGGCAAGCAAAACGGGCCCCGCAAGGCGGAACCTGCAGAAGGACTGTGCCGAACGTCACGGTCCGTCATGGGAAGAGGACATGTGAAGTTGAAGTTGCAACCATGGAAAGCAGAAGCGCCTGGCCATCCCGAAGGCCCGGGCCCAGCGAAAGGTTCACGAATGACGATCGCCCACGAAGAAGCAGTCATTGACGCCGCAGCAGTCGACGCCATTTTTGCCGAAGCACGAACCGCCAACAGCTTTGCCGGTGAGGTCACCGACGAGCAGGCACGCGCCATCTACGAGCTCACCAAGTTCGGCCCCACAGCTTTCAACTCCCAGCCCCTGCGCGTGACTTACGTCCGCTCGGACGAGGCCCGCGCCAAGCTGGTTGATGCGCTCTCCAAGGGCAACCAGGCCAAGACTGCCTCGGCCCCGCTGGTCGCCATCCTCTCCTACGACACCGATTGGCAGGGTCAGTGGGACAAGTTCCTTCCGGCCTACAGCGCCCCCAAGGCCATGTACGACGCCGACCCCGCTTTCGCCGCTGCTACGGGCAACAACAACGCCCACCTGCAGGCCGGCTACTTCATTCTGGCCGTACGCTCGCTCGGCTTCGCTGCCGGCCCAATGACCGGCGCTGACTTCGCCGCAATCGACGCCGAATTCTTCCCGGCGGCGGACCAGAAGAGCTTCCTCGTGGTCAACATCGGCCAGCCCGGCCCGGACGCATGGGGCGAAGCCAAGCCGAAGTTCGCATACGAAGAAGTTGTTCGCACCGTTTAGTCTTTCCGGCTGTTCCGCCGATGCTCTCGTACATGATGTGCGAGAGCATCGGCGTTTAAAGGTCAGGATGTGAGAGAAGATCCGGGGGGTATGGATGTTCTCTCACTTGCTGCGGCTATTTCGGCATCCCTCTCGCAGATCCCGCCAGTTCTGACTCGCTGAGTGGCAAACTATGCCTATGCGGAACCTCATCTGGGTGGCATTTACGGAGCCCGTACGGCCGGGGCTGGTGTTTCCGCGCAGCGACTGGCCCCTTCACATCACGTTGTTAAGGTTCGACGTCGGAACTGACGTGAGTGCCGACGTCGCCGATGTCCTCGCGGACTTGGCCGAAGCGCCGGTCCAGGGAGCCCTCGGAACCCAACTGACTATTGGCGATGAAGCGGGCTTTGGCCACATAGGGTCCATCCCCGTGAGCTTGGTGGAACAAAACCCGCTGCTCCAAGGCCTGCACGAGGAACTCTTTGACGCCGTTGTCAGCGTGGGTGGGCGCATCGCTACGCCGAACTACGTCCTCGAACGCTACCGACCGCACATCTCGCATCACGACGGCAAGCGCCCAAAGCCGGGAGACGTCGTCGTGCTTGACCAGGTGGCGCTGGTGGACATGGCGCCGGAAGGCAACCACACCATCCGGCGCATCCTCAGGCTCTGGACGCAGGACGCTGCAGAGGCTGAGGACTCGCAAACCGCCTGAGGATAYGCAAACCGCCTGAACCTAAGCGATAACCCCATCCACCAAAGCCTTGGCTTCCTCCTGCACCTTGGCCAGGTGGTCGGCGCCCTTGAAGGACTCGGCGTAGATCTTGTAGACATCCTCGGTCCCGGAGGGGCGGGCCGCGAACCAGGCGTTCTCGGTAACAACCTTCAGGCCGCCGATTGAAGCGCCGTTGCCCGGGGCTTCCGTGAGCTTGGCAGTGATGTCTTCGCCCGCCAATGAAGTGGCCGTGACGTCTGCGGCAGAGAGCTTGCCCAGCTTGGCCTTCTGCTCGCGCGAAGCCGCGGCATCGATTCGGGCGTAGACCGGCGCGCCGAACTGGTCGGTGAGTCCCTTGTAAAGCTGCGACGGGGATTGACCCGTGACGGCGGTGATTTCCGAGGCCAACAGGGCCAGGAGGATGCCGTCCTTGTCCGTGGTCCAGACGCTGCCGTCGCGCTTGTTAAAGGAGGCGCCTGCCGATTCCTCGCCACCGAAAGCACCCTCGCCGGACAGCAGGCCAGGCACGAACCACTTGAAGCCAACCGGAACCTCGACCAGCTTGCGGCCGAGGCCTGCAGCGACGCGGTCGATGATCGAGGACGAAACCAGCGTCTTGCCCACCACAGACGCGGGATTCCAGCCACTGCGGTTGCGGTACAAGTAGTCGATCGCGACGGCGAGGTAATGGTTCGGGTTCATGAGTCCACCATCCGGCGTGACGATGCCGTGGCGGTCGGCGTCGGCGTCGTTACCCGTGGCGACGTCGTAGGCGGCCGTACCGTCCGCGCCCACAGACATGCGCTTGATGAGCGAGGCCATAGCCGACGGGGATGAGCAGTCCATGCGGATCTTCTCATCCCAGTCCAGGGTCATGAAGGCCCACTGCGGGTCCACCGTGGGGTTCACGACCGTCAGGTTGAGCTGGTGGCGCTCGCCGATCTCGCCCCAGTAGTCAACGGACGCGCCGCCCATGGGATCGGCGCCGATGCGGACACCGGCGTTTCGGATCGCGTCAAGATCCAGGACGGACGGGAGATCGTCAACGTAGCTGCTGAGGAAGTCGAACTTTCCGGTGGTGTCGGCGTTCAAAGCATCGTTCAAGGGAATGCGCTTGACGCCCCGGAGCCCGTTCTCAAGGAGCTGGTTGGCGCGTTCGGCGATCCAACCGGTGGCGTCGGTGTCGGCCGGTCCGCCGTGCGGGGGGTTGTACTTGAAGCCACCGTCGCCAGGCGGGTTGTGGCTGGGCGTGACAACAATGCCGTCAGCCTGCGGCGTTCCCGGCGCGGCTTCTCGGTTGTACTTGAGGATGGCGTGGCTCAGTGCAGGTGTGGGGGTGTAGCCGTGGCGTGCATCCACGAGAACTGTGACGCCGTTGGCCGCGAGGACCTCCAGCGCGGAGTTCTGCGCGGGCTCGCTCAGGGCGTGGGTGTCGCGTCCGATGAACAGCGGCCCGGTGATGCCCTGGCGGCCGCGGTATTCAACGATTGCCTGCGTGATCGCGAGGATGTGCGGTTCGTTAAACGACGACTTCAGGCTGGATCCGCGGTGGCCCGACGTTCCAAACGCCACGCGTTGCGCGGGATCGCCCAAATCCGGGGTGACGTCGAAGTACGCGTCCAGCAGGGCTGTGATGTCAACAAGGTCTTGGGGGAGGGCAACTGTGCCCGCTCGGCTAGCCATGTCGTCCAGCATGCCAGACCACCAAGCCCCCTGACAGGAAATGTCCCGGGATCCGGCCCCTGTGACGCAGAATGGCGGCGATATGGCGGCGGATGAGCCAAAGATTTACCTCGCGTTTACGAGCGGCGGCTTTAGTGGGAGGATTCCGCCCTGTCGCCCGCCGTGACACCTGCCCTGGCACTGCGCGGAACCGGAAAAGCGCGTTGCCTTATGCGGCGCACCCGGCGGCGGTAGGGTGGGAAACAAAGACTTAGCGAGGGGGATTCCCATGTCAGATCAACCATCCAAGGGCAACGAGGACAAACCGGCGGGCTACGAACCGCCGCAGTACATCCCGCCCGCCGAATTCAGCCCGCCGGAGCAGAGCTCACAGACGCAGCCGCTTCCGCCGTACGACCAAGGCGCATACACGCAGAACGCCCAAGGCAAGGACGATTTCTACACTCAGCCGCTCCCGCCCACGAGCCAGAGCCAGAGCAGTGCCAGCCAGGGCCCGTACACACCCGGTGATTACAGCCAGCCGAGTCCCTCTCCCTACGGGCAGCCGCCGAGCCCTTATAACCAGAGCCAGTACAACCACGGCCAGTTCAACCAGGCCCCGTACCAGCAGCAGCCCTACGGCCAGCAGAACCCGTACGGCCAGCCCGCGTATTACGCCATGCCCACCCAGCCAAAGGGCCTGAGCATTGCGAGCATGTGCTGCGGCATTGCCACTTTTATTGGCTTCGGGTTCTTCATCCTGCCGCAGATCGCAGCCGTGATTCTGGGTCACCTTGCCCTCAATCGCGAGCCCGCCAGCAAGGGCATGGCGATTGCCGGCCTGATCATGGGATACGTGGGCGTGGCGATCACGGTGGTCGTCTTGATCTTCTTCTTCGCGGCGATCGGGGCCTCGAGCGGCAGGTACAACTACTAACGCG
Source organism: Paenarthrobacter sp. 10N417 (assembly GCF_056394745.1). Classification (NCBI taxonomy): domain Bacteria; kingdom Bacillati; phylum Actinomycetota; class Actinomycetes; order Micrococcales; family Micrococcaceae; genus Paenarthrobacter; species Paenarthrobacter sp. 10N417. The sequence continues at coordinate 273,644 of NZ_JBFTIL010000003.1, forward strand.
TACGACGGCGACCCTTACGTCAGGTGGGAATCCCACAGAACGTAAGGGTCGCCGTCGTTATTTAGCAGGGCGGGTCGGTCACCTGGCGTGAGCGACGCCCGAATTCCTAAGCGACACCCGAATGTGTGAGCGACGCAGCAACGGACCAGCGCTGCCTGGATGTAGGCGGCGCTGGTCCGTTTGCGTGTCGTCAGGCGGCGTTGGTCCGGCGGAGGCCGAAAACCAGCTACCGAACCCCGCCCATCAGCTTCTTGATGGCTGGTGATCCAGCAGCGAGGGCCACAGCCAACACCACAGCCACGCCGCCAATGCCCAGGAAGTACGGGAGTTCGTCGTCGGGGTTGTAAAGGCCGGCAAGGATGCCTGCCAAAGTGGTGCCCAGGGAAACGGACAGGAAGAACAGCGCCACCATCTGGGTATGGAAAGCCTGCGGGGCGAGCTTGGTGCTCACGGACAGGCCAATGGGGGAGAGGAAGAGCTCCGCCAGCGTGAACAGGAACAGGATTCCCACCAGCGCCAGCAGCGGGGTCTTGCCCTCGCCGGCCAGAGGGATGAAGCAGAGGAAAGCGAGGCCCATGATGAGCAGGCCCGCCGAGAATTTCAGCGGGGAGCTCGGCTGCTTGGAACCCAGCTTGGTCCACAGCGCAGCCATGACGCCGGCGAAGATGATGATGAACACCGGGTTGATGGACTGGACCCATGCGGCCGGCATTTCCCAGCCGAACAGGTTGCGGTCCAGTTTCTCCTCGGAATACACGGCGATGAACGTGAACTGCTGCTGGAAGAGTGCCCAGAACGCAGCCGATGCGATGTACAGCGGGATGAAGGCAACTACGCGTTTACGCTCCACACCGCTAACGAGCGGGCTGCGGAAGATCAGGAAAAGGTAGATCACCGAGGCGCCGATGGCGGCATAAGCCATGCTGCGTGCCAGGTTGTCGGCGTTAACGGTGCCCGTGCCGAGCAGTACGCCGATCACGATCAGGATGCCGAGGAAGATCAGCCCGTACCGGGTGCGGTCAGCAGCCGGCAGCGGGTTGGGAACGCGGTGCGCTTCGGCGGGGAGCTTGTTGCGGCCCAGTGAGTAGATGAGAAGGCCGATCGCCATGCCCACTGCCGCTGCGCCGAAGCCCCAGTGGAAGCCGTTGCTCTCCTGCAGCCAGCCGGTGACCAGCGGGCCGATGAGTCCGCCGATGTTGATGCCCATGTAGAAGATGGAGAAACCGGCGTCGCGGCGTTCGTCCTTCTCGCCGTACAGGCTGCCGACCAGCGCCGTCGCGTTGGCTTTCAGGCCACCGGAGCCGATACCCACAAGTACCAGCCCCGCGATCAGTCCGGGAATGCCGGGCAGGAGGGCCAGCGCGATGTGGCCGGCCATGATCATGAGGGCTGAGCCGAAGAGGACCTTTTCGGAACCGAAGATACGGTCAGCAAGCCAGGCGCCCAGGATGGTGGACAGGTAAACGCCGCCACCATATGCGCCCACCAAGCCGGCGGCGAGGCCCTTGTCTATGGACAGCCCGCCTTGGTCGGCGGTGAAGTACATGTAGTAAAGCAGGATGCCCTGCATGCCGTAGAAGGAGAATCGCTCCCACATCTCCACGGAGAAGAGGCTGGCCAGCATCTTTGGGTGGCCGAAAAATGACGTATCGCCCGATGGTTTTTGGGGCGTAGCCGTGGTTAGAGGTGTGCTCATTTCCTCAATGCTGGCATTGACTGCGGGCATTGTCACATCGAAAGGTGCCCATGGCAACCACTTTCCATATGATAGACAACCGCACAATCCCCCTTAGTGAAAGGCCTCCAGAACGGCCGCGAGCTGGAGAAGCTGCAGCTCAGAACCCTCTTTCCCGATCATCTGAATGCCCATCGGCAGGCCACTTGCTGTCACATGGACGGGGATGCTGATTGCCGGCAATCCGCACACGTTGACCATGGAAGACCATGGCGCGTACTCGCATTGCCTTCTGTAATCCTCGTCCGCATCACCGGCCCACTCGCTCGGCCAGGGCTCACTGCTGTGGCCGCCGCCCGTGAACCAGCCGATCGGGCGTGGTGTCTGCGCCAGCGTGGGCATGAGGATGACGTCCCACTCCGCGTATTGCGCGATCGTGTCGTGCTCGAACTGCCGCAGGAAACTCAGGGCTTCATTGACCTTCAACGCGCTGCGCTGCTGCGCACGACGCCGGAACGTCCGCGTGAGCGGGGTCAGGAGCGCCTCGCGCTGGGGTGCGATTCGCGCACTGCCGACGCCGGCAGTCCAAGCTGCGGTGAACGCCTCGGGGTAGCGGTTGTCGTAGCGGATCTCCGCTTCCGCAACACGGTGCCCTGCCTCCTCAAGCAGCTTGATCCCCCGCGCCAGGGCGTCCAATGCTTCCTGTTCCACCTCGAAAGGGAAAACGCCGGCCCACGGGCTATCCAGGCTCACGCCTACATTGAGCGGCGTTGGGGCGTGGTCAACGTTGGCGAGATAACCGCCGTCGGGCGCTTGTCCGCGGGGGACCAGCGCATCCATCAGCAGGGCAGCGTCCGCGGCCGTGCGAGCCAACGGTCCGGCGACCACCAATTTAGCTGCATCGCCCGCGCTCGCTCCGGACGGCACCACGCCGCGCCCGGGCTTGAGTCCCACCAGTCCACAGGCACCGGCCGGAATCCGGATGGAACCGCCGCCGTCGGTCCCGGGAGCGAACGGAACCATGCCCGCTGCCACGGCCGCAGCGCTTCCGCCCGACGATCCACCGGAACTTCGGCTTAAGGAATGGGGATTGCGCGACGGCGGTGCGATGCGGTTTTCGCTGTATGCGGTGAGTCCGAACTCCGGAACCTGCGTCTTGCCTAGCGAGATGCCGCCCTGGCCTCTCAAAGTGGCTGCGAGGGCGCCGTCCTCCGGCGCAGGTTTGTGTTCCAAAGCGGCACTGCCGTGGGTAGTGGGAATACCGGCCACGTCAGTGAGGTCCTTAAAGGCCAGGGGCATGCCATGCAGCAGCGGCAATTCCGTAAGGCGGCCCTCGCGGTGCAGTTTCGAATGGAGATTGTCTGCCCTGCTGGCGTCGTCCATTGCTTGCTCTGCGGTGACAGTAATGAAGGCGCCCAAATGCTTGTTGCGGGCCTCGATGACGGACAGGAAATGGGTAGTCGCCTCCCTCGCCGACAACTCGCCGGATGCGAGGGCGGCGCGAAGCTCCACCGCGGTGAGGGCTTGCGGGGAAAGATCAACCAAGGAAACGAGACTCCAACCTTTCCTCCACAGCGATGGCGTCCACGCTCTCGCCAGCACCTGCAGTAACCCGGAATGCGGCTTTGTTCTTGACTTCGGACACCACTTCCACCAGCTCGGTGCCCCGGTAAACCAGCCCCACGCCGTCGTCGGTGCAATGCGCCTCGCCGAGCGTGCCGTTGGCTACCAGCTTGTGGATGGCAGGCGCGCGGCGGGGTTCGGAATCGTAGTGGACGCCATTTGCGTAGGGAAGAAAGCCAAGCGCGTTGCTGACCGGCTGCAATTCTGGGCCGAAGGAGTCCGTCACGCCGCTCTTGAACCAACAGATGGAACCTGCGGAAACGCCGGCCAGGACCACGCCGTTGTCCCAAGCCTTCCGCAAAATTCCATCCAGGCCGTGTGCCCGCCACACGGCAAGCAGGTTGACCACCGAACCACCGTGGACCCACACCACGTCCTGCTCGAGAAGATGCGCTTCGGGGTCCTCAATATTTGGCATGGTGAAGAGGTTGAGATGGGTGAAATCAAACCCGGCAATCCGGGCGGCCTGATCCATCTCTGCGGCCCACCAGCGTTGGTCGCCTGATGCCGTACCAATGTGGGTCACGCGCGGTGCGCGGCCACTGACGCCGGACAACTCCACGGCGTAGTGCATGAGGTGGTGGAACTCGATGCGGGTCCGGCTTCCCGGCTTGTAACCGCCGGATGTTGCGAGGATGGTGGGTTGGCCAGCCGCCATTGTCCTGCTCCTAACAGCCGATTCGAGGGAGTCTTTGGGTCCAAGTCTTAGTGCCGCAACCGCGGGACGCAAGCGACGTCTCGCTTCGCGGCCGCTGCGACTAGGCTGGATGGTGACCTGAATCGATGGGAAGGAACCGCCATGAGCGACTTCGAAACCGTGCCTGTGGGCGATATTCCAGCTGATGCCAGCATCCTGGACGTTCGTGAAGATTATGAATGGGTTGCCGGACACGCCGAGGGCGCACGTCATATCCCCATGGACCAACTGCCGGCCCGCTTGGATGAACTGGATCCCGACGACGACCTCTTCGTCATCTGCCGGACCGGTGGCCGTTCCTTCCGCGTAGTCCAGTGGCTGGTGGGCCAAGGCTACTCTGCCGTTAACGTGGCCGGCGGCATGGACATGTGGTTCGAGGCGGGCCGGCCAATGGTGTCGGACAACGGCCTCAAGCCAGTGGTTCTGTAACCTCCGGCAAGCCCCGTTCCACGTATATAACCAGCAAGGAATATTCAATGTCAGCACCGACCTATACGTTCCTGGGCCCTGAGGGAACGTTCACTGAGGCCGCCCTCATGCAGGTCCCCGGCGCCGCTGATGCCTTCCGTATTCCTTGCACCAACGTGAACACGGCCCTCGATCGGGTGCGCAATGGTGAAGCCGACGCCGCCATGGTGCCCATTGAGAACTCGGTGGAGGGCGGGGTCACTGCGACGTTGGATGCCATTGCCACGGGCCCGGAACTCCGGATCATCCGTGAGGCCCTGGTTCCTGTTACGTTCGTGCTCGTGGCGAGGCCCGGCGTCGTGCTTTCCGAGATTAAGCGCATCTCCACCCATGGCCATGCGTGGGCCCAATGCCGCCTGTGGGTGGACGAAAATATTCCGGACGCGGACTATGTGCCCGGTTCCTCTACCGCAGCATCTGCCATGGGCCTCCTGGAAGGAGATGGCCCGTACGATGCCGCTATTTGCGCCCCTTTGATTGCGGCTGAGCAGCCGGGGCTCAATGTCCTGGCCGAAAACATCGGAGACAACCCGGATGCAGTCACCCGCTTTATCCTGGTGAGCCGGCCGGGTACCTTGCCTGAACGAACGGGTGCCGACAAGACCACGGTTGTTGTCCCGCTGCCGGAGGACCACCCCGGTGCGCTCATGGAAATCCTTGACCAGTTCGCTTCGCGGGGGGTCAACCTGAGCCGCATCGAATCCCGTCCCACAGGCCAGTACTTGGGCCACTACTTCTTCAGCATCGATGCCGACGGTCATGCGTCGGATTCCCGTGTTGCTGACGCTCTCGCAGGTCTTCACCGGATCAGCCCGGCAACCCGCTTCCTGGGCTCATACGCGCGTGCCGATAAGCAGGCGGCGGTTGTTGCCCCACATACTTCGGACGCCGCGTTTGCCTCCGCGCATGCGTGGGTCCAATCGATTCTGAAGGGCTAGACTGCGCTGGGTTCGGCGGTAAATTATTGAACCTTCAACCCCTTTCGCGGTGATGCAAGTGTGCGTATGCTTGCCTGATCCATAAACGATGGATGAATGCCCAAAAGAAGGGAGCGGTCATGTCTGTCCACCGAGATGACAAAGACGGCCAGGGCATGATCGTCAATCCCAAGCCCTCCGGCGAGAACAAGGACGACTGGGACGGCGACGAAGCTGACCGCGCGGATCGACTCCGTTTTGAAGAAGAACAAGCGATGATCCGTGAGCAGGCCGAGGCCCGGGCTGCAGCGAAGGCGGCGGCTGAAGCAGCCGCAGCAAATGCGGCGCAACCCGAGAAGGGCGCAGTCTAGAGGGTTTGGGCCTTCGGTACCCGCACCAATAGCGAACCCGGCTGGACCTGAACGGTGACTTCCGTGGCCTCGCCCGCGGGGTCGCCGTCGAGCTGCGTCGCCATGGGTTCCTGACTGCGAATGGTGACCTTGCCGGAGCGATAGAAATTCATCACCGGCAGATTCCGCTTGTGCTTGAACAGGATCTTTGCGTACATGGCGATCCATCCGAACGCACTGCGGGGGCTCATGACGACGATATCCAGCATGCCGTCGTCGATCATGGCTTCCGGAATGAAGTCAATGCCGCCCGGAATCAGGCCACAGTTGGCAAAAAGCACGCTGCGGATTTTCCTGGCCTGCTCAAGCTGGTCATCCATGGTGATGGTGACGCGCTTCCGGCGGCCGGGCAGATGCCGGACCCCGGCCTCGGTGTAGGCGAGCCAACCCACAGACTTCTTCAAGTCTTCCTTCGTATCGCCAAGAACCTCCGCATCGAGGCCCATGCCGGCGATCACCAGGAACGTGTGCGTGGATGATTCCCCGGTAATGTCGTTGTCTATGGCCATACTGGCGGTATCGATAAAGCGCTGATGGCCAAAGAGGGCGATCTGGATGCAGTCGGCGATATCGCTGACGTCCAGTTCAATATTGCGTGCCAGGAGGTTGCCGGTGCCCAGCGGAATGAGGCCCATCGCCACGCCTTTATGCGCCAACGACTCAGCCACCACACGCACTGTACCGTCGCCGCCGCACGCAAGAACGACGTCGGCCCCGTACTCCAGCGCTTGGCGCGACTGTCCGTAACCGGGGTCTTCCAGAGTGGTTTCAAAGAACCTCGGGCTGTCCCAACCGGCGAGCTCGCACGCGGCGATGATTGCTTGGCGGGCCTCGTGCGACTTGTTTTTCACCGGGTTGAGGATGACCGCAACCTTCTGGTGCCCAGGCTCCGGCCTGTGGGTGTCCTCCCGAACGGCGCTCCTGATGTGACGGGCTCTCAATCGGCGCACACCCCACCAACTGGAGACGGCAAACGCCACGCCCCCAGCGAGAATCACGTACAGGATCCAGTCGTTCATGGTGCTCCAACACTATCGTCCTGGGTAGTGCTGATTTCACGGCGCTGTCTGGGCGCCTGCACTGGTCAGCGTCCGAACGGGAAATCAGCGGCCCATTCGATACTCTTGTGTGGTGATCGACGTAAAAGACCTCAGCGAAAATCCGGACAAGTTCCGTGCCAGCCAGCGCGCCCGTGGCGCCGACGAGTCCGTTGTGGACGCGATCATCTCCGCAGACTCCGATCGCCGCGCCGCGCTGATCCGCCATGAGACCCTCCGGGCCGAGCAGAACGCCTTCGGCAAGAGGGTTGCCCAGGCAAAGGGCGAGGAAAAGCAGGCCCTGCTGGCCGAGGTCAAGGAACTGGCCAATTCGGTGAAGGCCGCCTCCTCTGAAGCCGCTGCTGCGCAAGCCAAGCAGGAAGAGCTGCTCCGCGGCATCCCCAACCTGATCGTGGATGGCGTCCCCGAGGGCGGCGAGGACGATTACGTTGTGGTCAAGACGGTGGGCACGCCGCGCGAATTCACGGATTTCGAGCCGAAGGACCACCTGGAAATCGGCGAACTTATCGGCGCGATCGACATGGAACGCGGCGCCAAGGTCTCCGGCGCACGCTTTTACTTCCTCCGCGGTGTTGGCGCCCGGCTGGAAATGGCGCTCCTGCAGATGGCCATGGACCAGGCAATCGAGGCCGGGTTCGTCCCGATGATTACGCCCACTTTGGTCCGTCCGGAGACCATGCAGGGCACCGGTTTTGATGTAAAGCACGACGCCGAGATCTACCGTCTCGCTGAAGACGACCTTTACCTTGTGGGAACCTCGGAGGTGGCCCTCGCGGGCTACCATGCAGACGAGATTCTGGACCTCTCCGCTGGCCCCATCCGCTACGCCGGCCAGAGCTCCTGCTACCGCCGCGAGGCCGGTTCACACGGCAAGGACACCCGGGGCATCATCCGAGTACACCAGTTCAACAAAGTGGAGATGTTCATCTACACCACGGTTGAAGAAGCAGCCGCGGAGCACGAACGTCTGCTCGCGTGGGAAGAGGAAATGCTGGCCAAGTGCGAGCTCCCCTACCGCGTGATCGATACAGCTGCGGGTGACCTCGGCATGTCCGCGGCCCGGAAGTTCGATTGCGAAGCCTGGGTTCCTACCCAGAACGCTTACCGCGAGCTCACTTCTACCTCCAACTGCACCACGTTCCAGGCCCGCCGCCTCAACATCCGCGAACGCGTGATCAACGAGGAAGGCGTTGCCAAGGGCACCCGCGCCGTCGCTACCCTGAACGGCACCCTGGCCACCACCCGGTGGATCGTTGCCCTGCTGGAGCACCACCAGAACCCGGATGGCTCGGTCAACGTTCCCAAGGCGCTGCAGAAGTACATTGGCGGGCTTGAGGTTCTGCCGGTCCTGTAGTTCGCTCCGCGGAAGACCCCGCCCAACGGACCATTCACCCTCGCGCGCGGCGGTGAATGGTCCGTTGGACGGGGTTTCTTGTCCTGGAAAGTCCCACTGCTTCGAGCTTTGCAAGCAGCTTCTCCGGCCTGATGGCTGTGGTCCAGTCCCAGCGCACTACCTGGAAGCCCATGGCACGGAGTCTGTCCTCGCGCTTCTTCTCCTTGAGCACGGTTTCACGTGCGGTTCCCCCGTTGAGGTACTCGTCATTGAGGTACTTTGCATCTCCGTCGAACTCGCCAATAATCTTGAGTTCCCGCCAGTAGAAGTCCGTCCTGGCAACGAATCCCAAGGCGTCATGGAATTCGGCCTGAAGCTCGGGGGCTGGAAAACCAAGTAGATGCATTTGGGCACGGCTCAGGGACTCGCCAGCTGAACCCGAGCGAGCGTCGGCGAAGTCAAGGACTGAGCTGACCCAGAGTCTCTTGGCAGCGGATGCCAGGCTCTCTCCTGCATGACGCAGGTCTTCAACGCTGGCGGCCGAAGCTCCGAACCTTTTTTGGCTGATAGCGTGATCGGCGAGAACCACCGCCCGTGCGAAGGGAAGCCGAACCATCACGTCAGCCGCTGTTGAGTTAAGGTCCGTAACGGTCAGCCCGGTCAGGTGCACTGGGCTCGCTTGGTAGGCATGGCGATAGATGCCGTAACTCCTGATGCCCTCCAGTCCTGTGCTGCCAGACTTCGTGCCGCCCGAGGCCTGAGTAGTCGCTCGCTTGGAACCAGCGTGACTGGATGACGAATTGGCTAAATGGATGTGCGCCGGGATTCCGACAACCTGCATCCCCCAGAGTACGGCTGCTGTCTCGTAGCAAAAGTGTGCAGAGGGTAGTTCCAAAGCGACTGCCCTGATGGTCGCGGAGTAGCGCTCCCATGGCTTCAGGGAGATCCACCGGCTCTTGTCCATATAGACTCCCTTGCGCACTCTGACCAGTTCACCCTTCGTAAATCGCCTGCTGAGCGAACGAATATCTCCCGTGGTGGCTCTCTGCTGGGCGGACACTAAGAACTCGGCTGTTTCTTTCATGGAAACAACCTTCGATGGCGGAGGGGGCCCGTGGGTGCGACAGGTGGGGCTATGTGGAAAAGCTCATCACGTTTCACCCACCAGCGGACAATTCACCTCCGCGCGCGAAGGTGAATTGTCCGCTGGAGGGTGTCTGGTGCGGGGGGTGGCGGAGCGCGGGGACGGGGCGGCGGGGAGTGTTCACGCGGCGTTAATCCGGTGCTGTGTCCTCGGTCCTAGTGCGGTGTCAGGGGTGTCTGCTCTACTGGAACCATGACTATTTTGACTGACACTCCAGTTGCTGGCATCGATGACCAGCCAAATGACAACAACAGACTCATGATCGCATTGGACGTTGACGGCACGCTCGTCGACCACGATGGCCACATGTCTCAAGAGGTTCGAGCGGCTGCCCAGGAGGTCGTCGCGAGCGGCCATGACGTCATGATCGCCACCGGCCGGTCCCTGAATGCCACCCTGCCCATCATCGAGCAAATCGGCTTGGAACGCGGCTACGCGGTGTGCTGCAACGGCGGCGTAACTCTCCGGCTGGATCCCACTCTTGAGACCGGCTACGAGATCATCCACAAGGCAACGTTCGATCCCGCTCCGGCGCTGAAGGCCCTGCGCGAACGCCTGCCCAACGCGAAGTACGCACTGGAGGACGAAGACGGGAATTTCCTCTCCACGGAGCGTTTCCAGGATGCCAGCTTCGGCGTCGAGGCAATAGGCGTGGACTTCCAGACCATGTTGGAGGCCACGGCCGTACGCGTGGTGGTCTTCAGCAGTGACAACACCTCGGACGACTTCAACCACGCCATCCGTCACATCGGCCTTTCCGGCGTGACGTACTCGGTGGGCTGGACTGCGTGGCTGGATATCGCGGCGGAGGGCGTCACCAAGGCCAGCGCGCTTGAGGCCCTGCGCCAGCGGATCGGCACGGAACAGGCCAACACGGTGGCAGTGGGCGATGGCCGCAACGACATCGAGATGCTCACATGGGCAGGCAGGGGAGTGGCTATGGGCCAGGCTCCCGAGGAAGTAATTGCCGTTGCGAACGAGGTCACCGCGTCAGTATTCGACGACGGCGCCGCCCTGGTTCTGCGCAGCCTGCTGTAACAGCCGCACGGCTCTCAGGGAGAGCCCGGCTCGCACGGACAGCCCGGCTCAGCCCGGAACAGCCGGACCCCTTAGTCCACCCGCCCCCGCCAGGCACCGGTTTCGTGGCCGCGGTCCTCGATGAATTCCTTGAATTTGTCCAGGTCCGCGGCCACCTGCATCTCGTCGGCGGAGAGTGCAGCGCCGGCCTTCTCCAGGAATCCTTCGGGCTCCCATTCGAGGGTCACGTTGACGCCGCAGTGCTCGGGTCCGAGGTTGTCGAAGCGGACTGTGCCGGCGTTGCGTGGGGCGTCGATGCTTTCCCACGCAATGACGGTATCCGGAACCTGTTGGGTGATGCGGGCATCATATTCGCGCCGGACGCCGCCGACCTTGGTTGAGAAGTGCAGCGTTGAATCATTGATCTGGCGGACGTTTTCCACGCCGCTCATGAACTCGGGAAACTTTTCGAACTGGGTCCATTGGTTGTAGGCGACCGAAACTGGTACCTCTACCTCGATGGCCTTCGTGACGGTTTGCATGAGAGACACCTCGCTTGGATTGTTGTGGTTTAGGTGAGGGGGTTACGTGAAATGGGTCTGGACGGGGCCGCCGCCGGCTGAGTCGACGATTGCCTGCGCAACGTCCCGGAGCTTGACGTTCCGGTTGCTTGAGGCTTTTTTGATGAGCTCCACCGCTTCGGCCTGGCTGCACCTGTTTTGGGCGATGATGATGCCGGTGGCGACGTCGATGACCGTTCGGGACGCCATGGCTGCGCGAAGGTTGGCGGCAGTTTGGCTGTGTTGCGCGATCAGCACTGCCAGTTGAAGGCCCTTGGATGCCTGCTGCACATAATCACTGGCGCGTTGAACGGCGGCCTGGTCAAAGCCGTTGGGGCGTTCGGAGTAGAGGTTCAGCCCGGCTCGTGCTGTCTCATCTGTGAGCGGGAAAGGCACGGCGAGGACGGAATGAACGCCATTTGCCAGGGCTAAGTCGTTGTACTCAGGCCACGTGTTGTCTTTTTCAAAGTCTGGAATCTGCACTTGCGTGCCTTCCCGGCAGCAGTGGATGCATGGGCCATCAGCGAACTGGTATTGGAGTTCGTCCAGCATCTGCGCACGTTCGCTGCTGCTGGCCACTGTGGCCGCGGCCCGATGCCGAAGCATGGTGATGCCGCAAAAAACTTCGTTGTCGGGGTTGGTGAATATCGCCGCTGAGTGGCGTGCCAGCTCCGTGAGGAAGGCCTCGACGTCCGGTGTATCCAGAAGGAAATCCTGGATATCTGCTGCCACAAGATGCGGTTCAGTGAGTTGTTGGTCTTCCACGTGGATCTCCGATCCCTGGACGAGGCTACCCTTCGAGCGTAGTCCTGAATACCCGTTGAAAGCTAATAGTAAGTGTGCTTCTCTTTTTAACGAGTCTTGCCGTGGGCTCACTCACTCCAGCAAGGTCTAAGGATTGAAGCCACATGCGACAAACCCGACCACACGACGTCCAAACCCGGCCTCCTGCGCCGGAGAGCACCATCCGTCAAAGCTTCCAAGACGGTTTGGTTTTGGACCATCTCAATCTCGCAAAGTCCATTGCCGCCAGGTATTCCGCCCATACGCACGACATCGACGACGTCCGGCAGGTTGCGTACATGGGCTTGATCAAGGCGGCCAGGGGCTTCGATGAAACCAAGGGCGTAAGCTTCCCCGCCTACGCCGCCCCGACCATTGCAGGCGAGGTCAAAAGATATCTCCGCGATCACTGCTGGGTAGTGCGGCCACCGAGGCCAATCCAGGATGTGCGGCGCCAAGTACTCGCCAGGACGGAGGAATTGACCCAAGCCCTCCAGAGGACTCCGACGCCCGAAGAAGTGGCGGCGGACCTTCGGCTGGAGCCCTGCCAAGTCAGGGAAGCGTTGATGGCCGGCACCAGCAAACGGCCGGATTCCCTTGATGCTCCCGCTGCTGAGGGCCGCGACGGCCTGCAGGGATGCCTTTCCGCTTTCGGATGCCCTACGGATCGGCTGGAGGACGTGCTCGCCCTTCGCAATGCAATCCGCGGCTTGAACGCAGAGGACAGGCACCTCCTTTATCGTCGCTACTACCGGGAGGAAACGCAGTCCACCATCGCGGAGGCATTGGGGATGTCGCAAATGCAGGTCTCGCGGCGGCTTTCCAAGATCCTGGTCTCCCTGCAGACACAGTTGCTGGATGAGGAGGCACACCTTCAGGACGGAACGGCGCCTTAAAAAAGCCAAATAGGGCAAACCAGCAGCCAACAGGACTCAGCAGCCCAACCCGTCCACGGCATCCAACACGTCACGGACGGTCACGGCAAGGAGCGCGGGATCGGGATCGGCGGCGAAAACGTCACCGCGGCGGAGTTCGACGGCGGTAAGCACCACGTGCGGTCCAGGCGGCGGACCCCATTCTTCAGCAGGAGCTGGGCCGAACAGGACCACGGAGGGCCGGGCATAGGCGGACGCCAGATGGGCGGCGCCGGTGTCCGCGGAGACGACGAGCCGCGCATCTGCGATGGTCGCCGCGAACTCTGCGAGGCCCTGCCGCCCGGCCAGCACGCCGCCGTCGAGGTTGGCTCCTTTGAGGTTTGCCAGGGCGGCAGTCTCCACTGCCCGCTCGCGCTCGGACGTGCCCCCGGTCAGCACGATGTCGTGCCCCGCCCGCGAGAGCTCAACTGCCACGTCGGCGAATCGCTGAATGGGCCAGAGCCTGCTGCCATACGCGGCACCAACATGGACTACCGTGGCGCCGGGCCGGGGCGAGGGAACGCTTGGCGGGTTGAGCCGGTAGTCCAGGGGATCGGCGTCGATGCCGTGCCAGGTGAGCAAGCGCGTCCAACGCTCGCGCTCAGGGATGCCGGTTGTCCAAACCGGTCCGTCGAGCCCGGGAGCTTGGTGCGCGATCACCTGCCTTGCGCGGAGTTCGTTGATGCGTTGGCGGCTTTCGGGTCCGTTCCCGTGCAGGTTCACGGCGATGTCCACGGCGCCCGGGGGGATGTTTAGCGGGTCATCCAGGCCCGGCGTGGGCAGGTGGTCGATGCCGCCCACCAGTTCCAAGGCCTCCGCAATCCAGGCTGGCGCAGCATACAAAATGCGGTGCTCAGGGAACGCCCGGCGGAGACCGCGAAGCGCCGGAACGGCAACAAGGAGGTCCCCCAGTTTCAAGGCGCGCAGGGCAAGCAGCAGGGGTTGTCCGTTCATTTCAACGATGTCCATGGTGGCCTCCCGCAAGGAGTCTAGCGGCCAACGCAGGCGCCGGCGCCGCAGGGAAAACTTCCCGTCGTCGCACTGTTTAGTGTCGGGAGAACTGGGAACGTTGCGTGTATGGGAGGAACTGGAACGTTGAAAGCGGTCCTGTTTGACCGCGATGGAACGCTCGTCGTTGACGTGCCATATAACGGCGACCCGCAACTGGTGCGGCCCATGGAAAGTGCCCACGTGGCGCTGGCGCGAGTACGCCGGGCCGGGCTGGCAACAGGGGTGCTGAGCAACCAGTCGGGCATTGCCCGTGGCTTACTGACCTTTAATCAGGTCCTCGCCGTGAACCAGCGCGTGGACGAGCTCCTAGGCCCCTTCGATGTGTGGGAGATTTGCCCGCACGGCCCGGCCGACGCCTGTGCCTGCCGCAAGCCTGCCCCGGGGATGATTCTCGCTGCCTGCAGCACACTGGGGCTACACCCGTCCCAGGTGGCCTTTGTTGGGGACATCGGTGCTGACGTCGAAGCAGCGACGGCGGCCGGCTCGCAGGCAGTACTGGTGCCCACTTACGTGACCCGGGCAGAGGAAATTGAAGCGGCAGGGGTGGTCGCGGAGAACCTGTTGGCCGCCGTCGAGCTGTTGCTTGGTACTGCGACAGGCGCGACAGGAGGGGCATCGCCGAAACCCGACGCCAGGCAGGACGCACCTGTATGAGCCGCGTCCTGGTAGCCCGACTCGACAGCATGGGCGATGTGCTTCTCGCTGGACCCGCCTTGCGTGCCGTGGCGAACGGAAGCAGACCGGATGGCAGCCGACGCAACGACGTTGTCCTCCTCTGCGGCCCTGAAGGTGCCGGCGCCGCGGAGATGCTCCCCGGAGTGACCCAGGTCCACACGTGGCCGTGCCCATGGATTGTTAACCCTGCGCCGGCTGCGACAGCTGAACTAACCAATGGCCTGATCGAGTTCGTCCGCAGCTCCAGGATTGAGGAAGCCGTGATCCTCACGTCCTTCCACCAGTCCCCGCTTCCGTTGGCACTGTTGTTGCGGCTGGCAGGCGTCAAGCGCATCACGGGAGCCTCCACTGACTACGCAGGCTCCCTCCTGGACGTCCGGTTGAAACCGGGCGAAGACTTCCCCGAGGACCAACCTGAAGTGGTGCGTGCTCTGGGGATTGCGCAGGCGGCGGGCTTCCAGCTTCCCAAAGGGGACGACGGCAAGTTGCACATCAACCCTGTGGACGAACCCGAGGAACTGGTGGACGAACTTACCCAAAAGGGCCCGTATATCGTGGTGCATCCAGGCGCAGCCGCCCCCGCGAGGGCGTGGCCTGCACTCCACCACGCAGCCACCGTGGAACTCCTTGAAGCGTATGGGCACCGCGTGGTGGTCACGGGAGGGCCGGGCGACACATCGCTGACAGCAACTGTGGCAGGACCCTCGGCACACAATCTCGGCGGCAGAACAGACTTGCGAACGCTGGCAGCGGTACTCGCGGGCGCCGCCGTCGTGGTCACCGGCAACACAGGTCCCGCCCACTTGGCCGCAGCGGTCGGAACGCCGGTGGTGTGCCTCTTCTCCCCGGTGGTTCCAGCCATTCGCTGGGCGCCCTACGGCGTTCCGATGGAATTGCTCGGCGACCAGGAAGCAGCCTGCAGGAACACGCGTGCACGCATCTGCCCGGTTCCGGGCCACCCGTGCCTTAGCTCAGTTACCCCGGAACAAGTCCTTGAGGCGGTGGAACGGCTGTTGGGGGGAGTCTCCTCCCTCAGCACCCGAAGAAAGGTGTGGAAACCATGAGGATCCTGGTCTGGCACATCCACGGAGGATGGATGGAGGCCTTCGTCAGGGGCCGGCACGAATATCTCCTTCCGGTCGAGCCCGACGGCGGCGCCTGGGGTTTGGGGCGAGGTGGCCGTGAGTGGCCGGTCGCCGCGCAGGAAATTGACCTCGACACGATCGATCCGGACAGCGTGGACGTGGTGGTCCTGCAACGCCCGGAGGAGATCGCCGCCGTTGCCCGGAAGCTTGGTCGAAGGCCCGGGGTGGACCTGCCTGCCGTCTACCTTGAGCACAACACTCCCAAAGGCGACGTCCCGTTCACTCTCCATCCGCTGGCCGATCAGCACAGCATCCCCGTGGTTCATGTGACGCACTTCAATCAGCTCTTCTGGGACACGGGGTCCACGCCCACAGTTGTGATCGAGCACGGCATCCCCGATCCCGGTCGGCTTTATACCGGTGAACGCGAAGAGATGGGTGTGGTGGTCAATGAACCCGTCCGTCGCGGCCGGGTGACGGGTACGGACCTCCTCCCTGGCTTTGCCGGCGTAGGGCCGTTGCGCGTATTCGGAATGGGGACGGAGGGCTTGCCGCAAGCGCTGAACCTGAAGGGCTTGGGCTTGAGCGAGGAGCGCCTTCGGATTGCCGGGGACGTACCCGCGCCGAAGCTGCACCAAGAACTTGCCCGCTGCAGGCTGTACCTGCATCCCCTCCGTTGGACATCGCTGGGGTTGGCCTTGCTCGAAGCCATGCACCTGGGAATGCCTGTCCTGGCGCTGGCGACCACGGAGGCGACGCGCGCTATCCCGCCGGGAGCGGGTCTTGTTTCGAACAACGTGGACGAACTCCAACGGTTTGCACGGTGCCTGCTGGACGAACCCGGTGACGCCTACGCGATGGGGATGGTGGCCCGCGCGGCAGCCTTGGAACGCTACGGGCTCGGGAAATTTCATCAGGCCTGGGACGAACTCCTGGCCGATCTCCCCACGACCCGCCCCTCACCTGCGGGTGCCCGTCTTCCCGAAAAGCAGATTCCCGAAAAGCAGATCCCTGAAAAGCAGGTCCCCAATAACCAGCTCCCCGACACGGAACGCCGCCCGCAACCCGGTTCGGAGTCCGTCAGCCATGACACAGAGAGGACGCACCCATGAAAATCTCCATGGTTTCCGAACATGCCAGTCCATTGGCCGCCTTGGGAGGCGTGGACGCCGGGGGGCAAAACGTCCACGTGGCGGCCCTTTCATCAAGCCTGGCCAGTCGTGGCCACCAGGTCACCGTATACACGCGGCGGGATGACCCGGATCTTCCTGCAAGGGTGCAGGTTGCGCCGGGACTCACCGTGGTACACGTTGACGCCGGTCCGGCCCGCCATATCCCCAAGGACGATCTGCTTCCCTTCATGGGTGAGCTGGCCGATGGCATTTGCGAGGACTGGGCGGGCTTGGTCCCGGACGTGGTCCACGCACATTTCTGGATGTCCGGACTCGCCGCGATCCAAGCTTCCAGGCGGGCGGGTGCCCCTGAGCCGATCGCAGTAGTTCAAACCTTCCACGCATTGGGTTCGGTCAAGCGCAGGCATCAAGGCTCAGCTGACACCAGCCCACCCGCGCGTGCCTGGCTTGAGCCGTGGGTAGGGCGCACCGCGGACTGGGTAATCGCCACCTGCCCTGACGAGGTTTTTGAGCTCAAAGCGCTGGGCATAGGCCGGTCAAGGATTTCCATTGCGCCCTGCGGCGTGGACCTTAACCTCTTCCCAGGCACAGGAGAACCAGAAAGCAGGTCCCGCACACACCGCATCCTCAGTGTTGGCCGCCTGGTTCCCAGGAAGGGCGTGGACCTGGTGATCCAGGCTTTGCCTCTCCTGGCCGACGCTGGCTTCGACGACGTCGAGCTCCTGATCGTCGGGGGCTCCGGCGACGCCCTGAACCTCGAAGAGGACCCGGAAGCCCAGCGACTACGCGCGCTGACCAAAGAACTTGGCGTGGAGGACAAAGTGACCATGCGGGGCCAGGTCCCGCGCGACGCGATGCCCGGAATTTTCCGCAGCGCCGACGCCGTGGTCTGCACGCCATGGTACGAACCGTTCGGCATTGTTCCCCTCGAGGCCATGGCCTGCGGCGTGCCCGTTGTGGCCGCGGCTGTCGGCGGACTCCGGGAGACCGTCGTCGACCAGAAAACCGGACTGCACGTACCTCCGCGGCACCCCGAAGCAATTGCCGACGCCGTGGGTCGGCTCCTCGCCGACCCCACCTTGCGTGCCGAAATGGGTCGGGCCGGAAACCGGCGTGCCCGCTCCCGCTACTCCTGGGACCGGATCGCCGCAGACACCGAGAAAGCGTACCGGTCCGTCTTGGCCGCGGGTCTGTCCCGGCAGGCTGGGGAAGGCCTGGAACCACTGGAAGGAACAGCGCTGTGACCACAGAATCGACAGTTCCCAAGAGAATCACGCCCACCACGCAGCCCGTCCCGGATACCGTGCCCGTGGGCTGGAGCGGGTCTGCCTACACAGCCGCACGTGGACCGCAGATCGCAGCAGAGGTTGCCGCGCATCTGGACAACGTACTTCCAGCGCTTGAGTCCCTGCGCTCGCAAGCCGCCCGCCTCTCCGAATGGGGAACAGAACTCGCCCACCGGCTCCTGTCCGGACAACGGCTGCTGGCCGCCGGTAATGGGGGATCGGCGGCCGAAGCCCAGCATCTCACCGCCGAACTCGTGGGCAGGTTCGATGCCGAACGCGCGCCCTTCTCGGCGATTTCCCTGCACGCCGAAACCTCTGCCCTCACGGCACTGTCCAACGACTACGGCTACGAGGAAGTCTTCGCCCGCCAGGTCAGAGCACACGGCCGCGCAGGGGACGTCCTCATCCTGCTCTCCACCAGCGGACGCAGCCCCAACCTCCTCAACGCCGTGCGCGCGGCAACGGAACGTGGCATCACCACCTGGGCGCTGACGGGCGCGGGCCCCAACCCGCTGGCCGACGCCTGCGATCAAGCCATCACAGTGGACGCCATCGCAGCCAACGCCCAGGAAGGCCATCTCATTGCCGTCCACGCTGTATGCCGTGCCTTCGACGCGGAGGTCGCGAGGCGGACCGGGCCGGGCATCGGCGAAGACGGAGCGCAGCCATGAAAGTGACAGTGGTAGGTGACCTCCTCCTGGACGTTGACATCAACGGCACCGCAACGCGGCTCAGCCCCGACGCGCCCGTCCCCGTGGTGGACGTAGCCCACATCCGGCGTCGGGCAGGTGGCGCTGGTCTCGTGGCTACCCTGCTTGCCCGCGACGGTCACGACGTCGCCCTGGTCACCGCGGTTTCGGACGACGACGGCGCCAGCCACCTCAGGCGCGCCCTGGCCGGTGTCGCCATACTCACCGGAGCCCCGCTCGCCCCAACACCCACCAAGACCCGCGTACGTATTGGGACCCACCCCATGGTCCGGTTCGATGAAGGATGTGCGCCAGCTCCTTCACCGTCGTGCACCGGAGAGATGCTCGGTGCGATTGCCTCCGCGGAAGCCGTTATCGTGGCCGACTACGGCCGCGGAATCACGGCCAACACGGACATCCGCACTGCGCTCGCCGACGCCGCACGGCGCGTCCCGGTGGTCTGGGATCCGCACCCAGCCGGTTCGGAGCCGGTGCCGGGTGTCGCCGTCGTGACGCCCAACCTTGCAGAGGCCCGGGCCGCTGCGAAGGCAGGCGGGCTGGATCGGTCCTCGTCTGGTGCGGAGGACGCAGGGAAACACTTGCTGGATCGCTGGCGCAGCAATGCCGTCCTGGTCACCACCGGCGAAGACGGTGCGGTTTTAGTGGAAGCTGCCGGGCCGGGGAAGATCATCCCCGCTCCCAAAACAATCGTGGACGATCCGTGCGGTGCCGGGGACCGCTTGGCTGGGAGCCTCGCCGTGTATTTGGGGCTGGGGCTCGCGCTGCCGGGTGCCGCGGCCAGGGCTGTTGAGGATGCCTCTGCGTTCCTCGCGAAGGGCGGAGCCTCCTCCCTGGCCATGGAGACGAGCACCTCTGCCACCGGAGGCAACGGGCTAGCCAGCCAGCCTGTCAGGGCAAAGGCGAGTCCCGTCGTCGAGCTTTTTGGCGGCCTTCCGGGCCTGGAACCCGGCATCCAAGTTGCGCGGACAGTCCGCTCGAACGGAGGGACCGTCGTGGCGACCGGCGGTTGCTTTGACCTCCTCCATGCCGGTCACGCCCGGACTTTGGCCGCGGCCCGCAGCATGGGTGATTGCCTCATCGTTTGCCTGAATTCCGATGATTCTGTGCGGCGCCTCAAGGGCATGCACCGCCCAATCGTCAGCATGGAGGACCGGGCAGAACTTTTGCTCGCGTTGTCCTGCGTTGATGCCGTGGTGGTCTTCGATGAGGACACGCCCGAAGCCTGCCTGAACCAACTCAGGCCGGATATTTGGGTCAAAGGCGGAGATTACGAACCCCATGAATTACCGGAAGCCAGCCTCGTGGCTGCCTGGGGAGGGCGATGCGTTACGGTGCCCTTCCATCCGGCCCGCTCCACCAGCGGCCTGGCTGAAGCACTGGCCAAAGTCAGCTGACCGTAACTGCCAGCAAAGAACCGACCACCGAAAGGAACCGTATGAACACGCAAACTCCCGGCCGCGTCATCGTCACCGGAGGCGGCTCCGGCCTCGGCGCCGCAATCGTTGATGCCATCCGCGACGCCGGAGGAACTCCCTTCGTCTTCGACCGCAATATCAGCAATGTCTCCGGCGCGAAAGCCCTCGAAGTAGACGTCTCCAACCGCGAATCAGTCGAAACGGCCGTAAAGGAGGCAGCCGAAAGCCTCGGCGGCCTTGACGGGGTGGTGACCGCTGCGGGTATCGACCGCTGCGGCAAGCTGGCCGACGTTCCCGCGGCGGAGTGGGAAAAGGTGATTGGAGTGAACCTCCTGGGCACCGTTTCCGTGGTCCGTGCGGCGTTGCCCTACTTGAAGGAATCCCGGGGCCGGGCCATCACCATCGCCTCAACCCTCGGCTTACGGGCTCTGCCGGACGCGACGGCGTACTGCGCCTCCAAGTTCGGCGTCATAGGATTCAGCCGGGCATTGGCCGCTGAAACCGGGGGAGTCATTGGTGTCACCACCATCATCCCGGGAGGCATGAAGACACACTTCTTTGATGACCGCGACGAACAATACAAGCCGCAGGACGACTCCAAGCTCAACGATCCCGCGAATGTGGCGCAAGCCGTGGTGTTCGCGTTGTCGCAGCCGTTTGGCAGCGAGGTCCGCGAGCTCCTTATTTGCCCCGCAGAAGAAGGCTCGTGGCCATAAGGTCATGCACGTCCTTAACAACGTCGGCCACGGCGACGCCCCTGATCAGGGTGTCGTCGTGGCCGCAGTGCTGTGCGGACCAGCCCACCTGGGTCACGTCCGCCCCACACACCGGGCACTCGGTCACCCACGACATATGGATACGGTGCAGGCTCCGGCCTCGGGGCCCTGCGTTGAAGACGTTGCCTACCCAAAAGATCCCGACGGTCGGTGTTCCAAGGGCTTGCGCCAAATGCCGGGGACCACTGTCGCTGGCAAGCATTACGGTGGCGGCGTCCAAGAGCGCCGCGAGTTCGCCGATTTCCAGTTCGCCGGCAACTGAGCGCACTGCGTCTTTGTCCCCGGCTGTCAGTCGGCTGGCCGCGAGTTCTGCCACTTCCTGGGCCAGCGCCTTTTCAGAGCGGTCACCCACTACCAACACCTGCGCACCTTCCTGCGCGATGGTCGCCGCAGCTTCAGCAAAGTACGACGCCGGCCATCGCCGCCGCGGATCGCTGGCACCTGGGTGGAGCACCAGGAGCGGACTCCGTTGGGGGTCACGCAGGCGCTGGATGCTTTGTTGGTGTTCGGGCAGGGACCGCAAGGGCGGAGAAATAATGGTTGGCGCTCCTGCCAGGCCCGCCACCTCGAGCCAGCGGTCGGGCTCGTTTTGGTAATAGATGTAATCGAGATTTCGCTCCAAGGGCTCGGCGTCCTTGGTTCGGGTGCCCACGGTGTGTCGCGCCCCCAGACGGAGCAGGAAAGGGTTGGAGTACCGGCCGCCGCCGTGCATTTGCAGCGCGAGGTCGAACTTGCGGGCGCGCATGGCCGAGAAGAATTCCTCCTGGGCAAGTCTGTCTTCGGTGTCGTCGTTTTGATCGCCGTCATTTGGGCCGCCGTCTTTGTGGTCGCCGTCGCGGACGCCTTTGGCGAACGGGAGAATTTCTACTTCGTCAATGGGCCCATCCGTCCCGGCCGCCAAAGCCGCATGGATCGGTGTTCCCAAGAGCGTGATTGCGGCTTCCGGATAGGCCGCTTTCAGGGCATAGAGCGCCGGGTATGCATAAATCACATCGCCAAGGCCGCCACCCCTGAGTACCGCAATCCGTTCCACATCCGGGAACTTCTCCAGCACCGGGCCAACGCCTAAATCCGGTTGAACGACCATCTGGACTTCCCTTCGTCAAAGGTGGTGGAAAACTACCGAACCCGGCGTGTGAACCGCGGGCTGTGGGGTACCTGAGGGGAGCAGGAACATGCCGCCTCTACCGGAAGGTACCCAATGGCACGCCTATCCAATCAAGAAGGTTTGGCCGAGTGGCTGCCGCGTCGCTTGGCCGAGGAACGGCCCGTGGTTACGGTCGTCGGCGACGCCATCTTGGACGGTTGGTGGGATGGGCTGATTGAGCGCTTTTGCCGCGAAGCTCCCGCCCCGGTGGTCCAGGTCAAGCGCCGCGACTTCGCCCCCGGGGGAGCCGCCAATACTGCCATGAACCTGGCGGCCCTTGGCGCGGACGTCAGGTTTGTCTCCCTGGTCGGCCAGGATACTGCGGGTCAGGAGCTCCTTGGGAGACTCGCGGCTGCCGGCATCGACATATCAGGCGTGGTGCAGCATCCCGGCATGATCACCACCACCAAGTTCCGGATAAGCAGCGCCGGCCAGGTGATGCTTCGCCTGGATGACGCCGCCACTGACGTTCCCCCGGAGGGCCTCCAGGAGTTGGCGGCCACCATCCCGGGAGCACTGGCGGGTTCCAACGCCGTGGTGCTCTGTGACTATGAGGCCGGTGCCTTGGTGGGGCCGGTGCGTGCAGCTTTAATGGATGCACTCGGACCCGCACGTAGTCCTCAGACTGGTTCTCACCCCGGCTCCAGCCACAAGCAGGGCACCCTCCTGGTGGTCGATGCCCATCATCCTGCCCGGTGGGCCGACCTCAAACCGGATCTTGCCACCCCGAACGCCCAGGAAGCTGCCGGGCTGCTCGGAACGGAACTTCCCGGTGGCGCTGCACGCTGCCCCTTCGTGGAGGCCCACGCGGACCAGCTCCTTCGCGCCTCAGGTGCGGGCGCCGTCGTCGTGACTTTGGACCGTGACGGGACACTGACGCTGCGTTCCAGCGATCCGGACGCAAGCGGTGACGAAAAGAACGGATCCCTCGCCAACCACCGGACCTGGGCCAGGCCGGAAGCCGAGAAGCAGGCTTCCGGCGCCGGCGATACGTTCGTAGCTGCGCTGACCTTGGCGCGCGCGGCCGGGCTGCCCCTGACTACGAGTGTTGACCTCGCCCAAGCCGCGGCTGATGTGGTGGTCCACCGGCCCGGCACGTCCATCTGCACCACCGAGGAACTTGCCCGACACCTCGGCGGGTTCGCCGATACTGCGTTGACTGCTGATGAATTGGCCAGGCAGGTGGACGCGCACCGCAGGGAGGGCCGGAGGATCGTGCTGACCAATGGGTGCTTCGACGTCCTGCACCGCGGCCATACCCGCTACCTGAACCAGGCCAAGCAACTGGGCGATGTCCTGGTGGTGGCCCTTAACAGCGATTCCTCGGTGCGGCAGCTGAAGGGGCAGGACCGGCCCGTGAATCCCGAGGCAGACCGTGCCGCCGTGATCGCCGCGCTCAGTTGCGTGGACCACGTCACGGTGTTCGATACCCCAACTCCCATCCCGCTCATCGAGATGCTGCAGCCCGATGTGTACGCCAAAGGTGGCGACTACACGCCGGAAATGCTGGCCGAGACCGCGGCTGTGGAGCGCTATGGCGGCACGGTGACGATTTTGGATTATGTCCCGGAACACTCCACGACGGCGGTACTGGAGCGTATTCGCTCCACAGGAGAGAACCCGCATGCCTGAATGGCCTTGCAGGAACGCGAAGGGAGAGTTTCATGCGCATAGTCACCACGGGAGCCACCGGTAACGCAGGTACGGCGTTGCTGAAGCGGTTGCAGGCTGCGCGCTCGGAAGAGGGCGCGGCCCTTGACCTCGTGGGGATAGCCCGGCGCGAACCCGACAAGAGCGCAGCCCCTTACAACGCGGTGGAATGGCACAAGCTGGATGTTGGCGACTATAGGGACCGGGAAGCACTGGAGAAAGCTTTCGCAGGTGCCGACGCCGTGGTGCATTTGGCCTGGCAGATCCAGCCAAATCACGATCGCGAACTTCTGCGCCGGACCAACGTGGCAGGAACAGCCCACGTATTGGGCGCGGCCAGGAAGGCCGGCCTGAAGCACGTCGTCTGTGCCTCATCGGTTGGTGCCTATTCGCCCGCCCCCAAGGATCAACGGACCAAGGAAGGGTGGCCGGCCGGCGGTATCAGGCGATCCCATTACAGCGTGGACAAGGCAGCGCAAGAGCGGCTTTTGGATGGTTTTGCCAAAGAAAATCCGGATATCGTGGTGGCGCGCCTACGCCCGGCACTGATCTTCAGCGCCGAGGCAGGCAGCGAAGTGGGTCGCTACTTCCTGGGGAGCGTTCTCCCGCGGCTCATTCCCCGTAAGCCCTGGCTGCCCATTCTCCCCATTCCCAACGAGCTGATTTTTCAGGCCGTTCACGCCGACGACGTCGCCGATGCGTACTGGGTGCTGGAACGTCGCGCAGAAGGAGCGTTCAACATCGCGGCGGAGCCCGTGCTGGACCCCAACGCCCTCGCCTGGATCCTCAACGCCCGGCGGCAGTTGCCGTTACCGCTCCCAGTGCTGCGCGCCGTCGTCGAGGTCAGTTGGCGCTTGCGCTTGCAGGTAACCGACGGCGGCTGGGTGGACATGGCGGCCGGCGCACCCATTATGGACACAAGCCGCGCCCACAGCCTCCTGGGCTGGATACCGCATCGCTCATCGCTGGAGGCGCTGACCGAAGTGCTGGATGGCCTCACTGCCGGCAAGGGGCGGAAAGCCTCGCCACCGTTGACGCCACGCTAGTTTTTGGTGTGTATGGACCTAATCCGCAGGGGATACCACCGTGATGATCCGGCGCAAACTCATGGCCACTGACGCCGCAGCGTTCACTGACGCCTGGCCAGCTGCAGCTTCCGTGACCGCATCCCCGAGTTCCGAGATGCTGTCCTTCGCCTCCGCTAAATGGCTTTTCAATTCCTCGTCATCCTCGCCCCGCCACTGATCAATCACCCGGGACACGGCCTCCAGCGCCTCGGACAGGTTGGCCAGGACGCTGTCCGGGATGACTGTCCCCGCATCCTCTTCCCAGATCACGCTGGCCAGGACATCCGTGATGTCCTGGACATGGAAGGTCAGCCGTTCCACTATCCGCAATCCAGCCAGATCGCTTGGAAGGCGGCCAGCACGACGCCGGCTCCTGGGGTTCGCTTTTGCGCTCAGTTCCGCTTCATGAACGGCAGTCCGCACGGCAGCGGCGGTTGCTGACAGCTCGCCGCTACGGCTTGCCCAGGCTTCGTGGTTGGGCGGCCAGGATTCCTCCATGGCGCGGGCCATGTCCTTCAATTGTTGGGATAAGGCCCGTTGATGCCCGGACAGGGCGGGGTCGATTCCTTCGAGGTGCAACGGCGGGAACACCAGCCAGTTCACAGCGAAGCCAACGGCAACGCCCATTGCCATCTGCAGGACGTAGGCAAAGGAGAAGCCCTCCGCGTTGGAATCCCCAAGGACAAGGACGAACAGGGCCGCCATGGGAACCCACTCCGAGGCGGTGCCCAGCCGGGGGAGGCCGCCGATGATCACGCCCAGTCCCACCACCACGGC
This sequence comes from Paenarthrobacter sp. 10N417, assembly GCF_056394745.1. Taxonomy (NCBI): domain Bacteria; kingdom Bacillati; phylum Actinomycetota; class Actinomycetes; order Micrococcales; family Micrococcaceae; genus Paenarthrobacter; species Paenarthrobacter sp. 10N417. Next base: position 298,975 of record NZ_JBFTIL010000003.1, read on the forward strand.
AACGGCCAACGCCGTCGGCGCTGCCACGGTGGTCACGGCGAAAGCCATGCCAATCCCCAACGCAAGGCCCATGAGGCTCTGCAAGCCGTGCCTTGCGGAGTCCGCCACCGTGGGATGCATGCTGACGAGCGCGCCGAGTGGTGCGTAGTAAGGATAGGACGCGGCAGGACCCGGCATGAAGGGCGCGAGATACCAGGCCAATCCCGCTGCCGCGGCAGTTTTGGCTGCAAACAGGAGTCGGTGACGGGTGACAGTTTTTCGAAGCGCGGAAATCAGCCGCCGCCTGGAGGGCTTGTGGCTCATTGGTCCAACGTAGACGGGTCTTGCTGCGCGTGTCGAGCTGGGATTTCGTTTCAGAATCTGGCGATTGAATCCCCGGCAAGCGGGTACACACCCATTGATAGTAACGATACTTACTATCCCGGCTGCTGTCCGCAGCCTGCCAACTGTGGAAAGAGAGCGACAATGACTGAGAGCCAATCGCCGCAGGACGGAAGCTTCGCGGCGCCACGGACTGGGGTCCCCGCCGGGACCGAGCCTTACTCGGGAAGTTACCTGGACTCACCGGTCGAAACCGATACCACCGGCATGGAAACAGATGCCGGCGCGGGAACCACCGGATACGGAAGTACCACTGGAGGATCCGGAACCACGTCCGGCACAGGAACCGTCGAATCGGCCAAGCAGGAAGCCGCCGAAGTCGCCGGCACAGCGCGCGATGCTGCTGGCGGTGTGGTTGAAACAGCCAAGGCCGAAGCCGGAAACGTGGCCCAAGAGGTCAAGATGAACGCCCGGCAATTGCTGACGCAAACCAAGGGCGAGCTGACCGACCAGGCCGCCACCCAACAACAGAGGATTGCGGAGGGTTTGCGGTCCATTTCCGACGAACTACACACCATGGCCAATTCGACCCAGGACGGCGGAGTCGCCACGGACCTGGTGCAGCAAGCGGCCCAGCGCTCCTCCTCGGTTGCCCACTGGTTGGAGAACCGGGATCCCGGTTCACTTCTGGACGAGGTAAAGAGCTTTGCCCGGCGTAAGCCCGGCACGTTCTTGCTGTTGGCTGCCGGTGCTGGCGTCCTCGCCGGACGTTTGGGCCGGGGAATGGCGGACAATTCGCCCATGACGGGAACGGCCACCTCGGATACCACCCCGCGTGCCCAGTACTACCCGACCCAAGGTGGCGCTGTGTCGCCTCCGGCCGTTGATCTGCCCGGGCCCCAGACGACCACCGCTGGATACGGAACGACGGGTGCTGGAACTGGTGCTGGATACGGAACCGGTGCCGGAACAGACGCCGGATATGGCGCGGGTGCTGGAACTGACGCCGGATATAGCGCGGGTGCTGGAACTGATACCGGATATGGCGCGGGCACCACGGGTGGCCTTGAAGGATCAACCATGCCGTACCCGGAAACCGATGCCGGTGGAGTTAAGGCGCAAGGAGATCCACTTGTGGGTCCCGACGATCCCAGCGATCCCGATGATCCCGTATATGGAGGTCCCCGATGAGTAGTCCTGCCGACCTTCCTCCCACTGAAGCCCATATGAAAGCCGAATCCGTACCCCTCGGCGAACTGCTGAGTGACCTGACGCGCGACGTCTCCACGTTGATGCGACAGGAAGTTGAGCTGGCCAAGGTAGAGCTCAAGGAATCGGCCACCAAGGCCGGAAAGGGCGCCGGGATGATGGCCGGAGCCGCTTGGGCCGGGCATCTGACCGTGCTGTTCCTTTCCCTGGCGCTTTGGTGGGCCTTGGGTCAGCTCATCGGCCTGGGATGGTCCGCAGTTGTTGTGGCTGTCATTTGGGGCATAGTCGCAGCAGTGCTGGCCTCGATGGGTCGCAAGGAGTTGAACACCATCAAGGGCATGCCGCGCACCACAGAGACAGTCAAGGAAATACCTCCAACCTTCAAACCGAATACTGAGGAGACACGATGACGCAGAACCCCGACGCCTTGCGCGCCGACATCGAACAAACTCGCAGGCGGCTCAGTACCAACGTTGACGCCGTTGCCGACAAGGTCACGCCCTCCCACATCGTCAACCGGAGGGTAGACAGGATCAAGACGGCCGTGTTTGGCGCCCGCGACGATGTTCAGGACAGAGCGGGCCATGTTGCCCACCAGGCCCAGGACACTGTTTCCGGTGTGGTCTCGGACATTGGTGATGCACCACAGGTGATCACACGAAAAGCCCAAGGCAACCCCATTGCTGCCGGCTTGATCGCCTTCGGCGCCGGTCTGCTGGTTTCGGCCCTCATCCCACCGTCGGACAAGGAACGCGAGGCTGCGCAGGCAGTGAAGGAAGCAGCCCAGCCCCTGACCGAGGAACTGGGCCACGCAGCCCAGGAGATGGCCGAGCATCTCAAGGAGCCGGCACAGGACGCAGTCCAGAACGTCAAAGACAGCGCCACTGAAGCGGCTGCCAACGTGAAGGACGAAGGCCAGGCCGCTGCTGCAGATGTTCAGGACCGCGCCGCCATGGCCAAGGAGAACCTCGGCAACCAGTAATCGCGTTACTCACCCAAGTGAGTCGCAGTTGAGGCCGTTTTGAGTGGTCAGAACGGCCTCAACTGCGACTCACTTGGGTTCGCGGCCGCGGTTGGGTGCCTGCGGGTCCGCGGGGGCTCGTTAACGCACTTCGAGAATCATTTGCAGCAGACGGGCTGCGGCGGGTCGGGCAGCATGTTCTTCCACCCACTGCGCGCGGGCAAGTGCTTTGCTGACGGCCTGCGTCGTGATGCCGAGTTCCTGGGCAACAGCCTTTTGTTGGCCGCGAACTCCAGGAGTGAGAAGGTCCAGGACCCGCCACTCGGCCGCGCTTCGGTGCTGCACGATGTGTCCGAGGAGCCGGAGCACTGCTTCGGCTTCTGCTGCCAAAGCCGTGAAGGGACCATCCACGGCAACGGGGACCCGTTCCTTCCCGTTGCGGAGGCGGTCGACAGCCCGCCGGGCATAGACAAGGCCGTGCCCGGAAGCGTCTTTGACAAGGTTGGGAAGGGGCTCGTTGATGGGCCCGACGCCGATTCCCACGTACCACTGACCGGTGCGGAGGGCGATCAGTGCTGTGTCAACAGCTTGGTGGCCGGACTCGACGATGCCCTGCACCTCATCCTCAACCGAACGGTCGAAGTCGAGCCGTGCCGGAATATGCCGCAGGTCCTTGAGGAGCTCGGGCACGAGGTCGCCATCCCGGCGACTGTCGCGTTGGTTGATGGTCAGAGTGAACATAGTGGATCACATGCTACCGGCTGGTAGCCGCTCTGCAAGGGCTTATTTTTCTTATTTCTTTAGCTGCTGCGCGGCGACCACTTTGGGGTCCGGGACCGGCTGCCGGCCCTGTGCCACGCCGGATCGTCGGTCAAGAGCGGCGAACTTCGGATCCCACGTATCATCCGAGCTCCCGCTGAACGCCGCAAGAATCAGCATCACCACGAAGAATGGGAAGAAGGACCAGCAGATGGCACGCCAACCGCCCAACCAGGCACCCGCCGTCGTGCCGTCCTTGATCCGTACCGAGCGCATGCCGGCGGCAGCATCTCCGACACTGCCCGCTGTACCCCAGATCATGCCGTAAACGAACAAACCAACGAACCAGAGAACAATGTAGAGCGTCAGCCAGAAGCCGTCATTGAAGGCCAGGAGCGAGCCACTGTTCATCATGGCATTGCGTGCAACGGCCGCGATCGTGGCCAGGACGCCGTACCCCGCAAGAAACACGATTGCGTCAAGAACGCGGCCCCAGAAGTGGGCTCCTCCGGACGCTTTCACGAAGTATGCGCCAGTCTCGGGATGGCGGCGTACAGGGCGGCCGTTGACGGCATCAACCAAGCCAGTGGCCGTTTGGGACTTCGAATTGCTCATGGGTCAGGCCAGCCCAGCCAACCCGCCGAGGACGCGGGCAAGGGTGGATGCGGACGTCTCCTTCAACTCAAGGGAGACAGATTCGCCTTCTACGCTGGGAGTTACGCGGGGAGTAAGGACGTGCACGCTGGTGGGACCGGTGTACACGGTGACAGTCGGAAACTCGTTCGTGTCAGTGTTGAAGACCACCACGTTGCTGGCCGCCTGGGTATCGGCAAGGGCCGTTGCAGCATATTCTTCGAACGCAGCCTCCGTATAAACAGTGGGATCGGTGTCGCGGTGGGCGGCCGTGTTCGGGTCAACAAATTCAGCAAGGCGCGGAGCCAACTGATCACGGGTGACAACAGTGAAGCCGTGCAGCCCGCCTTCGTCCACTTCCTCCAGGAGCACGCCGTCGTCGTGGATGTAGCCATAGAGCCAGCGCTTGCCGGTGGAAACGGTCCGTTCAACGGAGACCACGCTGCTGCCACTGCGGCGCAGCGTCAGGGCACCGGTGATTTCCTCAATTGCGTGCAGGCGGGTGGGCTCGGTCTCGCCTTCAAAGACCACGGGGTAGACGAGTTCCTTGGCGAGCAGTCCGCGCAAGGCCACCGCGCACATCAGCTCCTTGCTGGCATCCTGTGCCGTGAGCCACGGAAGGGCCACGATTTGCTCGTGCTGGACGCCGTCCAAGGCAACAACCTCTTCATCGGTCAAGGTCGTCAGGGCCTTGCCTGTGGCGCTGGCCGACGCCAGAACATTCGCTGCAGCCTGTACATCCCGCTCGGTCCAATTCATGGTGCTCGTGGTCATCCGAATATCCCTCCGACAAAGTTTCCGACTGACTTGGCGGCATTACCGACCCCGTCTGCCACCTTACTGCCTACATCCTTGGCGAAATTGCCTACTTCCCGGGCGCCGTCGGCGATGTAACTGCCGGGGTTCCGGGCGAAGTTGCTGATGGAATCCCAGTTGTCCGCCACCAGGTTGCCCAACGCCCAGGCGCCGGCAACGATGCCTGCGCCGATCACGATCGGGGCTCCGATGGGCCCCAGCAAGGCTGCACCACCAGCGGTCATCAGCATGATGCTGCCCACCCCGCCTACTACGGACAGGCCGCCGGCCACCCGGTCTCCAGTACCGCGCCAGCCGTCGTGCTCGGGACTGATCATGTCGCTGATGCCGCCCACGATGTTCAATGGCGCCGCCAAGGCTCCGGCGATTCGCAGGCCCTTGGAGAACTTCGAGGCGTCCTGGAAAGCCTGGCTGTAAGGAATGTTGGCCTTGAGGTCGGTGATCACGTCAGTGACCTTCTCGCCGCTGCGCAGGGCGCTCAAGGCATCCCGCAGGACTGTACCGCCAGCCCGCCAATTGGTGAGTACCTCGCGGGTCTTGACCCATTCGGCATGGCCGAGCTTGCCGTATTTGTAAGCAGTCCAGAGCTGCGCGCCGAGTTCCTTGACACCCGTTGCTGTGTCGTAGACATCTGCAAGGACGCCCACAGATGTACCCGAGCCGTCATTGTGGCTGGCAAATTCCTGCTGGTTGGCGTTCTTCTTGAGCTGGCTCGCGTTGTCCCTCAGCATGTTGGCAGCCTTCACCAGGCTCTGCCTGTGCTGGCTGTTCCAATCGCTCTTGAAGACTGTGGCGTCGCGCCCCTGCCACGCAGTTGCGGAGTTGATGGCGTTGGACAGCTGCGCGCTCTGCAGATTGATGGCATCGGCAGCCTTGCCCATGACGCCGGCCAGACTGCGAAGCTGCGCAATGTCCGCGCCGTAGAACCCAGCCATGTGGAACCCCCTGTTACATGCGTCGTAAAGTCTCGTCCCAGCCTAGGGGGACTCCGAAGCTGCCGCGATGGGGAGAGATACCCATGTGGACAACGCGGGGTCAGTTATGGCCCATGTGGGGGTCCACAAAGGGCCAGAAGTGACCCCGCGTTGCTTAAAGCACGACGGCGACTGGTGCTGTTCGCAGGGAACAGCACCAGCCGCCGTCGTAAGTGTTGCTAGTGGCCTTCGGCCGAGAAGCGCTTGATGGAAGCTTCCAGCTCGGCTTCGGCAGCGGCGCGATCGCCCCAACCCTCAGCCTTGACCCACTTGCCGGGCTCCAGGTCCTTGTAGCGGGTAAAGAAGTGCTCGATTTCCTTGATGAGGAATTCGCTGACGTCGCTGACTTCCTGGATGTGGTCGAAGCGTGCATCCACCGGAACGCAGAGGACCTTGGCGTCTCCGCCGCCGTCGTCGGTCATGTTGAAAACGCCGATGGGGCGGGATTCAACGATGACGCCCGGGTGGAGGTCGAAGTCCTGCAGGAGCACCAGTGCGTCCAGCGGGTCGCCGTCTTCGCCCAGGGTGTTCTCGAAGAAACCGTAGTGCGTGGGGTACTGCATGGAGGTGAAGAGGACGCGGTCCAGGCGGACGCGGCCGGTTTCGTGGTCAACTTCGTACTTGACGCGCGATCCCTTGGGGATCTCGATGGTCACGTCGTGCTTCATGGCGTGCTCCTTGACGGGTGGGGGTGGGGCGCGGCATGCAAAAGTGCAGCCAGCGCCGCCGACTACTATTGAGGATATAGCGAGAGGCCCGGGTTTCTTGAACCGGCGGGGACATTTTCAGGACTGACAGGACCAAGCAACTGCATGAAGGGCGTTAAAAACGGGGGTGCCCGGAAGTGGGTGTCCACGGCGTGGGGGCGCTTGAAATGGCCGATGCTGTTGACGTTGGTTCTGCTGTGCCTGGGGGCGATCGTGGTGGTCGGCATGGTGCCAGGACTCCTCAGTGCACCCAAGTCCTCCCCTTCCGCGCCGCCATGGCAGCAGGAGCCTGACCGCCTGTCAGAGGCCAACGGCGTGCTTCCCCTGGACGCAGATGCGCCCGTGCCAGTACCGGCTGAGCTCTCGCGACTTGTGAATGACGCCTTGAAACCTTCGGGTGCGGGCAGCATTACCGGAATTGTCATGGACGCCTCCACAGGCACGGTCCTGTTCGACCGCGATGCCAACGCCAACCGTATCCCGGCGTCGAACATGAAGCTGTTGACCGCCGTCGCCGCTTTGAAGGCGCTCCGTCCCGAATCCCGCTTTACCACCCGCGTGCTGTCCGGTTCTGATGCGTCAACCGTGGTGCTGACCGGGGGAGGGGACGTGCTGCTCGGCGGAGGTGCCTCGGATCCAGCTGCCGTGATGGGCCGGGCCGGGCTTGCAAACCTGGCCGCCGATACCGCCGCTTCTCTGGCTACGGCGGGGGTCAAGGGGCCGGTGACCGTGCAGGTGGATGATTCCCTGTTCAGCGGAGCGCCCCTCAATCCTGCGTGGAGCCTGGACGACGTCGCGGCTGGCGAGACCGCCCCCTTGTTTTCCCTTGCCCTGAATTCCGGGCGCTACTCACCCGCGGTTACCACTGGGCCCCGTCCGCAGGATTCGGCCGTCACCACCGCCCAGGCTTTCGCCGAACAGTTGGTGGCTGCCGGCGTCCAGGTGAGTCCCGGCGTCGAGCGTGGCAAGGGCGTCCCCGCCAAGGTGCTGGCCGCCGCCGAGTCCGCCACTGTGAGCGAGCAAGTGGACCTCATGTTGGAGACCTCGGATAACTTCCTGGCGGAGGCGCTCGGACGGATGACCGCCATTGCTTCCGGTCAGGAAGCGACGTACGACGGCGCCACTTCAGCCGTGCGGCAGCGGCTGGGGGAGTTGGGAATCGCCACAGGTTCAATGCAGTTGGCCGACGTTTCGGGACTGGCCCTGGAGAACCAGGTCACTGCCCGCCAGTTTGCCGAGGTAGTCCGTGCCATCACCAGCGGACCGGATTTGAGCCTGAGGACGGCCTTGGACGGATTCCCGGTGGCGGGCCTTACGGGCACCTTGGACGACAGGTATGTGGACCCGAGTACAGCCCAGGGCGCAGGCCTTGTCCGAGCCAAAACCGGCACGCTCAACACTGTCATCGCGCTGAGCGGGTACGTAGTGGACGCTGATGGACGCCTGCTGGTGTTCTCGTTCATTGGCAACGGCCTGGAACCGGGTGCGGCTGGAAACAAGGAGGCGATGGACCGCTCGGCGTCGGTGCTGGCCTCATGTGGGTGCCGCCAGCCCGGTTAGGGAACAGCAAACCCCGTCGCTCCGCGCGGAGCGAACTTAAGGGTCGGTTGTCAGAGTCATGTGGTGTGATGGACCGTATGGTGTCATCTGCCCGAGATTCGTCAGCAGGGGCCCCGTCCCTGATCAATTGGGACCTGGCCGCCTCCACGGCTGCCCGGCTTACCCCTCCCGGTCCCGCGCTGAGCGCCGGGGAGATCGGCAAGGCGGTGGATAACCTGCGCTTCAACGCCGATATCTCCGTCCCGCATGTCCATGACATCACCGGCCTTGAAGCGGCCCGGGACCTGCGGGATTCGCACGTCCTCGTCGTGGACCGAGCCTCCTGGTCCAAGGCCAACACCCAGAGCTTCTCCGTCATGCTCCAGCCTGTCCTGGAGAAAATGCTGGAGTCCCGCAGCAGCCTGTCCCTGTCACCTGCTGCCGCCGCCGCCAGTGGGGCCATCACGGGCAGCCAGCTCGGCGCCATCCTTGCTTTCCTGTCCAGTAAGGTCCTGGGCCAATACGATCCCTTCGCGGCCTTGGCCCCCGACGCCAACGTTCCTTCGGGCGGCCGGCTGCTCCTTGTTGCCCCCAACATCATCTCCGTGGAACGCGAACTCAATGTGCACCCGGACGACTTCAGGCTCTGGGTATGCCTCCACGAACAAACCCACCGCGTTCAGTTCGCCGCAGCGCCGTGGCTGCGGGATCACATGCTCGCCGAAATCGAAAAGCTCAGCGGTCATCTCCTGGGCAACATGGATTCCCTGGTTGAACGGGCAGCCGCCGTAGCCAAGTCCCTGAAGGACCGCGCTGCATCAGGGAACGTGCCAAGCCGGGGCGCCATTCTGGACCTGCTGCAGGATCCTGAGGAGAAGGCTTCCCTATCCCACATCACTGCCGTCATGAGCCTCCTGGAAGGTCACGCCAATGTGGTGATGGATGCGGTCGATTCCAGCATCGTCCCGTCCGTGAAGACGATTCGCCAGCGGTTCAATGATCGCGGCAAGGACCGCGGCATGATCGAGAAGTTCATCCGCAATCTCCTCGGTCTCGACGCCAAAATGCGCCAGTACACAGACGGCGCAAAGTTCGTGCGCGAGGTTGTTGCGGTAGGCGGCATGGAAGGCTTTAACCGGGTATGGAACTCGGCGGAAAACCTCCCCACCGAGGAAGAGATCCACAATTCCAGGATGTGGCTCGAGCGGATGGGGCTTTGAGCGCACCCGTATTTGACGGCCCCTCAGATGGTGGCTTTGGCGGCGGTCCTGACAATGGACCGACAGGAAAAGGCCGACGCCGACCCGGCCGTTTGGCGCCGGTCGTCGGCAAGGCACGGAAGCAGTTGCAGAACGCCTTGGCCGCTGCGGGTTACCCGGAACGTGTCCTCGTAGCCTGCAGCGGAGGACCGGATTCGCTTGCGCTCGCAGCAGTGGCTGGATACTTCGCCCGGCGCGGCCACGTGGACGGGCATCCCATTTCCGTGGCAGGTGTGGTTGTTGACCACCAACTTCAGGCTGGCTCGGCAGAGGTAGCTTCGCGGACGGCAGCTGTCTTGCGGGAACTGGGCCTCTCACCTGTGGAAGTGCGTCCGGTGCAGGTCACGTCCACCGGATTCGGGCCCGAAGCTGCAGCCCGCGATGCCCGGCACGCAGCACTCGAAGCCGCTGCAGATGATCTTGGTTGCGATCGAATCCTGCTCGGGCACACCTTGGACGATCAAGCCGAACAGGTGCTCCTTGGACTGGCCCGTGGCTCGGGTACCCGTTCTTTGGCCGGCATGAGGCCGGCACGGGGACGCCTGCTAAGGCCCTTCCTGGGCCTAAGGCGGGAAGAGACCCTGGAAATCTGCGAGGTCGAGGAACTGCAGCCGTGGCACGATCCGAGCAACAGTGACTCTGCCTTCGCGCGTTCGCGAACCCGCGTCGAGGTAATGCCCGTCCTCGAAGAAAAGCTGGGGCCAGGCGTTGCCGAATCTTTGGCACGGACAGCCGCAATCCTGCAGCAGGACGCCGATTTCCTGGAGGATCTCGCAAACGAGACGTATCTCTCGCTGGTGCAGCGAACAGACGACGGCGCGTGGTTGCCGGAGGACGCCGTCCGCGGACTTCCCGCAGCCCTGAGGTTCCGCGTCATCGCCAAGGCCGCTGCCGACGTCGGGGGCCAACAACCCGGGTACGGACGGCTCCAAGCCGCGGAAGCACTGCTTCGCCGCCAGGGTTCGGCCGGCCCTGTGGAACTTCCGGGCCACGTCAGTGTCTACCGCTTGTCCCTCAGCGATTTGGAGCAGGAACGGGCTGCCTCCGGCGGTCCCGGGTCCGCTGCTTCGGCCACCGGCGGTCCCCGCGATGCCGCACGCTGTGGGAAGCTAGTATTCCGGCATCAGAAATCGCCCCAACAGTAGCCGCACCCGAGCATCAAAACAGGAGCCATTGGTGGATTCAAACGACGTCCAGGCAGATCTCAAGCACGTTCTTTACACCAAAGAGCAAATCCAAACGCGCATCGCTGAACTGGCGGCGCAGATCGACAAGGACTATGAAGGCCGCGAACTGCTGATCGTCGGTGTCCTCAAGGGTGCCGTGATGGTCATGGCGGACCTGGCGCGTGCCTTGCACAGCCACGTCAGCATGGACTGGATGGCAGTGTCTTCCTACGGCTCCGGCACCCAATCCTCCGGTGTTGTACGGATCCTCAAGGACCTCGATACCGACCTCATGGGCAAGGATGTGCTGATCGTCGAGGACATCATCGACTCTGGCCTGACACTTTCATGGCTCAAATCCAACCTGGAATCCCGCGGTACCGCCAGCGTTGAGATCTGCACGGCTTTCCGTAAGCCCACCGCAGCCAAGGTCGAGATCGACGTCAAATACGTCGGCTACGACATCCCCAACGAGTTCGTTGTGGGCTATGGCCTGGACTACGCCGAGAAGTACCGCAACCTGGACTTCGTGGGCACGCTGGCTCCGCACGTTTACGAGTAACACACGCCCTTCACGGGATCACAGGGACGTGGGGACCGGTTGACGAACAAAAGCATTGGCATCAAGGACGTAGCTGTTGCCGCCGGCGTGTCTGTCACCACTGTTTCCCACGTCCTGAACGACGTCGCCTACGCCCGTATCAGCCTGGAAACACGGGAAAAGGTCAAAGCCACGGCGGAACGCCTGGGCTATGGCCCAAACCGGCTGGCTCAGGCCCTGCGCACGCAACGGACGGGGATGCTGGGTCTCGTCAGCGAGGAAATCGCCACCACACCACACGCAGGGCGAATCATCCTGGGTGCGGATGAGGCCGCCAGGGCGCGGGGCTACAACCTGATGATCATCAATACCTCAGGCGCAGCAAGTGATGAGTCCCGGCAGGCCGACGTCGAGGCCCTCCTGGAGCGGCGCGTGGATGGCATCCTGTACGCCACCATGTACCACCGCGAGGTCACCTTGCCGGAAAACCTGAGTTCAGTTCCAGCAGTGCTTGTGGACTCCGAGAGCGTGGCAGGGAGCGTCGCTTCGGTAGTGCCCGACGAAGAAGGCGGGGCGAGGGTAGCCGTGCAGAGCCTCCTGGATGCCGGCCACAGGCGGATCGGTTTCCTGAACAACACTGACGACGTCCCGGCTACGCGGGACCGCATGCGTGGTTTCCGGAACGCCCTGGACGAAGCAGGGCTCGACGGCGCCGCCGCACCTGTGGAGTCCGAACTCTCGGAGGTGATGGGCGGCTATGTTGCCGCCTTGCGGATGTTCAAGCGAAAGGACCGGCCCACGGGCCTGTTCTGCTACAACGACCGTATGGCCATGGGTGCCTACCGCGCAGCGGCCGAGGTAGGAATCAGCATTCCCAACGAACTTTCCGTGGTGGGTTTCGACGACCAGGAACTCATCGCGGCCAACCTCTACCCTGGCCTGACAACAGTGGCGCTTCCCCACTACGAGATGGGCGCCTGGGCCACCGAACGCCTGATCGATGCCATCGAGGGTAAGGCGGACCTCGCTGTCCTGGCAGCTAGACCGACGATTCTGGAGTGTCCCTTGGTGACCCGGGAATCCATCACGAATCCCCATCCAGGGGTGTCCTAGCGCGACGCAGGCGAGTATCCTGTGTACGCCCAGAGGGAACTTTTGAGCATTCCAGTGCGTGAATAACTGGGAACGGTGTATAGCTAGAAACTGAAGCAGCACCATTCGCGCGCAGAAGTTGCGCCTCGCAGCACTACCAGGAGGGACGGGGCAAAACCCCGATCAGATGAAAGCTAAGAGTTTCTTCAAGGGCCCGGGCATCTGGATTGTTGTCGTCGTCGGCTTGCTCCTGGTGGCATTCGCAACGCTGGCTCCGGGCGGTTCCACACGTATTGACACCAAGGACGGCCTCGAGCTCCTCGCGCAAAGCGGCAAGGTGGAGCAGGCCAAGATTTTCGACGCCGAGAACCGCGTTGACTTGGTACTGAAAGACAACCTGAATATTGATGGCCAGGACAAGGGCAAGAACGTCCAGTTCTTCTATGTCACGGACCGTGGCCCGGACGTCGTCAAGGCTGTCACCAGCGCCAACCCGGACAAGGGCTTCACGGACCAGCCGGTCGAGAACAACTGGTTCTCCGGTCTGTTCTCCCTGCTCATCCCCGTGCTGTTGCTTGGTGTGCTGTTCTGGTTCCTGCTTTCCCGCATGCAGGGCGGCGGCTCCAAGGTGATGCAGTTCGGCAAGTCCAAGGCCAAGCTGGTCAACAAAGACATGCCCCAGGTGACCTTCTCAGACGTCGCCGGTGCTGACGAAGCCGTGGAAGAGCTCCAGGAAATCAAGGAGTTCCTCCAGGAACCGGCAAAGTTCCAGGCCGTTGGCGCCAAGATCCCCAAGGGTGTACTGCTCTACGGCCCTCCAGGTACAGGTAAGACGCTGCTGGCCCGCGCTGTTGCCGGCGAGGCAGGCGTTCCCTTCTTCTCCATCTCCGGCTCGGACTTCGTTGAAATGTTCGTCGGTGTTGGTGCTTCCCGTGTTCGCGACCTTTTCGAACAGGCCAAAGCAAGCTCCCCTGCCATCATCTTCGTTGATGAAATCGACGCCGTTGGCCGTCACCGCGGTGCGGGTATCGGCGGCGGCAACGATGAGCGCGAGCAGACCTTGAACCAGCTCCTCGTTGAGATGGACGGCTTCGACGTCAAGACCAACGTGATCCTCATCGCGGCGACCAACCGTCCTGACGTCCTGGACCCCGCGCTGCTGCGCCCGGGTCGTTTCGACCGCCAGATCACCGTGGAAGCCCCGGATATGATCGGCCGCGAACAGATCCTTAACGTCCACGCCAAGGGCAAGCCGATGGCCCCGGGCATCGACCTCAGGGGTGTCGCCAAGAAGACTCCCGGCTACACGGGTGCAGACTTGGCCAACGTTCTGAACGAAGCTGCGCTGTTGACTGCGCGTTCAAATGCCAACCTGATCGATGACCGCGCCCTGGACGAGGCAATCGACCGCGTCATGGCAGGCCCGCAGAAGCGCAGCCGCGTCATGAAGGAACTCGAGCGCAAGATCACCGCGTACCACGAAGGTGGTCACGCACTGGTTGCTGCCGCGCTGCGCAACTCCGCTCCGGTCACCAAGATCACCATCCTTCCCCGTGGCCGTGCCCTTGGGTACACCATGGTGATTCCTGAGGACGATAAGTACTCGGTTACCCGTAACGAGTTGCTGGACCAGATGGCGTACGCCATGGGTGGTCGCGTTGCCGAGGAAATCGTGTTCCATGACCCGTCCACCGGTGCGTCCAACGACATCGAAAAGGCCACGTCAACGGCCCGGAAGATGGTCACCCAGTACGGTATGAGCGAACGCGTTGGTGCAGTGAAGCTCGGCCAAGGCGGCGGCGAGCCGTTCCTTGGCCGCGACGCCGCGCAGGAGCGCAACTTCTCAGACCAGATCGCCTATGTTGTGGACGAGGAAGTACGTCGCCTGATCGACCAGGCGCACGACGAGGCCTACGCTATCCTCACTGAAAACCGCGAAGTCCTCGATCGGCTGGCACTGGAACTCCTTGAGCGCGAAACCCTCAACCAGGCCGAGATTGCCGAGATCTTCCACGACATCCGCAAGCGCGATTTCCGTGAGATCTGGCTGTCCAAGGAGTCCCGTCCTGTCCAGTCGATTCCGCCGGTAGAGTCGCGCGCAGAGAAAGCTGAGCGCGAGGCCCAGGAAGAGGCCAAGAAGGCCCGTCTGGACGAACCGCTGGATGCCGTAGCCCCGCATGCCCAGGGCGTCAGCAGCCAGGAGTCATTCCAGTCACCGGGACCCGACGGCGGCAACGACTCTCCGCTTCACGGCTAAGCTTTCTGCTGTGACTCATTTCGACGACGACGACCTCGCCGCCGACCACGGCTCAGCCGCGGACGGCAAGCGGGGCCACAAAGTAGACCGCCCGCGCATTGAAGCTGCAGTACGTGAAATCCTGCTGGCCATTGGTGAAGACCCTGATCGCGGGGGCCTGCATGACACGCCCAAGCGTGTTGCCAAGGCCTATGCGGAGGTCTTCGCGGGCCTCCACCAGCACCCGGCAGATGTCCTCTCCACCACGTTTGACCTTGACCATGAAGAGCTTGTCCTTGTGAAGGACATTCCCTTCTACTCCACGTGTGAACACCACCTGGTGCCGTTCCACGGGGTGGCTCATGTCGGTTATATTCCGTCACATGAGGGCAAGGTGACAGGCCTGAGCAAGCTGGCCCGTTTGGTGGACATTTATGCGCGCCGGCCCCAGGTGCAGGAGCGGCTCACCACCCAGATCGTTGAGGCACTGGTCAAGCACCTCAACCCGCGTGGGGCGATAGTCGTCATCGAATGCGAACACATGTGCATGTCCATGCGCGGCATCCGCAAGCCCGGCGCCAAGACTGTCACCAGTGCGGTGCGCGGTCAGCTCCATGACCCGGCCACCCGCGCCGAGGCCATGAGCCTCATACTCGGAAGGTAAGCAATATATGGATTCCCTCGCTGCAGCACCCGGAACCGGCCCGGCCACAAGCCCACTGCCGATTCTCCGCAAGCCGCGGCCCGCGGCCAGGTTTGAGGACCTGCCAACGGACCGCACGCTCGTTATGGGAATTCTCAACGTCACACCGGATTCCTTTAGCGACGGCGGCACCCACCGCACGCCGGACACCGCCATCGCGCTCGGCCTGCGTATGTTCTACGCCGGCGCGGACATCATCGACGTCGGTGGCGAGTCCACGCGCTCCGGCGCCGAACCCGTTTCCCCTGAAGAAGAACAACGCCGGGTCCTCCCGGTAATCCAGGCGCTGGTGAAGGCTGGCGCACTTGTCAGTATCGACACGATGCACACCTCAACTGCGGCCGCTGCCGTGGAAGCCGGCGCGGCGATCATCAACGACGTCTCCGGCCTGACCATCGAGCCAGACATGCCCGAGCTCGTCGCACGAACCAAGGTTCCTTACATCCTCACGCATCGTCGTGGCGATGCCCGCACCATGGACAGCCTCACGGAGTACAACAACGTGACCGAAGACGTCGTGGCTGAGCTCAGCGGTGTCCGCGACAAACTTTACGCGGCAGGCGTCGCTCCGGAGCAGATCATCGTTGACCCCGGAATTGGCTTCTCCAAGAACGAGAACCAGAACTGGGAAATCCTTAAGAACCTGGACAAGCTGTTCTCACTCGGCCACAAGGTCATGGTGGCTGCATCACGCAAGCGGTTCCTCGGCTCGCTCCTCACTGTTGCCGGCAAGTCTGCCGCGCCGCTGGAACGCGACGCCGCCACGGCAGCTATCACCGCTTTGAGCGCCGCGAAGGGCGCCTGGGCTGTGCGCGTCCACGACGTCGGTCCCAGCCTTGACGCCGTCAAGGTTGCCGCTCGAATCGCCCGCTGACCGGAGGACCTTGTGGACAGGATCACGCTGACCGGTGTCACCGCCGTCGGCCATCACGGAGTGTTCGATTTCGAGCGCCGCGACGGCCAGCCGTTCGTCGTGGACGCCGTCCTTCATACTGACTTCAGCAAGGCTGCGGAGACGGATGACCTCCAGTACACCGCGCACTACGGTGAGGTGGCTGAGCTCATCACCTCGCACATCGAGGGCGAGCCGCTGAACCTGATTGAGGGGTTGGCAGTGAGGATTGCCGATGGCATCCTCGCCAATTACAACGTGGCCGCAGTGGATGTCACCGTCCATAAGCCGAAAGCGCCCATTGAGGTTCCGTTTGGCGATGTCACCGTGAGTGTCCACAGGGAGCGATCATGAACTCCGGATACACCAAAGCGATCCTGGCCCTCGGCAGCAACCTCGGCGAGCGGAACGACACCCTCTCCACCGCCGTCGCCGATCTCGTGGATCCGCCGAACGTCAGGCTCCTTGGAGTATCTCCGGTGGTCCAGACCAAGCCAGTCGGCGGGCCGGAAGGCCAACCCGATTTCCTGAACATGGTCATGGCAGTTGAGACGACCCTCAGTCCCCAAGAGCTGCTGCAGCACTGCCACGACGTCGAGCAGAAGCACCATCGCACCCGTGAAGTGCGGTGGGGTCCGCGGACACTGGACGTGGACATCATCGTCTTCGGTGACGTGGTCAGCGACGACCCCATCCTGACCCTGCCTCACCCGAGGGCGGCCGAACGCGCGTTTGTCCTGTACCCATGGTCGCTGCTGGAGCCGAACGCCCAACTGAACGGGCAAAGCGTTGCAGAGTTGGCGGCCGCAGCTGAGGACATGCCCGACATCCGTCGGTTCGACGGCTACGGCGATATCGCAGGTGTTCCGGCGACGGGAGCGGTGGAGTAGAAGTGAAGCCCATGCGCCCCGCGGTCCTGGTCATCATCGCCATCATCGCTGCCGCCATCGGTTGGCTGGCCACGGCGGCAACCAACCGCTTCAGCATGCCCACTCCCGTGCTTCCGGTCTCCGCGCTGGTCACCATGGGTGTCATCGCAGTACTCACCCTAATCATGGGAATCCGGGTGCTGCGGTGGCGCAACGGCAAGAAGAAGAACCTGCTCAACCCGATCCTTGCCGCCCGGACGCTGATCCTTGCCCAAGCCTGCGCATATGCCGGGACGCTCCTTCTGGGCTGGCACGCCGGCATCTCCTTTGACCTTCTCCGAATCGGGACTTTGCGGAGTGGTGAAGGCATCCTCTGGAACGCCGTCCTGATGGGCGGTGGTGGCGTGGTGATGGTGGTCGTCGGCCTGGTGGTCGAGAGATTCTGCCGGATCCCACCGGAAGACCTCGAAGGTGGCACTCCAGGACCGGAAACCCGCCGCGGGGAAACAAAAGGCGAAGGCGAATATGCATACCGGGGCGATTGACCCTCCCGGCGTCCAGTGGCTGCGGGTCTCCCCGAAGTACGTCACGGTCCGCTTGGTGGAGTGGGCCATCGGAAACCTGGTGATGGTGGCGATCCTCAGCCTCCCCCTGGTGTTTGTGCAGCTGGGTTGGTGGCGTTGGCCTCCGCTGTGGCTCGCCATCACAGTTCCCGCGGTGATGCTTGTCCTGGCGTTGTGGCGGCTCGTGCTGATTCCGCGCCAGGTCCGTGCAATCGGTTACGCGGAGCGAGATGACGATCTCCTCATTCGCCGTGGCATCTTCTTCCAACGCACCATGGTGGTCCCGTACGGCCGGATGCAGTACGTGGATGTGACTGTTGGTCCGGTGGAACGCGGCCTTGGTCTCTGCACCTTGAAACTTCACACGGCTTCAGCTGGAACCAGCGCTTACCTGCCTGGACTTCCTGCCGAGGAAGGCGCACGGCTGCGTGAACAGCTCTCGGCACGTGGAGAAGCCAGGCTGGCCGGGCTGTGAGTCCGGAGGGTAGCGCCACCGTGGGCCTCCCGGCTAAAGCGGACGACGGCGATTGGCGGCGCGTGCATCCAGCGTCACCGTTCGTACGCGGCTGGGTGGCGCTGGCCGCCGTCGGATACTTTTTCGGTCGCGACGCCTTTGAACGCGTACTTCAGGGCCGCGACATCCTGGATCCCAACCTCAACGGACGGGTGCCCTGGCTGTTGGCCGGTGGCGGCATTGTGCTTCTCCTGACCGTGGGCGGATTCATCCTGAGCTGGTACTTCACGCGCTACCAGGTGGCCGAGGGCTATGTCCGGGTCAACACAGGATTCGTGTTCAGGCAGCAGCGGCAGGCTCGGTTGGACCGGGTCCAGGCGATCGACATCGTGCAGCCCCTTTTGGCGAGGATCTTTGGCCTCGCTGAGCTCAAGTTTGAAGTCGCCGACGCTGGCGAGTCTGCCGTGCGGCTCGCTTACCTTCCGCTGGTCCAGGCCAAACAGTTACGCGCCACTATCCTTGCCCGTGCCGCCGGAGTGGTGAGCGGCCCGGAGACTGCGCAAGAAATCCCCGAAGCGCCGGAGCACGTTGTCTTGTCCGTGCCGCCTTCCCGGCTTATTGGCTCGCTCCTGCTGAGCGAGCAGACCGTCGGTATCCTGCTCGGCGCCGCCGCATCCATAGCCATCTCCGTGTACACCGAAAACAGCGCCATCTTCCTGGCGCTGATCCCGGCCGTGCTGGGCATTGGTGCTGCTTATTGGAACTCATTCAACAAGGGCTACAACTTCACCGCGGCGATTTCCCCTGATGGGATCCGGCTACGCTACGGGCTCCTGGACACGCAAGCCCAGACCCTGCCCCCGGGCCGAATCCAGGCACTGAAGGTCAGGCAGCCGCCCATCTGGAGGATCTTCGGCTGGTACCGCATGCAAGTTAACGTGGCCGGCTACGGTGGCGCGGCAGGCAATGAGAACGCTGCGCGGACCACTTTGCTGCCAGTGGGCTTGAAGCCGGATGTCATGCGGATGCTGTCCCTCGTGCTGCCGGACCCGGGTGTTGAGGATCCGGAACGGGTGTTCACTTCCGCGCTGGAAGGGTTGGCTGGGCCTACTTCCACGGATGGTTTCGTCACTACTCCGCGCAGGGCCTGGCTCCTGGCGCCGCTGGGCTGGCGGCGCAATGGTTTCCTGGCCACGCGAACGGCATTGTTGATTCGATCCGGCCGATGGTGGCGCACCCTGGTCCTGGTTCCCCATCAGCGAACACAGTCCATGGCCTTGCAGCAAGGTCCGCTGGCGCGGCGTTTCGGGGTGGCTGATCTTGTCCTCCACACCACGGCGGGACCTGTGGTGCCACGCCTCTACCAGGCCGACGTGGAGCAGGCTGTGCAGCTCTTCGACCAGCAGGCAGCCCGTGCCCGGGAGGCGAGAAAGCGGCAGACCAGCGAGCAATGGCTTTTGCAGGTAACCGGCCAGGCACCACCACAGTCACCACCGCAAGCACCGCCTGAATCACTACCGCAAGCACCAACCCAGGAGGACCCTCAGCATGGTTAGGCCAGGAAGACTCGGAGTCGGCATCATCGGCGCCGGAAAGGTGGGTGCTGTCCTGGGTGCCGCTTTGCGCGCGGCCGAGCACGCCGTCGTCGGGGTTTCCGCCGTTTCCGAAGCGAGCCGCGAGCGGGCAGAGACGCTGCTGCCGGGAGTCCCGATCCTTGGGATCCAGGACATTGTGGAGCGATCGGAACTGGTGCTGCTGGCCGTTCCCGACGATGCCCTCGGCGAACTTGTTGAGGGACTCGCGAAGCTCGGTGCATGGCAACCTGGCCAGTTGGTGGCGCATACCTCCGGGCGTTTCGGCGTAGGGATCCTGCAACCGATCCGCAGCGCGGGTGCCATTCCGCTGGCGATGCATCCTGCCATGACGTTCACCGGCATGAGCCTGGACCTGACCCGCCTCATGGATTGCACGTTCGGAGTCACAGCCGACGCCGCCATGCTGCCGATTGCCCAGGCCCTGGTAGTGGAGATGGGTGCCGAGCCGGTAGCGATTGCCGAGGCAGACCGCACCCTGTACCACGCGGCCCTCGCGCACAGCTCCAACCACATGGTGACCCTTGTTGCGCAGGCGTCGCAGTTGCTGCGCGAAATCGGCGTCGAATCCCCGGAGACCATGCTGGGTCCATTGCTGCGGGCCACACTGGAGAACGCTCTCGCGTCCGGGGAGTCTGCATTGACCGGTCCAGTCGCGCGCGGCGATGTGGGCACCGTTGCTGCGCACGCCCAGGCGCTGAAGGAATACGACGGCGGTGCGGGCGGCGACGTACTCGCGGCCTACCAGGCCATGGCCCGGGCAACAGCCCGGCGTGCCGGGAATCGTGGGCTACTGCGCCCTGAACAACTGAGTGACATTGGCGGGGCCTTGGGAACAGAGCCCACGGCGCCGGAAGGAATCTGAACATCATGGCCATCAAACTCGTGACCACCGCGGCCGAACTTCGTGCTGAAAGTGCCCGGCTCCTGGCTTCCAAGGGAGGAAGTTCCCAAGGCTTGGTGCCGACTATGGGCGCCCTGCACTCGGGCCATGCAGCCCTGGCGAGGACCGCGGTGGCAGAGAACGATGTCGTGGTAGCCACCATTTTCGTGAATCCCCTCCAGTTCGGCGACGCCGTGGATCTCGACCGCTATCCCCGCACCCTTGAGGCCGATATGGCCCTCCTGGATGCCGAGGGAGTGGACCTCGTCTTCGCACCCTCCGTGGACGAGGTGTACCCGGGTGGCCAGCCGCTGGTTCGCGTCACGGCCGGCCCGCTCGGCGGGAAATGGGAAGGCGCTTCACGACCCGGGCACTTCGATGGCGCCCTGACCGTGGTGGCCAAGTTGCTGCACTATGGACTTCCCGGCGGTGCAGCTGCGGACGGTTCGACGCCGACCTACCGTGCCTACTTTGGCCAGAAGGACGCCCAGCAGCTTGCCCTCGTGAAGAGGATGGTCGTGGACCTGAACTTCCCCGTGGAGATCGTGCCGGTGCCAATCGTCCGCAGTGACGACGGGTTGGCTCTTTCAAGCCGTAACCGCTTCCTCTCGGACCAAGAACGCGACGCAGCGCTGGTGCTCTCACGGGCTCTGCGCCTCATCGAGTCCCGCGCGAACGCACATGAACCGCTGGACCTGGATTCCGCCGTCGCGCTTGTTGAATCCCAGCCACTGGTGGAACTGGACTATTTCGACGTCGTGGATCCCACCACTCTTGAGCCGCTGGCCGAGAACTGCAAGGAGACTCCGTTCCGCGGCGAAGGGCTGGCAATCGTTGCCGCAAAGGTGGGTCCTGTGCGGTTGATAGACAACGTTCCGCTTAATTCCTGAGGTTGAATACCTAACGTTTGGATTTTCTGCTGACGGGAATCTCTTGGGCGTCTAGACTGTTCCTGTCTTTACCGGCATTGATCGCCGGAATCCAAGCCCAAACCTGAGGAATCCTCATGTCTACCGACGTCACGTCCGACGCCAACAGCGAGCCCGGTTCCGGCGCGTCCGCAAGTGCTGCCTCCACAGAGGAAGCGCTCACGCAGGCTCCTGTATCAGCGAAGATGTCCCGTGAATCCGTCACGGTCATTGTCACCTTGTTGGTCGCCACGTTTGTGGTGATCCTCAACGAGACCATCATGAACGTGGCGCTCCAGCGGCTGATGACCGATCTCAAAGTCGACGCCCCCACGGTCCAGTGGCTCGCCACCGGGTTCATGCTGACCATGGCGGTCGTCATTCCGACCACCGGATTCATCCTGCAGCGGTTGACCACCCGGGGCTCGTTTATGCTCGCCATGGGACTCTTCAGCGGCGGAACTCTGCTGGCCGCCCTGGCGCCCGGGTTTCCCGTGCTGCTCCTGGCACGTATCGTCCAGGCCGGCGGCACAGCCATCATGCTGCCATTGCTGATGACCACCATCCTTACGCTTGTGCCGATGTCGCGGCGCGGTGCCGTCATGGGCAACGTCAGCATCGCCATCTCAGTCGCTCCCGCCATGGGCCCCACCGTTTCAGGCATCATCCTGGACCACTTCTCGTGGCGCTTCATGTTCGTGTTCGTGCTCCCCGTAGCATTGGCTGCCTTGGCGATTGGCGCCAAGTTCCTCACCAATGTGGGGGAGCGCGGGAAGACTGGCTTGGACTTCACTTCAGTGGTCCTCACCGTTCCTGCTTTCGGTGGCTTGGTCTACGGCCTCAGCCAGATCGGTGGCGCCAACGCCGGGGTGGTCCCGATCATCGCACTCGTGGTTGGAGTCGTGTGCCTGGCGCTGTTCGTCTTCCGCCAACTCAAATTGCAGAAGACCGATTCGCCGCTGCTGGATCTCCGGGCCTTCAACTTCCGAATGTTCACGGTCTCCACACTGCTCATGGTCGTAGCGATGATGGCCCTGTTCGGTGGGGTCATCCTGCTCCCGCTCTACCTGCAGAACACCCTGCACCTGCAGCCGATGGAAACCGGCCTGGCTCTCTTGCCCGGTGGTTTGGCCATGGGTCTGCTGGGTCCTGTAATTGGACGCATCTTCGACAAAGTGGGCCCACTGCCCCTCACCGTATCCGGTTCAGTCCTCATGGTCCTGACGCTCTGGCAATTCTCGCGCCTGGACCAGGCCAGTGCTCTGGGATGGGTGATTGCGCTGCACGTGACGCTGAGCCTCGGCCTGGCATTGCTCTTCACCCCTGCCTTCACCACTGGCTTGAACCCGCTGCCTCCGCACCTGTACTCCCACGGATCAGCAATCATGAGCACAGCCCAGCAAGTTGCCGGCGCCGCTGGCACTGCGCTGCTCGTGTCCATCTTCGCCGTAGTGTCCGCATCCTCCGGCCTGGTAGCCGGGATGCAGGCAGCCTTCCTGGCGGCAACCATCATTGCCGGCGCCGCAGTGGTGCTCGGTGCGATGATGCGAAAGACCGAGGGCGCAGGCCACGGCGGTCACTGAGTCTTGGTGCCGTTTGGCTGGGTCCAGCCGTTCGGCTGGGTCCGGCTGTTTGGCGGGCATCCTCTGCGCGCTCGCTCGTGCCTCGCTTAGACGCGTGCGGTCGTATGCCCGACAAACAGCCTCTTGCCCTTTCCAACGTTCTCTCACATCCTGACCCGATTTGCTCGACGTTCCCTCATCGTCAAGCTGGTTGTGAGTCATTCATTAGCTGTTGAGTGAAGGAGCCGGCGATGGCCGTTGATAACAAGGGTTTTACGCGTGAAGAGATCCGTGAGTTCATGCATGAGTACTATTTGCAGCCGTACGGGACGAGGAAGG